>JAZAIZ010000346.1:0-17254 GCA_036230545.1 Myxococcota bacterium
TAAACAATCAGAAACCCTGCCCCCAGCCTATCACAGGCCCTCTGCTTTAATCTTCGCTAATTCCCAATTCATCCCGCATTCGAGCAAAAAAATCATTGGCCATCTGCTCGGAGTCTTCGTTTTCAGGCGGCGCGTCTCTCTTCCACCGGCGTACGCCCTCCCCCTCCGGGATCTCCTCTAAAAAACGCGAGGGACCCCGGTCCTGCCATTTTCCCCGCTGCATCCGCCGACGACACCAGTTGATCCACAACTGCTTTTTGGCCCGGGTAATGCCCACGTACATCAAGCGCCGCTCCTCCGAGATCTCCCCGCCGGCGTCCACAGACTTTCGGTGAGGCAGGAGATCCTCCTCTACCCCCACCATAAACACGTAGGGAAACTCCAAGCCCTTGGCGCTGTGCAGAGTCATCAGGGTGACCTGCCCACTGTGGTCCTGCTCCTCCTCTTCGGGAGAGCGCACCAAAGACGAGTTGCGCAAAAAATCTCCGAGGGCGTCGGTGCTATCGGGGTTTTTCTTGGCAAAATAGGACAGAGCGTTAATGACCTCGTTAATGTTCTCGAGTCGCTTAATCGCGATCTTGGGCGCGTCATCGGCGGCAACCACCGCATCCCTTAATTTGATCTCCTCCAAAAACCCGTTGCCGAAATCTGTCAACTGACCCGCGCCCAGGTTTTTCGCCTGCCGCATCGCCGGGTTGATAATATCAAGAAACCCCTTAACCCCCCGAAGCGCCTGCCCGGAGACGCCCGGGATCTCATCCACCTTCTGCAGCGCAGCGAAAAAACGTATCCCATTCGCCTCGGCATAATCGGAGATTCTCTGAACGCTCGTCGCGCCGATGCCCCGGCCCGGCACGTTGATGATCCGCCGCAGGGAGATCTCATCGGAGGAATTGTGCAACAAGGAGAGATACGCCACAAAATCCCGCACCTCTTTCCGGTCAAAGAAGGCCTGGCCCCCCACCACCCGAAAGGGGATCCTCTCCATCGCCAGGGTCTCTTCAAAAATGCGACTCTGAGTATTGGAACGATAAAGCACGGCCATGTTCCCATACTTGACCCCATCGTAGGCCAAACGGGCTATCTGCTCCATCACAAACGCCGCCTCATCCTCGGCGTCATTGCAGGTGACAATATCAACGGGCTCCCCCGCTCCCCCGGCAGACCAGAGGTTTTTGCTCTTCCGCTTCACATTGTTTTTGATGACGGAGTTGGCGGCGTCCAGAATATTTCCAGTCGAGCGATAGTTCTGGTCCAACACCACCTCAAGGGTGCCCTTGAAGTGCTTGCCAAAGGAGAGGATGTTGTCCACCGCCGCGCCGCGCCATCCATAAATCGACTGGTCATCGTCTCCCACCACACAGACGTTGTGCTTCTCCCCCGCCAGAGTTCGAATCAGCTTCAGCTGGTCGGGGCTGGTGTCCTGATACTCATCCACCAGCAGGTAGTCGTAGCGCTTCCCCCAGCGCTCGCGGACCTCGTCAATCTGCAAGACGTCGAGGGATCGAATGATGAGGTCATCAAAATCAATGGCGTTAAAAGCCCGCATCTCCTCAATGTAGCGAGGATAGAGTTCGTAGGCCGCATACTCATAATCGTCGCAATAATCGAGCGGCACCTCCTTGAGGCGCTCTTTCTTCGTCTTCAGGATAAGGTCCAGCACCTTCGACGCGTCAATGCGACGGTCAGCCACCTTCACCTTGCGCATAAGCTCCCGTACCAGGCTCAACTGGTCGGAGGTGTCGTAGATACAAAACCCCCGCTTTAAACCCGCGTGCTGATACTCTTCTTTCAGGATGGTCAAGCCAAGAGAGTGAAAGGTCGACAGGGTCACCCCCGCGGCGTCACTCCCCCCCAGAGAAACCAATCGCTCCCGCATCTCCTTGGCGGCCTTATTGGTAAAGGTCACCCCCAGGATACGATCCGGATCAATCCCGTCCCGGATCAAACGAACGATGCGATAAATAATGACCCGGGTCTTCCCACTGCCGGCCCCAGCCAGCACGAGCATCGGTCCCTCATCATGCAACACCGCCTTGCACTGCATGGGGTTGAGGCTTCCCAAATCAAAGGACTCTGCCGGTTCCACGCGACGACGCTTCCGACGACGAGGGCGAGGCGCCTGCGGGCTTGCTTCTGACATAAACTGCTACTCCAAGGGGGAAGATAATTCGGTTTTAAGGCTGCGGATTCGCCCCAGCACGGCAGCCAGTTCAGCCACCCTGAACTCAGCGCAATCACCAGTGGGGCGCCTCAACACAGAGCGCAGCCCCTCGGAATCTACCCGTTCCATCACCTGCGCAAAGAGCGACGCCATCGACTCCGGCCCTTGCCGCAGTTCATCGCGGGCCCACAGGATCCCCTGGGCGATGCCACGCAACTGAGCAACCTCTACCAACTGCTCCACAGCCCCCAGTTCAAGGTACTGGTCACCAAACTGCATTTTGTCCACATCGCGAGTCCTGACCTTGCCATCCTTCCGTGAGTTCTCACTCACCAGAGATCCCATTCTGGGACGACGGGCGGCCACCGGGGCCCACGCACGCGAGACCGACGACCGCACGCTTGGCAGGTCCCGTGAGATCTCCCGTGCCTGATGGGTGAGATCTTTGGGGCGATACCCCTGCATACCAATGACGCAATCTGCGACATCAAAATAATCGCCCGCCCCCCCAACCACGATCACCGTCGACACCCCCGCGTCTCCCGACAGGTGCAGAGCCCGGTCAATAAAGGGGGTGATAGGCTCGTTCTCCTCCGCCACCAGACGCTGCATGCGCGCATCCCGGATCATAAAATTGGTCGCGCAAGTGTCCTCATCGAGCAACAGGCACCCACAACCCACCTCCAGGGCCTCCACGATTCCGGCCGCCTGGGAGGTGGACCCGCTGGCGTTCTCCGACTGAAAATGACGCGTGTCCTGGCCACCGGGAAGACCGTCAATGAAGTTCGAGATGTCGATACCCGGGATAGAACGACCGTCCTCGGCCCGCACCTTAACGGCGGAGTCCACCGTCACCACCCGCTCACGCCCATCCCCGGGGATGTGGTCATAGACCCCAAGCTCCACCGCCCGGAGCACCGTTGACTTACCGTGATAACCTCCCCCCACAATCAAGGTAATGCCCGTGGGGATCCCCATGCCGGAGATGGGGCCACCATTGGGAGTGGTCAGCTCAAGGGCCAACTCCGGAGGCGACTGAAAAGGCACAATGCCCTCTCCCTGAGCGGGCCTGTCGTCCACCCCCGAGCGCCTCGGAAGGATGGCCCCGTTCGGGATAAACGCCACGAGGTTGTGGGCCTCCAGCTGCCCCCGCAAGGCTTGACTGTCTTCCACCACCTCGAGGTGACCTCGGAGCGCGTCCGAATCGAGAGCCTCATACACCAAGCCCCGTTCAACAAGCTCGGCCATGTGCTCCACAAGCAGCCTCTGCGCCGCCTTGCCAAGGACACTGCGACCACGGGCGGGCAAGCCTGTTTTAAGACGAGCCTCCACCGCGCCATCGGGGGTAATCAAGAGGCTGGTGCGCTCAAGCACCTGCTGGCCGGGACGCAGCACCTCAATGGCCCCGCTCTTACCACTGCCGCTCCGCTCGGCAACGCGCTGCACCTGGTGGAAAAAGCGCCGGTTCACAAAGTCGGCCGCAGCGCGCCGTCGAGTGGGCGAACTTAAAACCCACTCCGGAAACCCTGCCCGGGGGCCGTCCACAAAGAGGCGGACCCTGCTGGGCTCCGCAAAGGGATCTCCCTGCACGTGGTCGATAGACAAGACAAAACCCGACCCGGCGTACTCCCCTGTGATCTGCTTGTAGCTGCGATAGCTCCGCCCGTCGAGCTGCCATAGGCGCTGTCCGAGTTCCTCTAATGTTCTCATAATGATTCTTTCTCAGCCTGGCCGCATCAGGCGCAGACGAATGAGGCGAATTAAAGAGAGAATGTTGGCGATTCCCAGCGCCAGCAGAAACACCAGGACCGCCACAAAGGGCCCCTGCCCCTGCCCCGGTACCACCCCCACCTGAATGATACGAATCTCGGCGCCCGGCCTCGGGAAGAAGAGCTCATTGTAGAGTTCCATCAAGCGCGTGTAGTTGGGGTCCCGGGTGGGATCAACGACCCTCCCCTGAACCTCCACCGCGGTGGCCAAATCGTATTTTTCTTTGTCGGGGGCGACCTCGATAAAAACCCCGCTTGAACCCAGGAGACGAAAATACCAGTACTCCTGTCGACTCACCGCCAGACCCCGCACCATCTTCTGGGTGAGGCCCCGGTGCTCGGTGATGCCCTTCAGGGACACGTAGCTGTTGTGAACAAAATCGGAGGGCTGGCTGTCAGGAGCCTCCCCCATGGCAACCAGGGGCGCCTCGCCGGAGAACGAATATTTCAGAACCTCCTGATAGCCCGAAAAGAACCAGAGCATCGCCCCAAAGGTCAGGCCTGATAAAGCCACCTGAAGCAGGTAGCGCCGTTGACGACGACGCCATCGCCCTAGCTGTTCATCCAAACCTTCGGCTGCCATGGTTGATCCCTTCCAGGGAGCGCTCCGCTCCAAACGTGCAGAGGCCAATACCACAGTTCAAGCTCATAAGGCGACGGTAAATCAGCGGGAATCTCCCCAAAAAAAAACTCCGTCGCTGGAGATTCCAACGACGGAGTTGTCGAACACTTAAGATGATTCAGAGGTCTTAATGATACTTGGTAAAAATCTTCTGAAACTCTTTTTCGATCTCTTCTTCGTTGGTGGTCCGCGCCACCGCCAGCTCACGAATCAGCAGACCACGGGCCGTATCCAGAAGCTTCAACTCACAAAACGACAGGTCTTTGTCGACCTTGAGGATGTAGAGATCCCGCAGCACATCAGCCACTTCAAAGACAGAACCGGTCTTGATCTTCTCCATGTACTCACGGTAGCGACGGTTCCAGGTGGTGGTCTCCACGCTGAGGGTCTTCTCTTTGAGGATCTTAAAGACCTTATCGACTTTGCTCTTGCTGATGACTTCCCGCAGCCCAACCTGGCGAACATTGTTGGTGGGAACCATGATCTTCATCCCGTTCTCGAGGATGCGAAGGATATAAAATGTCTGCTCCATTCCACCGATCGACCGGTTCTCAATGGCGGTAACCTCTCCCACACCATGGGCCGGATATACCGCCTTATCACCAACTTTGAAGCTTTCCTGCATGCGATCTTCCTTATGGAGCCCCCAACACGTCCTACGAAAAACGGTCAGTGAGCAAACACTTTAAATTTTCGGCACCGTACCACAGACCACTTATTTAGGTCAACAATCAAAAAAACGAACAGTGGCCTTAGGACGGCTTTTTGTCTGTTTTTAAAGAACAATTTGCGTCAACCATGAGGTTTAGAGGCTTTAAACTTATAAATAATTCAATATTTCATTACTATAAGTTTCCCACCGGGCCCCAATCCCCAGCTCACAGCCCATTCACCGGCATCGCCCTATTTATTCATCAAAATCGGCGAAAAACCAATTAATCTGCGGAATTCGCCCCACGAACCATCTCATCGAGGAGCTTCATGGTGGCCGCCAGGACCTCACGGGCCTCACGGCGCTGCTCGGTGCTCGCGCTCAAGGCCTCCTTCATCTCGTTGAGCTCAGCGTCCATGGCCACCATCCGGGCTTCGACCTCGGCTCGCCCTGCTCGGGCTGCTGCGATGTCACTCTCAAGCCGGGCCACGGTCCCGCTCAACCCACCCTCAACCTCTTTTCGCTCCTCAAGCTGCCCCTTCAACTCCTCCAAGAGCCCGATATTCTGGGTATTTTTGGCCTTTTCACGCTCCAGGGCCCCCTCAAGGCGAGTAGCCTCCTGCTCCCACTGAGAAGCCTTCTGTCGGTCGGCAACCGCCTCCCGGGCCCGAGTGCTCTCCTTGAGCAACCGCTCACTGAACTCGAGCTCCTTCACCTCCAGGCTCTCCTCAAGGGCGCGCACCTTTTTTCGTAAGTCACTGATTTCACTGCGCATTGTGTCAATTCGCGGATCAACTCCCCCAAGGGCCGCGGGCGCCGGCGAAGCCACCTCTGCCGAGGAGGTCTCCGCTTCCGTGGGCGCTTCAGCCATCGAATCCAAGACCTCCAGAGAATCCCGCACCTCTTTATCCAGCAACTCATCCTCTTCGCCCTGGGGCATCCCCGGGGCCACTGGGTTCAAGGGCTCTGTCATCGGCTCACCCTTGTGCTTATGGTTCTGAAAAAACACGTCCGTAGCCTTCCGCTGAGGTTCATGATCCCGGATGATTCCAAGGGCTCTTCGGTACCTTTTTCAGTGGTCAAAAGTAAAGGACTCCACGCCCAAGCCCCCAGTTTTTCATGCCCAGGGCCTGCGCTATCCTCATCCTCCCCCAAGGGAGCTCTTCGGGCTGCGACGTGCACCATAAACGAAGTATAGCCAGGCAGCGAGACCAGGGGCAAGGGGCGGGCGATCACGTCTCAACACAGAGCCGCCCAGCTCAGGAAAGAGCTCCAAATTCGCCTCAAGTTCGCCAATTTGATAATAAATCAGAGTCACTGGTTCTTAAATGGATTGAGACAAGTCATCTCTAATGGCATTTGAAATACATCGCCCCTACCCCGGGGTTGCGCTCATCGTAACGGAGCTGGGATCCATCCTCATGGGCGCCCCCACCGATGCGTTTAAAGCCACCCGCAAATACTGCACAGACCACGAACTTCCCTTCCCCAAGGTGCTCGTGGCGCCCACGGATATGTTGGCTCGCTACGTCCCCCAGTTTAACCCGGAGTTCTTTCTCTACGACTTTCTCTTTGTGTATGGCGCCGCGTTTAAACCCGAGCTCGCCGGCGAGCGCCTGCAGCTCGTGTTGGACAAGGACCAAGTGGAGGGTGTCAAAGACGCCCTGCGCATCACCCTCACCGGCCCCACTCTCGAAGAGCTCCGTTCCTACCGCGACGAGCAGGGCACCCCCCTCGTCGATGACGAGAGCGCCAGGCTCCTCTCTGGTATCTCCTCCCATATGGCGCTCAAGCGGGATGATATGCCACGGGTCATCGACGACATGCTCGATGTCCAGACCTTTGACGCCCGCAACACCATCGAGTTGCTCGACGGTAACGTCATCGTTGAGCGCCTTCACCACAACAGCTTTCAGGTGCGGCGAGGTCAACAACAAGAGGACATCAACCTCGCCATCAATCAACGGGTGGCCCCTTTTGCCATGCTGCCCGCTCCTCCTGACGTCCAGCGCCCCCTGCGCTTTGGCATTAAGCCCCTCGGAGTGCGAAGCGGGTTTGACCTCTCCGGCCCCAGCACGGGCTTTGTCATCTGGGTGGAGGGGAAAGTCTGCGTGTATGACGGCCCGGTGGGCACCCGCTACCTCCTCGAAGCCCAGGGCATCTCCTGCGATGACATCGCCATGGTGGTGTTGAGCCATTGCCACGAAGACCATATGGGCTCGTTTGTGGAGCTGGTCCTCTCGGGAACCCGCCCTGCGGTGTACACCACCGAGCCCATCTATCGCTCCGCCTTAATCAAGCTGAGTTCGTATTTCAAAATGCCCGAGGCCCAGGTCGCAGAGTTTATCGACTATCACCGGGTGGAGCCCAACGTCCCCTTTGACCACCTCGGCGCCACCTTTGAGCTCTTCTACACCGTTCACGCAATCCCCGCCCTGGGGATCTCCGTGTCCTACCAGGACCATAAGGTGCTCATCTCGGGGGACACCCTTCACCATGAAGGGCTCGATGATTATTATAAGGCCGGTGTCATCACCGATGACATCTACCAAAGAATGCGCGCGCTGGTCCCCAACAGCAAAGCGCCCCATGACCTCTACTGCTGCGACGTCGGGGAATCCATTATCCACGGACACCCCGGTGATTGGAGCGACAACCCCAATCGAATCCTCTATTATCATTGCCCCGACAACGAACACATCCGCTCTTTTGGCAGAGAGCTCGCGATCCCCGGCCAAACCATTGAGCTGATCGAAAACGCCAGAATGGTACGTGCCACTCCACCACGACTCCTTGAGGCCCTGGCCTTCCTGGACGTCGACTCCCCCGCCTGGGTGCAACGCTTCATCGACGAAGGGACCCTGCTCACCTTTCAAAGCGGAGACGTCGTCGCCTCCACCGGAGACCCCCTCGGGCAAGCCCTGCACATTGTGGTCGAGGGCCTCCTTGAGGCGGCCCCCAGCCACACCCCGGAGGCGCTGCTGATTCGACCCGGTGAGTTCTTTGGCTTCAGCGAGTACATCGACCACCAGGGACATTGCGACACCGAGATCACCTGCACCTGCCCTTCGGAGATCTTCAAGATCCCCGAAGAGACCTTCTCTGAGTTTATGCAGGCCTTTGACCTGGGGGATCGCCTCCCCGCTGTCGCCGCCGCGCGCCCCATCATCGACTCGCACGTCCTCTTTCACAGTCTCAAAATGGGACAAAGAAACGTCATCTCCCTGCGTTCACGACGGGAGTCCCACAGCGCCAACGCCCTCATCACCCCAAGCGGCTCTGTCGACGATGACTTCTTCATCCTTATCGAGGGTGAGGTGACCATCAAGCGTGGCAAAGAGAGCCTCACCACCCTGCGCAGTGACCTCTCCAACAACTTCTTTGGCATAAGCTCCGTGCTCTCCCCCGGGACACCGCGGGACACCGATGTGATCGCCAAAAGCAACGTGGAGCTTCTGCGAATCCCCCACCAGACCATCCGCGATCTCTTTGATGAAAATATGGGGATCCGCTACCTCCTGACCGCCAAGGGCGCTGAGCGCAGAAGCGCAGGAGAGTAGCGCGTTTAGAATCGGTCAAGCTCCCCCAACCTCAAGCTGATCTTCTCCGGGCGACCTCGCAGGTCACAAATCATGGGCACCACCCCCGCCGGCGTGGACCAGCCCACGTTCAGCTCAGACGAAAAGTCCCCCCGCTGCCCCCAACCCACCACGCGCTCACAGCCCTGAGCGCGGGCAAACCCTGAAAGAGCCCGCCAAAAACCATCGTCAAACTCTCCCAACGTCACGTGCATCAAACGAAGCGTCCTCCCCTCCAAACGAAATGCCCCAAAACCCACCGGGCCCCCATCCCGAAAGATCTCCAGCCACTGCCCCGGAATCTCATGCCACCACTCCAAAAACTCAAGAGTGAGTTCGCTGTGGCTCAATGCACTTTGCGAAGCCCCGCCCTGCAACTCTCGAAGCTTCTCCGACACCGAGAACACCCTGCAGATCTCCCAACGCTCGTCGCCCTCAGACGTCGACGTGGTCTCCATGGAGAACTCCTCACAGGGGAGACGAACAAAACCGAGCCCCTCGTAATATTCCGGCTGAATCTCCGAGAAAAGCAGCGCCGCCCCATAACCCGCCGCCTCAGCCCGCTCCATGGACTCGGAGACCAGCTTCGCTGCGAGGCCACCACCACGCAGCGAAGGCTGCGTAAAAAGAGCGCCAATCCCCAACACCCGTTCGGGAACCTGCGCCGAGGGAAGCATTCGCTCAAAGGTGTACCACTTCATGCACACCCCAATGGCACCCTTTGCATCGCTCAACCCCACCAGACGAAGACGGCTCTCAGAGGAGAGCCGCTCCACTGCCTGCAGGTTTCTCGCGATGTGCGCATCAAGGGAGAGCCCCTCGCCCCACAGAGAATGAAACGCCTCCGCCACTTCAACGATCCGCTCATGGGACAATTGGGTCTCGTAGTGCCAATCAGTCATCGCTTCCTCCACTGTCGGCGCTCCTCTCTTAACGACGCTCACCCAACACGACCTTGTCGGAGCCATCCTCGGCGATGCATCCCAGCTCTTTCGCTGGGTTTGAAAGCACCCGCTTCATCGAGTCGAGGGCACCACGGGCGGTGAGACCGTCATCGATGCGCTCATCGTAGGTGACCCGAATCGGGAGCACCTTGCGCACCCTCACCTCTCCCTCTTCCACCACCGCGCGCTCCTCCACCTCACCAGCCATGATAAACACCGGACAGTTTCCCCACTCAAAGAGGTGGTGATAGCCGGGCTTCATCCCGATACTGCCAAGGTTGGCCAGAAAGGCGCTCGTGTAGAGCCCATCTTTCTCAATGAAGTTCCCAGGCAGGAGGTTGAAATAATCTGCCGCCTTAAAGAGCATCACACAAAACCGCAAGAGAGGACGAGGCAGCTGAGAGAAGGCCCCGAGCTCTCTGTCGGCGTAAGTCACCGCGTCGGATCGCTCCCGCTCCACCTCTTGATTGATGCGCTCGCTGAGCTGCTCAAAGGTCTCATCGCCAAACATCTCGAGCTTCACGGCGGCCACCTTGGAGCGCTTCTCCCCCTTGCGCCGCTTCATGCTGAAGGTGATCCACACCCCGTCCCGCTGATAGAGACGGCGCCCCATCACAAAGCGATTCATCTCCGGGTTTTCGCGGAAGGCCGCCCCAAGAGCCGCCAGCAGCACGTGGTTCATGTCCGCCTTAAAGCGCTCTCGCGTCGTTTGAATATACTCCAGCAAATTGTCCGCCGGCACCGACTCATCAAAGAGGACCACCGACTCGGATTTGGTGGGCATAATGTAGAGGAGCATCTTTCGATAGGGGTGGACATAATCCACCAGCAGCCCATCCGGACGGGCGGTCCTTAGACTGAGGAGAATCCAGATAAGGGCGAGTAAAAATAAAACAAGCATGTTTCAGCGCTCCTGTGGGGCGTTCGCGGATGATGTCGGCCTCCCCTCCCAACTCAGCGGGTTAATATTCGGTCCTGTCCTCGAGCACCTTCCACTCCTCAAAGGCCACCACCGCCTGCTCCCGCATCAACTGCTGCGTGGGCATGGTGCGCTCCCTGGGCGCGAGGTGAATCTCCTTGTAGAGGAACGCGTCATCAAAGCCGGCCTCCGCCGCGTCGTCGCGACTCCCGGCAAAATAGAGGCGGTCTACCCGGGACCAATAAATCGCAGAGAGGCACATGGGGCAGGGCTCGCAGCTTGAGTAGATCTCGCAGCCCTTCAGGCTGAAACTCCCCAGGTGCTCGCAGGCATTCCGAATGGCCACCACCTCTGCGTGAGCTGTGGGATCATTGCACACGGTCACCTGATTGTTTCCCCGCGCGATGATTTGATTGTCCTTCACCACCACCGCGCCAAAGGGGCCGCCTTTTCCGGCATTCATCCGCTCTCGCGAGAGCCGAATCGCCTCTCTCATAAACTCTTCTTTCATCGTCGCCTCCATTCCCAAAGCTCTGCTCCCCGTGGGAGCGCCAAAGCGCTGCATATATGCACCACCCCACTAAAGAAAGACCTTCTCACAACTGATTGGGGAGCAGCAAAAACACAGGGAGCTCTGAAGCGACGCGGCAACTCTTAAACGAGCATCCCGCGATAGGGGCCACCGTTGCGCACCAGAACAGCGCTTGGGATACCGTCGGTCAAATCAATCAGGTACTGGGCCACCTCGAGTTCGCCTCCTTCTTCAGGGACTCGAAACCCAAGAAAGCACAGCGCCGCGTCCTGGGAGTACTCGGTGATCATCTCAGAAACAGATGACTCCGGCACCCGATGCAACACTTCAACGTCGGCGCTGATTCGAACCTCCTCGAGCATCTCTTCAAACTCTGCCTTGCGCTCGCTCACCTCTTCGCGCTGCTCAACCACGCTTCGCAACACAATGCGGGAGTTCTCCCACCCGGACGCCTGGGTGAGCAGGTGAGCAAAGAGCAGCATGAGATCACCGTTGTTCTCTTTGCCGGTCCACCACACCACAAAGAGAGCGCCACGCCTCTCCACAGGGGGGTTGCGGCAAATCATCGCGCACTTGTCGAGATGCTCGAGCTTGCGCACAAGGCGCAGCAGGTTGGCCAGACCCGGCGCGCCTGTCTCTGACCAACCAAAGGCGATCGTGTTGGAAGACAGGCCCGCGAAACCGTTGGATTGGGCCACCGCCAGCACCCCCCCCAGCAGAGTGGGGACCGCCGCAATCTCTGCAAAGGCAACGATTCGATGCTGATCGAGGAGCTTCTCGTTGCGCTGCTGAAGCTTGGAATAATCTTCACGCTCGTCCAGCTCCCCAACCTTAAGGGTGACCACAGTCACCACACCGCGCTGCTGCCCCAGGGCCGCCGAGAGTCGCACCAGGGGGATCGTGCGCGCCAACTCGGCGGTGAAGAGCAAAATATGCGGGCGCCAGCTGCGAGGGTCCAAATCCTGACCGCGCAGGTGCAGAAGCGCGAAACGCGCCATGGAGAGCCACAATCCGTTGCGCACATCTCCCCAGGTCGTGCGCAGGGAGCGACGCCTGATATAGAGGAAGATCCCCATCTCGATAATCAGCGCCCCCATGCAGGCCATGGGGTTAATGGCGAACATCGCCACCGCGCACCCCACCGCGCCACCAAGGGCGGCCCACCAGGGCACCTTGACCCTGGGACGAAAGGCAGGATCTCCCGCCACGATCTCAAAGAGCGCCACCGCGTTCAGCGCCCCGTAGGTGGTCAGGAAGAAAACCGTCAACCACTCCGCCACCGCGTTGAGGTCCCCAAGCACCACGGCCACCAGGGCGACCCCTGCGCTCACCACAAGCCCGAGGACCGGCTCGCCTGTCTTCTCGTCGGTTTGAGAGAATAGCCGGGGCGCGAGGCGGTCGTCGGCCAGGGCCTGCAGCGTCCGGGGCGCCGAGAGGATGCTGCCAAACGCGCTTGAGAGCACCGCGCCCCACAGCCCCGGCAGCACCAGAAAGGAGACCGCCGAGACGTCCTGCCAGACCAGGGAGTTGTTCACCAGCGCGTCGGTGTCCGCCCCCAGGTAGAGCGCCACGGGCACACAAAGATAAATGAAGAATCCCACAACAACCGCGGACAACACCCCCTGTGGGATCGACTTGCCCGGATCTTTAAGATCACCGGAGAGGCTCACCCCCGACAAAATCCCCGTCACCGCCGGGAAGAAGACCGCGAAGGCCACCCAGAAGGGGACCGTCCCTCCGCCGCTGGTGAGCATGTCACTGATGGGCCGGGTCTCAAACTCCTGAGTCCAGCTCACCCCCATAAAGAGGGAGAGCAACGAGAGAAAAATGAGCACGATGATGGGCCGCTGCAGCTTGAGGCTCAACTCGGTGCTTTTGGCCGCCACCGCTGCGACCCCCACGATAATCAGCGCGGCGGTCACCGGAAGAAAGCCCGGCAGCCCCGTCACCATGTCAGGCAGGAGGTAGGTCATGCTCTCGGCCATCCCGTAGGCATAGAGGGTCACCGAGAGCGTCTGAGAGAGGTAGAGCGGGATCCCAACCGCCCCGCCAACCTCAAGGCCAAAGGATCGGGAGATCAAATAATAGGCTCCCCCCACCCCCACCCGCATGCTGGTGGCGAGGCTGCTTAAGGAGAGGGCCGTAACGAAGGTGATGACGTTGGAGATAATAACGATCAGAAGCGTGTAACCAAGGCCCACTCCCCCCACGATCCACCCGACCCGGAGAAACATGATGACCCCGAGGATAGTCAGAATCGTGGGGGTGAACACCCCGAGGAAGGTCCCCAATTGAAGTCGGGCTACGGGATCGGAGCCCTCTGGTCCTGTGGGCTCTTTCGGCGCTATGGGTTGCTCGGATGTACTCACGGGCGGTGTCTCCCCCTCTCGCTTTTATTATACGAACAATGGGCACCTTTTCACAAAAGGCAACCCCCGCTCAAACACTAAAGCTGCATTCAAGGAAACAACTTTATTATTCAATACTTATTAGCCTCACCTCCCGCCAACCCCAATTTTTTCGTCCTGATGAACCACAAACTACAGAAACGATCCGTTTCATGCGATAAAAGAGGGCATGCGAAGAGTTGTAGTGACAGGACTGGGGCTTGTGACCCCACTGGCGAGCGGCGTGGCCGAGACGTGGAAACGACTCACCGAGGGAGAGTCCGGCGTCGGCACCGCCCACGGGTTTGACCTGGAGGGGCTGCGCTCCACCGTCGCCGCTCAACTGCCCACCGGCGAGGAGCCCGACGCCTTTCAGCCTGAGCGGTGGCTCCCTGAAAAACAGCACTCCCGGGTGGATCCCTTCATCCTCTATGGCATCGCTGCGGCCAAACAAGCCATCGAAGACGCCGGGTGGACCCCCGAATCCGACCATGCCCGCGAGCGCACCGGGGTGGCCCTTGGCTCGGGCATCGGCGGCCTGCAGCGCATCGCCAACACCACCCGCACCCTCGACAGCCGAGGGCCTCGGCGAGTGAGCCCCTTCTTTGTCCCCGGGACCCTCATCAACCTCACCGCGGGGCACATCTCCATCGAATATGGCTTTGGCGGCCCCAACCACGCCGTGTCCACCGCGTGCTCATCGGGCTCCCACGCCATCGGGGACAGCGCCCGCATGATTCAGCTGGGGGACGCCGATGTCATGGTCACCGGTGGCTCAGAGGCCGCAGTCTGCCGGCTCGCCATGGCCGGCTTTTCCGCCGCCAAGGCCCTCTCCACCGGCTTTAACGACCAGCCCTCCAGGGCCTCCCGCCCCTGGGACCGCGACCGCGACGGCTTTGTCATCGGCGAAGGCGCCGGGGCCCTTATCCTGGAAGAGTACGAGCACGCCAAAGCCCGAGGGGCCCGAATCTACTGTGAAATCAAGGGCTATGGCATGTCGGGAGACGCCCACCACATCACCGCCCCCCCCGAAGACGGCCGCGGGGCCTTCCGCGCCATGCAGCGCGCCCTTGAGACCGCAGGGCTCAACCCCGAAGACATCGATTATATCAACGCCCACGGCACCTCGACCCCCTTGGGAGATCTGGTGGAGCTGCGCGCCATCAAGCGCCTTTTTGGCGAAAATCCGGAGTCCCTCGCCGTCTCCTCCACCAAATCGGCCATCGGGCACCTCCTCGGCGCCGCCGGGAGCGTTGAGGCGGTCTTCTCAGTCCTCAGCCTCCAGCATCAAATCGCCCCCCCCACCCGCAACCTCGACAACCCCGACGAGGGCTGTGACCTCAACCTCGTCCCCCATCAGAGCCAGGATCTGGCTATCAAGCATGCCCTCTCCAACTCCTTTGGGTTTGGCGGCACCAACGCGGCCCTGGTCTTCTCAGAGCTTAAAGGCTAGACGACCTCCTGTCTTTTGGGTAGAGGCCCCAAACGCCCTATTTACAGGAGTCCAAGGTGTCTGAGCTCACCGGCATTCTTCTAATCAACATCGGTTCCCCCGACTCAACCGCGGTCAGCGATGTGCGAACCTACCTGCGGGAGTTTCTCTCGGATCCTCGGGTCGTTGATATTCACCCCCTCGCTCGCTGGTGCCTGCTCAACCTCATCATCCTCCCCACTCGCCCCAAAAAATCAGCGGCGGCCTATGCGCAAATCTGGCAACCCGAGGGCTCTCCCCTGGTTCTCAACACCCAGGCGCAGCAGGTGGGCCTGGCCAACGCCCTTGGCCAGGACTTTGTGGTCGAAATTGGCATGCGCTACGGCTCCCCCTCCATCGCGCAGGGCCTTGAACGCCTTCAGGCACAGGGCTGCCATCGCATCGTGGTCCTGCCACTCTTTCCGCAATACTCCTCGGCCGCTAACGGCAGCGCCGCCGAAGAGGTCATGCGGCATGTGCAAAACTCGTGGAATCTCCCCCCCATTGAGATTCTAGGCGACTTCTTTGACCACCCCCTCTTTATTGACGCCCTCGCGCAGCACATCCGGCCACAGTTAAGTGACTTCAACCCCGATCTGCTCCTCTTCAGCTACCACGGGCTGCCAGAGCGCCACGTCGCAAAAAGCGACCACCCCGGCGTTCACTGCGACCGTCAGGGGCCCTGCCCTGCCGTGGGCAAACACAACCGCTTTTGCTACCGCGCTCAATGCTACCAGACCTCCCGACTTTTGGGAGAGGCCCTGCAGCTCACAGAGCAGGACTACGCCGTGTCCTTTCAAAGCCGCCTCGGACGAACCCCGTGGATCAAACCCTACACGGACGTCCTCCTGGAGGAGATCGCAGCGCAGGGCGTGAAGCGACTCGCGGTGACCTCCCCCTCCTTCGCCGCAGACTGCCTGGAGACCCTCGAAGAGATTCAGATCCGACTGCAGGAGCAGTGGCACGAAGCCGGCGGTGAAGCGTTTCTCTTTATTCCCTGCCTGAACGACCATCCCCGCTTTGTGGAGACGATGGCGGCGCTGGTAACTGATTCGGCGACTCCAGCAGTTACCGAGGGGACCACTTCACCGGTACGAGCTCTGGGCTAAACGACCACCCACGCTCCTTCGCCTGCGCCCGCATGGCATCAATCCTTTTTTGCGACAGGGGATGCGTGCTGAAGTATTCTCCTCCGGCCCCCCCCGGCTCATGGTCCAAAGCGAGGATGCGCTCAAAGAAAGCCACGCTCCCCCCAACGTGCCCGTAGCGCTTCGCCAGCAGCTCCAGGGCAAAGGCGTCAGCAGCCCGCTCCTGCTCCCGACTGAATCGATGACTGACAAGGCTCCCAGCGAGCACCACCAAATCCGCCACCGCCTGAGCCCCGCCGGTGGTCCCGAGCGCAACCGAGAAGAGCCCCAGCACAAGGCCCATACCAAGGCCCCGCAGGTGGTCTCGATTCTTGAAATGCCCCAGCTCATGGGCAAGCACCATGGCGATCTCATTTTCGCTGGTGGCACCCTCGACCAAAGCGGGGGTCACCAGAATCAGCCCACCGGGAAACGCCGCGGCGTTGGGCACCTGCGCGTCGTCCCACTGAGGACCAAACTCCGCGATCTCCACCCTGAAGTCATAGGGGGCATCAGGCCAGCCCACCTGCACCTCGTTCAGGAGACGGCGAAGCGTTGCAGACTGCTGCTCGCGTCGCTTCTCCTCTAGAGAGAGCGGCCCCTTCACTCCCCCTGGAGCCTCTTCCCCGACCTCGAAGGCCTTGTGCAACGATGAAAAGAGAGATCTCTCCACCGAGACGGGGAGCATCGGCAACGCTGCCTCCAGAGCCAACCCCGCGCCTCCCACCACCAGCACCACCACCAGAAGCACTCCCGCCAGGAGCAGCACCATGTTCTTGATGGGATGCTCTGAAGAGAGGTTAACCCGGTCATCGGGGAGCCTGGGCTTAAAGACCGCCATCGCGCTCTTTCGCTAATTGCAGCGCCGTGCCAAAAACAAGCATCTCCACCCCGGCGGTGCCCTTTCCGTTCTGGGCCGCGCTCGCCAGGCGGGAGGTCTCAAAACGAACGTTGATCACCACATCAAAGCCCTTGCGAATGGCCTCTTCTTTCATGCGCAGCATGGCCTCTCGACGAGCCCGGTCCAGCAGCGACTCATAGCCCCCCATGTGCCCACCCACGATGGAGCGAAGCGCCGCCACAAAGCGC
>JAZAIZ010000347.1:0-1575 GCA_036230545.1 Myxococcota bacterium
CGGCTGGCTGTTGGCCGCCTCCGCCGCCTTTTCTATCTCCTCGGCATTCGCCTTTAAAGTAACAGCGTGTGTGTAGTCGATCAGCGCTTGCGCCTCTTCAGCGCCCATCTTGTCCACCTCGGCCCACCACTCCGAGTCCTGGAGATCGTGCTCCCACAACCGCGCCGCCAGCGTGGCCTTCTCGCTCTGGGGCTTCTTCTTGCTGTGCTGGTGCACCTCCCGGTAGCGGGCCCCCTTGTACCCCTTGGTGGTCTCGTTCTCGAACTGGATCTGCTCGTCCGTCCAGCCCGCCACCGGGTCCAGCTCGTCCCCACCCGTCTCCCGCATGAACAGCTCGTTCGCGAGCCACTCGTCAGCTTTCCGCTTTATCTTGGCATCTGACCATGTGTTGATCTTTCGCGTTCCGGGCATCTCTTTTTCTGTAATTAGAGAAAGAATAAAATGGTGTTTGACACATTCAAGAAAGGCGTTGACGCGCAGATGATGGAGTGGGGCGAGAACGTCCGGAGTGTTCACGAGTCCTTCAAGGGCAACGGAGCTTACGACTCCCTCATCCGGGACCTCGAAGCCATCGACTGGGCCAACATCTCAAACCAGGGCGTCAGCAACGTCGCCGACACCGTCGCAAAAGAAACCGCGAAAAAGGGCATCAGCGTGGGCCGAAGCTTCCTCAGCACCTTTCTCAAGTCCGTCGACCCCTCCGGGGGCGCCCTCGTCACGGCGGGCGAGATGCTCCTGGACTGGGGCACCGACATGCTATGGAGCAACGCGTGGGGGGAAGACATGGAGTACCAAATCGGCGACCTGGTCATCATGCTCGACGGCCCCCCGCCCAAGACAGAGCTCCGCAGGAGGATGGTTGGCAAGGCACAGATGGCGACGGGCGTCGTGGTGGGGGACAAAGCCAACGGGACGTACGGGGTCTTCAACACAAAGACCAGACAGACGGAGGAGCGCGCACCCGAGCTGCTCAAGAAGATCCCGGCCGACAAGGTCGAGGACTCCACGCTCGCCCACATCAGCCAGGCCCTCCACCAGGTCGGCTTCCACCCCCCGCAGGCCGAACCGTCCGTCTTCCACGTCGGCGACGTCGTCCAGTTCAAGGGCAAACCCAAAATCTACGTCGTCACGCAGATCAACAGCAACGGCAGCCTCGAGGTGCAGAGGGACGAGCCGGTCCAGACCTCGAAGGGGAAGCGGTTCCCGAACAAAACCTACCTCGTTCCGAAAGAAAAGCATGCTCAACTCATCATGCTGTCCGCCAAAACCGCCGACGGCTTCTTCCCCGGCCAGATCCTCTGGTTCCCCTCCAAAAAAGTGAGCAACGCCAAGTTCATCGCGGGCGTCGTCCAGCAGGTCTCCCCCGAAGCCAAAACCGTGCACCTCGTGAGTCTCTTCGACGCCTCCCTCGTGTCCTTCCAGTACCACAAGCTCTGGAAATCCACCAAGACGGCCTCGGACTTCCCCGGCTTCGTGAGCGAGGCGCTGGCGCCCAAAATAAACATGACCCGGCTCCGGAAGCTGCTCCCAAGCCAAACCTCCCACGGCACAGCCATGGTCACCTCCAGATTCGTC
>JAZAIZ010000348.1:0-2660 GCA_036230545.1 Myxococcota bacterium
TGGAAGAGACATCACCGTCTCCGATCAGAAAATACTTGGTAAACTCATAGACACCGCTCCCGGGGACGTCCGGGTCTGCAGCCTCGAAGGTGGTCGGTGGCACTTCATAATAGGCGCCCGTAAACGAGCTGAAGATAAAGGGGATCAGCATCGAGTGCCGGGAGACGTTCAGCTGCGGATCCCGCTTATACTTCTCGCGGTTCAACCACACGAACTTGCGGTCACTCGCTGCGGTGGCCAGACCATAGGAAGTTCGCGCGCCTGCCGTTGCGATAAAATCCGCCACCAGCCCGGGCACCGCAGGCAACTTGACGTCTTTTTCTTTCTGATAAGCGTAGGAAGCCTCCACCGAGTAGCGCAGATCAAAGCCCACCGGCCGGGGCTCCGGCTCTCCCCCCGCACGGCTCACCGCGCCAGGGACAAAAATCTTGTTGCCGGTGCCAAAGAGAGCGATGTCCCCAAAGGGCACCTGCAAGCCGTCGGCCCCCAGAAAACCCGCAATGCCCTCTCCCGAGAGGTCGATGGAGCGCTTCCCAAGGTTCATCAAACGCGACACGATTTTGAGGTGACGGGCACCGGGCTCAAGAATGTAGTCGACCTCCATGCGCATGGACTCTGTGTCCGGGACGGCGAGCCCCAGGAGCGTGCTCATCATGGTCATAAAGTCCTTGCCCATGGCGCGGGTCCGGATAATGGCCGCCTTCCCATCACTGCCATCGTTGATGACCTCAATGCCCGGCAGGGTGATGGACTCACGCGCCTCGAAATCATATTCCATCTGGTCGTCGACGTCGAAGGCCAGCAGAAACAACGCCGGGAAGAGTTCCCCAAAGGCATCATACCCTCGCTGAGCCAGGCCCGCGCCGCCGGTGTCAGGACGCACCAAATCGGCGTCGATAATGCCACCGCCGAAGATGCCAAAGCCCCGGGACCAGCCTTTGTCCTGAATAACCACCCGGACCTTCTCATTGCCGAGCATCCAGTCACCCACGGACCCAAGAGCCCCGTCCCCTCCAATCAGCTCATTGGGAGCCTCCACTCGCCGGGCAAAAGAGAAACCATCTTGTTGACAACCCACCAGCGCCGCAAGGACACAGAGGACCACTAATTTACGTACCATCATTGCTATTCCGAGATTTAGAATGAAACTTGGGCCGCGAATTCAACACGGTCGTTGTTCAGTTGATCGCCGGAGTCCTCTTGGGCGTGGGTAAACTCCCCCCAGAGTACGATGGGCAGCTCCGGGCAGGCATAACGAACGCCGGTGGTGATATGCGCGACCAGATCGTAATCGGCCTGATCAAAGCTGTCGTCGCCGCTGACGATGCGCGGGTTGTAGTAGGCCAGTCGAGCGCCCACTTCGAGCCCCTCGAGAACCTCATAGCCCACCTGCGCGTGGCCCCCCAACTCAAGCTCCTTCTCCCCGACGATTGCCTGCAGGTGGGTTTTGTCCTTGAGCAGCAGCTGGGACTGAAAGGTAAACCCGGCCACACCCACCGCCAGGTCCAAACCAAACCCAAGCTCTCGGTCGTGGGCGCGGTTGTGGGGCTCGCCGTAGGTCACGTCGTTCCAACTTCCCACCAGCCCCACCATGCCACCGTCTTTAACCCGAACATAGCCCGCCGGGCCCTCGTCATCCCCTTGCTGGTAGCGGGCCTCGCCCCAACTGAGCATCAAGCGCCCGTACACCGCTGGGAGGTCGTTGTCGTTGAGGGTCGCCCCACCTGCGTTGCCGTTGGTCACCGCGAGGGCGTAGCCCATATCCGCGTTCCCCAGGGCCACCAAAAAGTTGTCCCGAACGATCACCCCCATCTGTCGGCCCGGAGACATCCCCGGCGCGCCGTCGCAATAGCCCTCGTGACAGGCCACCCCCCGAGACTCCAGGGAGGGATGCACAAAGAGTTGGTCCCGACTCGACATCAGCCCCTCCATCTCAAAGGGGGGCTTGAAGCGGCCAACGCTCAAGGCGGTGGAGTTGCCAAACACATAACCGAAATAGGCGTCTTTCAAGCCCGTGCTGAGGTGGCCCATGGGATCGTAACGATTGGAGTGGCTAACGCCCGCGCCATCAAAGCCCAAGCGTACGTAGAGCTTCTCACCGAATTTGCCGCGAACATCCAGACGCGCCTTCTCCATCAAGAAGCCGTCGTTGCGCCCTACGTAGGGCGAGTTTTTATCGGTCGCCGGGGTGGGGATCAGCAGGAACCGGTTGGGGGTCATGCTTGAATACCCCACACGAATATAGCCACCGACGTCCACCACAAAGGCCGCATCGGAGGCCTCGGGAGCGGAGGGCGCTTCATTCAGCGACGCGTCCACCGCCACGTCTTCTTCAGGTACCGGCTCATCAAGGGCGGTCGCCTCCTCGCTGACTTCAAGAGCGGGTTCCTCCTCGGACGCGGGGGAGGCTTCAAGCGGCGCTTCCGCGACGGGAGCTTCCGCAGCCACACCGGACAGAGGAAAGAGAGAAAAACATAAGGAAAACACGAAGAAACGCAACATCTGTCGCTCCAAGTGGTAAGAGAATATTTGTAAACTAACAGGTCGGGCTTTTGGCGGCGAATGTCAATCATTAATCGCCCCTCCCTCTCCCCTTTTACGGCCCCTCCCCGCCGCCTTGCCGAAAGAATTGTAAGCCTACACCATTCCTGCAATAGTTC
>JAZAIZ010000349.1:0-10927 GCA_036230545.1 Myxococcota bacterium
AGGGCTTTCCTGGGGGGTATTGCACGGTTGTAGACTGTGAGGAGACCCCTTGTCCTGAGGAGGTTGGTTGTTTTGAGGTGGCCTCCGAGGAGCCTCCACTATGCCTGGTGTCTTGTGCATCGGATGCGGATTGCCGAACTGGATACGAGTGTCAGGCTCCTGGGGTGTGCTTTCCTACAGGCGATGGAGGGACTGGGGTGGAGCGATGTACGGAGACGAGCTGCGCCGAGGGGATGTTTTGCGGTCGCTTGGGAGAGTGTCTTGAGAGCAGCCCGGACCTGCCAAGGGGGCCGGTTCCCGATTGTGCTCAAGCGGGACCTGACTGGAATAGCTGCGCTCTGGAGGGGCAGTCCAACCGCTGTGATGAGTTGATCTTCATGGAGCCTCGGCTGGGAGACGGGTATTGGGACTATCCGATTAATGGCGAGACGACATCGAATCAGTATCGAAGTTGGTTGCGCCGGGATCTTGCTCTGCTTGTGCAATACGCGGCAGGAAAGACGAATTGCCTGAGCCAGGGGTGGTCCTTTGGCAATCGCGCGCCCCTGGGTCTTGGGGATATGAGCGAAGCAGACGGGAGTATTCCCGGTACTTCCGATAACGATCCTGGACATCCCGAGGGCTCACACACCAACGGGTTTGATATTGATGTGGCCTATTTTCAAACGGGGACCCCGGACAATGAGCTGCGCTCTGTCTGCGCTCACACGCGCTGCGACGGCCCCGTCGACAGTGAGACCGGTGATTGTTATGGGCCGATCACCGATGAATACCACTGTGTGGAGCCACCGGACATGCTGGACGTGTGGCGAACGGCGCTTTACCTGGGCTTGCTGCACGAGAGTCCCAGCCTTCGTGTGATCGGTGTTGATGGGAAGGTCGGCCCACTTGTTGAGGCTGCTTTTGAACAGCTTTGTGGTGCTGGATGGCTCACGGGTGTGGTGTGTGAGGGGAACTCTCGCTTGGCTTACGAGGTGGAGGACACGGGGATGGGGTGGTTTTATTTTCATCACCATCACTTTCACATCAGCCTGGAAGAACCCGACCCGCTGACGTGGTGGCTCTTCCCCCGCTTTACGTCACGCTGTTTGTCGCGCTCCTGTGACCAATCTACGGTGGGGCGTCAGGCGACTCTCGAAAAGGGCATCATTCGTCTGCGCCAGCTACGCTGAGAGAGGGTTTGAAGGGGGCCTGTTTGACGCGTTTTGAGACACCTCGAATGGGGGCGTTTCCGGGTTTGTGTGCTACACTGTGGGGTGCGCTTGTGTGTGCTTTCCGGGAAAGGTTCTTTGCGTGAGGTGAAAGATGACGCAGAAGGTCTCATTATGTCGAGTCGTTAAGACGCTCAGGGGGCATCAATCCAAGGAGGGCGCTGGTTTTCCTGTGCGCCGACCTTTTCCTGCCGGTGAGTTGCAGCAGGTAGATCCCTTCCTGCTGCTCGATGAGATGGGGCCGGTGAACTGGCCTCCCGGTGAGGCTCTCGGAGCGCCAAGCCATCCTCACCGGGGTTTTGAGACGGTGACCTACCTGCTTGAGGGGGCGATGGAGCATCGGGACTCGGTTGGTAACGTGGCACGGATTGAGGCCGGTGGGGTGCAGTGGATGACTGCGGGGAGAGGCGTCATTCATTCGGAGTTGCCCACCAAAGCGTTTAAAGAGAGCGGGGGAGCAATGCACGGGTTCCAACTTTGGTTAAACCTCCCCCAAGCACAGAAGATGATCGCACCCCGTTATCAAGGGGTGTCCGCAGAACACCTCCCTAAGTGGACCTCAGAGGCGGGGGACGTGGTGGCTCGTGTTATTGCGGGCAAAGCAATGGGCTTGGAGGCGGTTGCCCAGACCCACACACCGATCACCTATCTTCATTTGAGCTTCCTTGGTGGCGCGGCGCATGCGCTCCCCGTGGATGCGGGGCAGAATTTTTATGTCTACGTTTTTCGGGGAGAGGTGGAGGTGGCTTCTGAGACGAAGGTTCATGGGGAGGGGGAATTCTTGGTGCTGGGGCAGGGAGACTGTGTTGGCTTGAAGGCCGGGGGAGGTGGAGCGGAGGTTCTTATCCTGGGAGCGACGCCCATTGGAGAGTCGATCTCCCGTTATGGTCCTTTTGTGATGAACACTCGGGAGGAAATTCTTCAGGCCCTGCAGGATTATCATGCGGGGACCTTCTTGGAATAAGGGGAGAGGGGCGCTCAATCGTTGATGAAGGTGACTTCATGCACACCGCGCTCGTTGATGCGCTCCTTGGGCTGACCATCGAGGGTGTACTCCAATTGCAGCGTCGTTTCGTTTCTGAAGATACAGGGGTTGCTGACCAGGGCTCGTATGATTGCCCCCAGAATCCAGTTGACTTTGCCCAATACATCAAATTGGGCCATTTGGTGCTGGTAGGCGATGGTGCCGCTGAGATCAATGCGGGAATCTTTCACTTGAATGTTAAAGCCTTCGGGCAGGGCGTAGCCGCTCGCTGGATGCAGAGTGGTTTTGATGGGGGTGAGCTTCACTTGATTAGTCGCATGTAAAATGGTGCCTTTTTTGGCGAGGATGAAGAGGGTGTACCCTTCGCCATAGCCTGGAGCTGCTTTGAAACCGCCGATTAGGAGAGTGGTGTCGTCATCCATGAAGCGGACTCTGTCCCATTGCAGGCTGTAATGATGAAACCCGACGCTCTGGTTGAGGTAGGAGAGGATCACCTTGCCCTTGACGGGGAGCCACTTGCCTTTCCACTTGATTCTACCCTTCGTTAAGGAGGCGATGTGGGGCACGTTGTATTGAACGAATTTGTCGGGTGAGTCGTCAATGTTGAACTGGGTGAGGCCAAGCCCAGGGCCCTGACGGGTGACGTTAAGATCTACCCCCAGCTCCGAGTATTCCCCTTTGAGGTGGAGGGTGTCTTGGGTGGCGCTGAGGAGCATCTCTCTACAGGTGATGTCCAGGGACCCTGTTTCACCTTTGAAGTCCTTTCCTTTGAACTGTTGGGCCTGGATATGGGATTCTCCTGAGGGAGATGTGATGGCGATATTCAATCCGCAGGCGTTGTCTCCCACACCAACATTGGAGACCATGAAGTTGACAAAAACATGGTAACCGTCGTCCGAGCGGAAGTAGGTGTTCCACGCTTGGAGGTGGTACTCCGAATCGGCGGGATGGAGTGCGTAGGCAGAGAGGGGAATGCCTTGGTTGAGGGCTGCCGCGGGGGGGAGGTCGGGGTAGACGATCTTGGAGTCTGCCCAGCTGAAGTGGGGAACGAGTTGTAGAAGAAGAATTCCGAATAACGCGACCCTGATGTTCATGAGTGTATCCCCTGTTTAGAAATCCATTCTTAGCCCCACCTGAAAGTCAATAAGCCTTTGAGGGATGGAGAGACCCTGGTTCATGATGGCGATGATCGAGTTGATGTCGTCGTCGTTAAGGACGGTCCGGTTTTGGAGGCCGCTTTTGACGAGGCTCTCTTCGCTCTCGGAGAGGGGACGCCCGTCTACATTTGCCGCAAAGCGCAGGTCGCTTGATTTTCCAAAGTACCCGGTGACTCCCATGAAAAAGTCGAGAAAGGTCAGCGCGCGCACTCGGTAGTCGAGGCGGGTGATGTAGGAGTCAAAGCTCAGGTTGGCCAGCCCGCTGAGGGTGACGGAGCTGTGCTTAAGTTGTCCGGGATTGGGGAGGGCGAGGTAGAGGGAGGCGTATTGCTCTCCGAGATAGAGGGGACGAAAGGAACCCGTGGCGGCGAGCCAGGTGAAGAGTTCAGGATTTTGATAGCCCATTTGATTGTAGAAGAACTCTGCGCCGATGTAGAGGGTGTCTTCGTCGGAGTAGTTGATACCGAACTCTATTCCGGCGACGGCCTGGTAGAGCCATTCGTCTCTAGAGGTGAGCTCGGGGATGGGATCGTAGCCGAACACCGGGTAGCCAATGGGGGCTTCGGAGGAGCCTCTAAAGAAGAGGGTGGGGGTGCGGCGATGGGCGGCTGTTTCGAGGTGCAGGTCAAAAGGACCCACTCCCGTGGAGATGTCCAGGCCCAACTGCTCGGGGCCTCCCTTACGGTCTGCGGCGGAGATGGATATTTCGGTGGTTTGAAAGAGGAACTCACCTCGTAAGGCGAAGCCGGCCTCGTTGGGGGATTGGGCGCCATCACCGTTGATGATGGCATAGAAGTTCCAACCAAGATCCTCGAGGGGGAGGTGAAGCTTGAGGAGGCCGAGGCCGGTGCGTTCGTCTACAAAGGCAAGGGGGTCGCGGGTTTGAGAGTTGACAAAATCTGTTGGGTTCCAGAAACGACCGGAGCCCCCGCGGAGGGGTTGTTTGCCAAAGGTCACATAGACACGCTCAGCGATGTTGAATTTGAACCAGAGTTGGTCAAGGGAGAAGTCGCTTTGACTGGCCGGGCCCCAGGGGCTCGCGGCGTTAGTGTCCTGAAAGCTAAAGGTGTAGTGGAAACGCCCACGCATGTATCCTCGCAAGTGGTCGTTGGGGCGGCTGTCGAGGTAGATGTCGGCCAGGGAGGGGGAGTTGAGTGCGCTGTCCTCCTTGTTCAAGCTGTAGGAGACGCGGGAGTAGAGTTGTCCTCCAACGGTGGTTTGGCGGTTGCGGGCTTCGAGGCTTGACTCCAGCGCTTCTTCGAGGGTCTCGTCGGTGGCGGCTGCTTCACCGAAGATCGCCTCATCGCGGTTGACGTCTTCGCTTGCTTGAGTGAGGGAGGGGGCACCCACCAGGGAGAGGGCGATGAGTAGAACGCAGGGAGAGAGGGGCTTCATTATCGACTCTTACTTTCCAACCATGCTTTGGTGAAGATGTTGTTGGGGAGTGTGCTGAGATCCACTTTGCGAAATGCGATGAGGGTTTTTTTGCCCTTCTCCAGCTCATCAAAGATGCGAATCTCTTTTGGGAAGTAGATATAGTCGCCCTTGCTTTCGCTGAAGATCTTATTCCATTTGGGGTAATAGGCGGTGCGCATGAGCTTGTTGGACTGTGCTCGCTCCTGACGTTTGAGGACGTTGGAGGTGGCGGTGTCGATCCAGAGTTCGATGAAGGGGTAGGCGACGTCTACGCCTTTTTTGGCGGTGAGTTTAAGGTGGTGTACCGAGAATTTTCCGAGCTTCTCCTGTGCAACATATTGGGGCGTGTATTCTTCGGCGAGGCGGGACTCATCAAAGTCGGTGCGGCGTGAGCTGGTCCCACCGATGCGCTCTCGCTCGGTGCGGCGCTCCCATTTTCCGACGGTGGGGTCGTACATAAAAAGGTTTTTGTCGATGCGAAGGTATCCTTTGCCGGCTTCGACCCTGGGCTTGGTAAAGAGGATCATCAATTTGTCGTCGAGGTCTCGGCGGAAGATGACAGTTTCATAGATGAGATCGGTTTTGCCGCGCTCCTTTTGCTCGATGAAGGCGAGGGTCTTGTAGTCGCCACCATTGCGCTGGCGGTCATCGATGGTCTTGAGGGTTTTGACCATGGCCTCCGCGCTTAATGGGGCAGCTGTGGCGCTCTGGGGGGCCAGGAAGAGCGCGAGGAGAAGAAGGGCGGTGGGGAGTTTGTACATGGTGTTCTCTGTTGATTAGCGGGTGTGGTGAATGGCCTTCACGGGCTCGAGGCTGGCCGCGCGACTCGCGGGGATCAGGCTGGCGATGATGACAAAGAGAGTTAGAAGGAAAACTCCCTGCAGGATTTGCCCTGCGCTGACGGTCAAGTGGAGGGTGTCGCTCAAGAGGACTGCCTGCAGTGCTCCGCTTGGGATGGTGAGCTTAGCGGCGTTGAGGGCTATCGCCGCGCTGGCGCCGATGGCGCTGCCGAGTGCCGTTGACCCGAGGCCAAGCAGGAGGGCCTCGAAGAGAAACATCAGGAGCACCTCCCGTCGGTGCATGCCGATGGCACGCAGGCTCCCTATCTCACGGGTGCGCTCCCGGACGGACATGAGCATTGAGTTGATGATGCCGATAGCGATGATAAAGAGCAGGATGGCTACGAGGAAGAAGGAGACGCCATCGAGCCCTTTGACTGCCCATTTTAAGAAGGAGACTTCGTTCTCCCAGAGGGTGAGATCGAGTTTCTGTCCGGTCCAGTTCTCGCCGGAGATAATATTGAATTTTTGCCAGAAGGGATTGGGGTTGTAGGCAAGCAGCTCATGGCCATTGGCGCTGAGGCTCTCCCGAAGTTGCTGCATGACCCGCTCGGCGCTATCGGGATCTTTTAGGTAGATTTGCAGCGCCCCGGCAGTGTTGGGATTCAGTTGATAGAGATCTTGAATCCCCTGGCTGTCGGAGAACACGCTCCAATTGGACATAAAGCCGATGTCTTTGAGCACGGCGATGATTCGGACGTCTTTGGTGTTGACCCTTCCGGTGAGGGACTCCGTGGTGAGGGTGAGGGGATCTCCGATGCCCACCTCCAGGCGCTTGGCCTGGGACTCAAAGATGGCCACGGTGTCTTGTTCACCTAATTGGGAAATATCGCCAAAGACTTCGTCGCTCCCGCCTTCTTTGTAGGCGCTCTCTGGGGCAGGTCTTAGCCGATCCTGCAAACCGGGTTCATTCTCAATGAGGACGCCGTGAATGGCGACTTGAAGTCGGTTGGAGGCGCTGATGATTTTTCCCCAGCCGCGTTGGCGAACCACGATATAGTCGAGCTCGTCTCCGACGCTTTTGCGGACCACCTCTTCGATGGCTTTTACGTCGGTGATGAGGGGAAAGGAGTCTTCGACCTTTGCTTTGTAGAAGCCGGCGACATTGACGTGCCCGGAAACGAGGATGGTGGCGGACTCTCGCATGGTGTCGGAGACGCCTTGGGAGAGCGCCATCAGGAGCACCAGCAGCATGGCCACAAGGCCCAGGGCGGACCCAAGGATGAGGGTTTTTTGGCGGGACTGGAGCAGGTTGCGGAAGGCGATGCGAAGTAGCTTTTTCATATCAGTCCCTTCCCTGCATGGCCACGACCGGCTCAACCCGTGTGGCGATGCGGGCCGGGTAAATGGTTGAGACGACGCTGATGAGGATGACAGAGGCAATCCCCAGGAGCAGGTGACTGGTGCGCAGGGTGGGGTAGAGGCGATCTCCGGAGAAGAGAAAGACGAAAAATTCGGCCGGCGCGGGGATACCTACGTTACCGAGGTAGGCAATGCCTGCGATGGAGGCGAGGGCGCCAAGCAATCCGGAGAGGGAGCCAAGGAGGAGGGTCTCGATGATGAAGATTTGCATGACGAAGCGCCGGTGGGCGCCGATGGCCCGCATGGTGCCAATCTCGGGGGTGCGGTCGTTGGTGGCCATGACCATCGAGTTGTTGATGATGACCAGCGCTACGAGAAATATAATGGCGATGGCGATGTAGATGACGACGCGAACGAGGGTTATTAATTGCCCGACGATACCCGACGCCTCGGCCCAATCGATTGTCTGGATGTTTAAGCCTTCTTTTTCTCCAAGGGCCTCTATCTTCTTTTGGACGTCGGCGATCTTGTCGAAGTCATGCAGGATGACCGCAGCGTTGAGGGCGAGCCCCTCGTCAATCTCTGTCGGATTGAAGGAGTGGTTGACGTCTTTGGGGTGGGGGGTGAGGGATTCGAGGGTGGCCTCGAAGCTCGTGTCGGAGATTGCTTCAGGGGAGGTCTCTTCCGGATCTCCAAAGAGCGCATCCTCGATGTTGTCTTGCTCGACGTCCACGATGTCAACGTCGCGTCGAATGGCCGACAACTCTTCTTTCATGCCCTCGGTCATGACGCCGTAGAGTTCACGGAAGCTGAGAAGATCGATGAGGTTAAAGGCCCCGGCAAGATCGGACTCTTCGAGGCCTTTGAAGCGGTAGGTGCCGAAGAACTTCACGTTGAGGGCTTTGTAATAGCCGGCCTGGGTTACGGCTCGAAGGGTGATGGTGTCGCCGATATTGAACCAGTAGAGTCGAAGCATGGGGGCGATGATTTTGTAGAAGAAGGCGTAGCGCTCGTCGAAGTTGCTATCATTCAGGGTCAGGAAGGCCTGGATTCTGGTTGGGAGGTCTCCTTTCACCTCGGGCAGCAGGGCGCTTAATTCCCGTTCGAGCTTGAGGGCATTCTTGGGGGTGAGTTCGTAGGTGATGCGCCGATATTGGCGGGGGAGGCGCTCGGCGCGGCTTTTGAGATCTGCGTCGTTGGCGATGGTTTTGCCAAAGAGGGTTCTGCTTTTGTGAATCCGGTCGAACTCTCGGGCTATACGGTGCTTCAGGCGCTCTTCGTACCACCGGGACGAGATGAGGTAGCCTCGGTGGTTTTCGGGAACCGGCTTGCCCTTCACGATTTCAAAACGGTCAAAGAATTGAGGGAAGCGGGAAAAGTCGGTGCCAAGGTTTCTGAAGTAGGTCGTCTGTGCGGTTTCGCCCAATTTGGCGATGTGGCTCTCAAGGTATTGGAGGCTGGTCTCGGGGGCCTGGTGGAAAGAGTCCCAGAATGCGTCGGATTGAATGACGCTTAAATGCTGCAGGGCCTCCTCGATGGCGCCGGTCTCTTGAGCGATGGTGAGGAGGTGTTGTTGTGCGAGGGTGATATCTTTTGTCATGGCCAGCAGGCGCCCTTGAAGAGCGCTGAATTCAACTCGGTCGTTTTGCTGGGACGCTGTTCGCATTGCGGAGATCGTCTGGTCAATACGGTTGCCTCCGCTGCTCACGGTGGTGGACACCATCCCCATGGGGAGAACAGCCTGAACCTCCGGGAGAGACTCTACCGCTTTCCTTAAGGGGCCGAAGGAGGGGAGTTCGCCCAGATCGGCGTTGCCCATAAACCCGCCACCAAAGAATACCAATTTTCCTTTGGCATCCTTGGAGTAGACCTGGAGGTGGCCGGTGACGCTGGAGGTGATGCTGCGGGTCATAGAGTGGTCGATGCTGTCGATGATGGCGGTGCAGAAGACCGCTAGAAAGGTTCCAAAGAAGATGATGGAGCCCACGATCAAGGAGGTGGTCTTGTTGGCGAGAAGATTTCTTAAGGGGATGCGAAGCAGGGTGGAGTTCATGGAGATTACGACCCCTGTGTCGTTTCGGCTGGGGGTAGAATCTTCCCATCCTCCAGCGTGATTAATCGACGGGCGTGGCCCATCACCCGGCTGTCATGGGTGGAGAAGATGAAGGTTGTGTGGTTCTCGTCATTAAGATGTTTCATCAAATCGATGATTGTCTCGCCAGTTTTAGAGTCGAGGTTGGCGGTGGGTTCATCGGCCATGACGATTTGAGGCTGGGTCACGAGCGCCCTGGCGATAGCGACCCGTTGTCGCTGTCCGCCGGAGAGCTCGTTGGGGCGCTGTCGCGCCTGGGGGGTGAGGCCGACCCGATCGATCATCTCTTCAACCCGTTGGCGTCTCTCACCGGGGGTGAGCCCTCCTTGCAGAAGCAGAGGGAACTCAACGTTTTGATAGAGGGTGAGTACCTGGACCAGATTGAAACTCTGGAAGATAAACCCCAGGTGATTCAGGCGCAATTTAGTGCGTTGATGATCGTTGAGTTTTTCGACGTTCTGGCCGGCCACGGTGACGGAGCCCGCGGTGGGGATGTCCATGCACCCGATTAAATTGAGGAGGGTGGTCTTGCCGCTCCCGGAGGGACCAGCGATGGCCAGAAACTCCCCTTTGTGGATCTCAAGGGTGACTCCCTGCAGGGCTCGGACGGCTGTTTTTCCGAGCGGGTAGTCTTTGGTGACGTCCTGGACGTGAACGATGGGCTGCATGGTTTCACCTCTTTGTTACTGCGTCAGTCAGAAATGACACAGAAATTGTGGGTCTGGCAATGAATTAGAGTGGATTAGGGGCAGGAATTGATAGAGAAGGGGGCCATGAGCGAGGTGTAATGGACATGGAGATGATTCGGTCAGTTGCTGAGACGAAGAGCTTTGAAGGGGAGAAGATCAAGGGGTCTCGTTTTATCGCCTGGGTGATTCCGGTCTCAGGTGTTGAGGCTGCGTTGGGGGAGGTGCAGCGTCTGCGGGACCAATTCTCCGACGCGACCCATCACTGTTGGGCGTGGCGTGGGGGCCATGAGGATCAGTTTCGCTACTCGGATGATGGAGAGCCCGCGGGTTCTGCGGGGAGGCCCATTCTTAATGCCATGATTGGCCGCAGGCTGGTTAATATTGTGGTGGTGGTGGTGCGCTATTATGGGGGTACCAAGCTTGGGACGGGAGGCCTTGTGCGGGCCTACGGGGGAGCAGCGGCGGCGGCCCTGGAGCAGAGCGTGGTGGTTGAGGCGCCCCTGATGGGGGGCGTGAAGGTGGTCTGTGCCTACGATAAGGTAGGGGGGATTCAGGCGCTCCTGAAGACCTTTGAGGGAGAAGAGCTGCGCAGTGAATATGGGTTGGAGGTGACCTTGTACCTGGAAGTGCCCAAGGGGACGGAGGGGGCCTTTATTGGTGCCGCGCGGGATTTGTGTGCAGGTCAGCTTGAGGTGGAAGAGGTGGACGTGGCTTCTCCCGGGGAGAGGTGATGTTGCGGATTGGGACGACTTTAGCCCTGGCCTCAATAAGGAAAGACAAGTTAAAACCATTGCTTATGGCTTTTTTTCTCCCGGGCATTGCAAAGTTGCGCTCTCTGGGTGAACTCGCTATTCTTTCCTCTGGATAATCGTATCCACCTTTTCGCATAACCTTGGGGGTACCATGGGGGTTCACGAGAGTGTCGTTGTTGAGGAGTTTATTCCTCGGCTGAGGGAGAATTCTGAAATTCTTGCTTTGCCGGATGGAGACCTTGGGCTTCATTTTGGTGAGGGGTCTTACCTGCGTTTTGATTCCAGTGACCGAAGAATTCTCGAGTCGATTGATGGGCGCCGCTCACTCTCTCAGGTGATGGCAGAGGCGTCTTCTCAGCAGACGTTGATCTCCATTCGCCGATTGGTGGCGGTGGTTGAAAAGCTGGGACGGGCAGGGGCCTTAAAGAACTCGATGGTAGAACTGGAGAGCATGGGCTTTGGTGCAAAGGCCGTTGCTTTTTCG
>JAZAIZ010000350.1:0-65710 GCA_036230545.1 Myxococcota bacterium
AAAAACTCCACCGACCGCAGGGGCCGCTCGGCTTTCTCGGCGCAACGCTCCAGCATAGCCTTGAAGTCTTCGCGGGAGACCGACGCCACGTTGTTGGTGACCAGCATTTGGCCGCCGGGGCGAGTGGCCAGCAGGGCGGGCTTGAAGAGGCTCTGATAGTCTCCCACGGTGTCCACCACGCCGAAGTTTCCTTTGGCGTAGCGGGGCGGGTCCAGCACCACCAGGTCAAATTGTCGGGGCTCCAGCTTTTTGAAGGAGCGTTTGGTGCGACGTCCGCGCACCCCGAGCCCTGAGAATTGCAGCATAACGGGGATGGCGTCTTCGTGAATGGATTGAAAGGAGTCCGCGCAACCGTTCTTAAACGCGTTGGTCTCGCCGGTTTGCAGGGCCGAGCGGGAGAAGTCGACGTTGATGACCTCGCTGGCGCCAGCGGCGGAGGCGACCAGTCCCGCCCCACAGGTGTAGGAGAAGAGGTTGAGCACGGTTTTGTTGGCCGCGACCTCGCGAATTTTTCGGCGTCCGGCGCGAAAGTCCAAAAAGAGCAGGGGGTCGACCCCTTTGTGGCGAGGGGGGACGTCATAGATGAGCCCCATCTCGCGACCTTCGACGCCAAAGGGGAGCTTCACCGGATGCAGGCTGTGGTCGACGGCGCCGCGTTTGGCGCGGTGATTCCAGACGGGCTGTAGGGAGAGGCTCCATTGGCTTTGGACCGCTGCGGTGATCTCATCGAGAAGGCTGGCGTCGATGGGCTCCCGCCAGGTTTGAACCAGGAGGTAGTCGCCATAGCGGTCGATGGTCAGGCCCGGCGCGCCCTCGTTGGTGCCGTGAAACACGCGGTAGCAGGTGGTGTCTTCTGCGTGCAGCGCCTCAATGAGAGGCAGCCTCTCCTTGAGCGCGGGGATAAGGGAGGTGGTGATAAAATCGGTGTTCATAGGAGGGCCTTTCGCGGGTTGGGGCGCGCTTGTTTGACTCGTGTTAAGCCCGGGGGCCGCCGAGGCGGGCGATGCGGTCTTCGTTGGTGAGGTAGGCGTCGTAGCCCATGTGCAAATCGTGAAATTGGTCGCCGTCCAGCTCGATGATGCGGGTGGCGAGGGTGTTGACAAACTCCACATCGTGGGAGGTGAAGAGCAGGGTCCCGTCAAACTTCTCCAGCCCGGTGTTCAGAGCCGTGATGGACTCAAGGTCGAGGTGGTTGGTGGGGCTGTCAAGCAACACCACGTTGGGGCTCCCCAGCATGATGCGGGCGAGCATGCAGCGCATCTTCTCGCCTCCGGAGAGCACGTTGGCCTCCTTGAGGACGTCGTCACCGCTGAAGAGCATTCGGCCCAAAAAGCTGCGCACAAAGTTCTCTTCGGTTTCGTCGGTGAACTGGCGCATCCAGTTGATGAGGTTGACCTCTGTGTCAAAAAAGGACTCGCTGTCCCGGGGGAGGTAGGCGCGGTTGGTGGAGTGGCCCCAGTGAATGGTGCCGCTGTCGGCCTGCTCTTCGCCGGCGAGCGCCTGAAAGAGCGCGGTGACCGCGTGGTCGGGGCCCACAAACGCAACCCGCTCACCCTTGCCGATGTTGAGGTGCAGGTTGTTGAAGAGCACCTCGCCGTCCACGCTCTTGGAGAGCTTCTCCACAAAGAGCACCTCTTTGCCCAGCTCGCGCTCGGCTTTGAACTGGATGTAGGGGTATTTGCGGGAGGAGGGCTTGATGTCGTCGAGGGAGATTTTGTCGAGCAGGGCCTTTCGGCTGGTGGCCTGCTTGGACTTGGAGGCGTTGGCGCTAAAGCGGGCGATGAAGGTCTTGAGCTCCTTCATCTTCTCCTCTTTTTTCTTATTGGAGTTTTGCCGCTGTTGCAGGGCCATCTGGCTGGTTTGATGCCAGAAGGTGTAATTGCCCGTGAAGAGCGTCACCTTTTGAAAGTCGATGTCGGCGATGTGGGTGCAGACCTTGTCGAGAAAGTGCCGGTCGTGGGACACCACCACCAGGGTGTTTTTGAAGTTGAGCAGGAAGTCTTCGAGCCAGAGGATGGAGTCGACGTCGAGGTGGTTGGTGGGCTCGTCAAGAAGCAGCACGTCGGGGTCGCCAAAGAGGGCCTGGGCCAAGAGCACCCGGACCTTCTCGCTGTCTTCGAGGTCCTGAACAAGGAGCTCATGCTGGTTGGTGGCGATGCCCAGGTTGGCGAGGAGCTGGGCTGCCATGGCCTCGGCCTCCCAGCCGTTCATGTCGGCAAACTCGGCCTCGAGTTCGGCTGCGCGCATGCCGTCCTCGTCGTTGAAGTCGGGCTTGGCGTAGATGGCGTCCTTCTCCTGCATCACCTCCCACAGGCGCTGGTGCCCCTGGATGACGGTGTTGAGGACCTGCTCCTGGTCGAAGGCGAAGTGATTCTGGCGCAGGGTGCTCAGGCGAAGCCCCTTGGGGATGCTGACGTTGCCGCTGGTGACCTCCTGCTCTCCGGAAAGGCATTTGAGAAAGGTCGATTTGCCCGCGCCGTTGGCCCCGATGAGGCCGTAGGAGTTGCCGGGGGTGAACTTGATGTTCACGTTCTCAAAGAGCATCCGTCCCGCGAAGGAGAGGGTGAGGTTGTCGGTCTGAATCATTTGTTTTTCCTGATAAAATTCGCGCTTGGGCTGTATTACGGGGCAGATCTGGTTTCGTCTATCAAAAACGTACTCGGGAAGGGGTGGCACAGGGAAGGAGGTGGCACGGTCTCAACGAAAATGTCGGGATATCAGTGGGTTGGCTTAAGGGGGGGGGATTGCGGGAGACCAGAAGTTGTTTGTATTTATTCGGGGGGCACTTGCGCTTGGGCACTTTCGCCTGGGGGCCATTTTTGACGGTGAAGGGATGAGGTGGGTTGGATGAGGTCCGCAAACGTAAGCGAATATTGTTATTCCTCCAAGGAGGCTCTCTTTGTTGAGCTGCGGGAGAAGATTGTTGAGGCGATTAAGGGTCGGTTGAGAGAGCAGGAACGCTTTGTTTTGGGGCTGTCTGGAGGGCGCACACCGGGGCCCTTGCTGGCGGCGCTCTCCAAGGAGGAGTTGGAGTGGGAACGGGTTGACGTGCACCTGGTGGACGAGCGCTGGACCTCTTTGGGGAGTGAAGCGAGCAACGAGAAGATGGTGCGGGGAATCTTTATGCAGAATCAGGCAGCAGCGGCGAGTCTCGTGGGGCTTCCCGACCGTGACCTCTCCACGAGGGAGGCGGTGCGAAGTCACCATCGCCGGATCGGCGGGGAGAGGTTAAGGTTTGATCTGATTATCCTCGGAATGGGAGAGGATGGTCACGTGGCCTCACTCTTTCCGGGAGATCCAGATTCAGAGTTGGCTCTCGCCCGAAAGAACCGGGAGATCTATTGCGCAACCCGGGCTCCTTCAGGGTGCCGAGACCGTGTCAGCCTCACCTATGAGGGGATTCTTGATTCTGGGAGCCTCTGTCTCTTGAGCACCGGTGACGTCAAGCGCAATCTATATTCAAGAAAGGTTTCTCAAGACAGGTCCAACTGGCTGCCGGTTCACTATTTGATGCAGCAGTGCGAGGTTCCCCTCAACGTTTATTGGGCGCCATAAAAAGCTGCGGGGCTTGTTGGGGAGGGGCGGGCAGCCGGGATGTCGGCTTAGTGGATGCGTTTGACTTGCAAAGCTTTTGGTCCAGGGCCGCGCACTGAGGAGGTGGTCAGCGAGCAGCTGGTGCAGTCGCCGGCCTCACAGCCAAAATAGCCCCAGCTCGACCAGTAGGTGCATCCCGAACTTCCGGATTCGCAGTTGCAGGTTCCCTTGGCTGAGAGTGCGCCTGCGCCGGCGAGTCTTTGTTGCTCTTGGGTTTGGGAGTGGTGCACACGGGTGTAGATGATTCGGCCAAAGGCGTTGACCGGAGCAAAGGTATACCCTGGTCGCGCGACAACCTGGTTGTTGCTTCGTTGGATGGGGCTGGCAGCTTGGCGATTGCGGTCTGCCTGGTCGAGGCTGTTGGTGAATTGCTCAAATTCACGGGCCAGCTCGGGCACTTCAAGGAGCGCGCTGGTGCCTTGTGGGAGATTCGCGACCTCTTCGGCGGTGGCAAAACGGACCCCAACGTCGCGGTTGATGACCGTGAACGAAGACTCGCGTTTGCAGGTGCTGCAGTTCGAACCGATGAGGCACCCGACGCTGCTTCCGTCTGAGGCCGGGCTGCAGTCACCGCTGCCGGCGGTGCAGGTGCAGGTCACTTTGCCTCCTGCCGCGAGTTGGTTGGCGGCGGGACCCTCATGGTGAACGACCGAGTATCCGGCAGGCACTCGAAAATAGAGGCCGCCGTCCCGAGTTCGGCGCGTGGTTGTCCCCTCCGGGATCCAGGTGCGTCCGCACTCCGCGAGGCCCTCGCTTAACTCCGAGGCGCCCGGGGCGTTGAGTGTGATCCCCGTGGTGTCGGGAGAGATTTCCGGACCACAGGCCGCGAGGGTGAGACTGAGCGCGATAAGAAGAGAGTAAAAGGTGTGCAAGGCTTTCATGAAATCTCCGTGGATGCTCGATGAGCGGTGTTTTCATGAAATTCGCGGCGGGAGCGGCGTTTCTGACAAAGAAAATGAAGGGGCCGGGAAGCAGGGCGTTTTGAGGAGCCTAGAGGGCGTGCAGGCGACGGATGATCTCGGCCTCACTTGGTGCGTCCCCTCGGAGTTGCTGCAGGCGTCGCTCCAATTGCTCGGTCACCGGGTCGCCCAACTGCTCCAGGCGCAATTCGCCGGTGGCTTGGGCCATCAGGCGGCTGGCCTCGCTTCCTTCCGCGAGGAGGTCGCGTTCGAGCACCTCCCGGTCGAGTTTGAGAATGGACGCTCCGAGGTTTTCATGGGTGGCGGCGAGTTCATCTTCCCAGCCTCTGCAGAGGGCCTGAGCCTCCTGGATCTGACCTCGCAGTCGCAGGAACTGCCGCTGCTCATTGGGGTCGATGCGGTCTTGAAGCGCGTTCCATTTCAAGACGAGGGCGTTGGAGACCTTCTGCAGTTCGGCTTTGGCGTGGCTGGCCTGGCCCTTGGCCCGGGCGACCTCTCGCCTGGCTGCCACAAGATCCGTGCGATTTTTCGCCTGGCTTGACAACCCATTGGCTGCTTTTTGTTGAGCGTGGGCCTGGTCTGCGAGGTTGAGTTTGGTGGTGAAGAGTTTTTTCAACTCGTTGAGTTGAACGCCGGTGATGCGGTGCTGACTGGTGGAAATTGTTGGGAGCTTTCCCGCGGATTTCAGCCCGCTTCGAGAGGCTGTTCTGTCTGCCTCTTGCAGGGACGCATGGGGCAGTGGCTGTTCTGCTGCTGCGACGTGGGGGGGCAGTGGGGCTCTGGTGTCGACCTTTGCGCGAAGAGCGGTGGCCAGTTCGAGGATTTGGGCTTCGAGGGTTGTGACCGCGCTCATTGGCACCTCGCCGCCAGCTTGGGCGCTCGCTCTGGCATGCGCGCAGCAACTCCTGGCGGCTTTGAGGAGCTCCATGGTCTGTGCGACCCGCGTTTTGCGTTGCGCTGGAGTGGGGAGCAAGTCCACTCGGGGAAGCTGCGCCTGGGCCTTGGCGAGGCGGACCTGCCCCACTCCCAGCATCGTGGCTGCTCGTTGCGTGTGGGCTTTGGCCAGGGCGCTCGAGGGCATTGACACTGCCATCCCGGCGGGGAGCGGAGGAGGGGACCCTGTGGGGGATTTGGGGGAGGGGGCCCGGGTGGCGCTGACCTCCCTGGCGGGGGCTGAGGGGGACCCGGGTCGTTGCTGAAACCCCATGACCTTCGGAAAACTGCGGGGGCTTCTCTCAAAGCTGGATTGCTGACTTTTGATAAAGGCGTTTAACTCTTTGGGGGTTGCGCGCTCGCCGGATTGAGGGCGCCCGGTGCTGACTTCAAAGAATGCCCTGACGTTCGCTTCACTCCATCCGGGGGGAAGATTAATCTTTGGCATTCACAACGCTCCTTGGGTGGGGCTGGTCCGTATTCTCCAGTTTACCGCACCCTGCTTCTCAAGCAAAACGAGGGGGGCAACCGCCCTGCACGCCGCTGGGGCCCGGAAGTGGAAAGAGCTGCTGAAGTCGGGGGCGGGAGCGATGTGTGTGCCTCGTCACGCAAATGGTCAAGTGCTTGAAAATATTGGCTTAAAACTTGTTTGATGGGGCAAAAGAGCACGCATCATTTGCCGGGAGGAGCCGATAACTTCAGGTAGAAGGTGGCGCCACGTCCCCCTTCGTTATGTCTCATGGGAGGGACCGCATCATGAAACCAGCATCCTTAAAAAGCTCCGGCGCTTATGCTCACGTTGAGCCATTAAACGCTCCAGCGCACGAAGAGGTTGAGGCCAAGCAGATGAACCGCGCAGCTACTCGCATTCAACGGCGCTTTCGCCAGCACCTCAAGGACAGCGCCTTTCCCACCATGCTCGACGGCAAGGGGCGATTAAAGGAGATCCCGGCTCTGGTCCCAAAGGGGGAAGGGAGCTTTTTGTTTGGGGCCCGTCCTTTGAAAATTACGGGCCAGGCCCTGGGCAAAGGAGCCTACGCTTCGGTTTATGCCGGTTATTACAATGGGCGGTCAGTGGCGGTTAAAGTGGGACGCCTGCCCGAGCTGCAGCATCTGCAAAAACTGCTTCAGGTCCAACGGGACCACGGTGTCTCCATGGTTGTTCCCTGTCCGGTGTCGGTCAATAAGGCCGACGAGCTGCGGGGAATCGCGCTGATGCCCCGGCTGCATTCCAACCTGAAGGAATACCTGCAGGAGCGCCCCCAAATGAAAGATAGCAAGCGACGCGAGCAGCTTCGACTCTCCAGCCAGCTCGAAGCCTGCGGCGTGTATCATCAGGATCAGACCCAGGAGAATTTTCTGGTGGATCGCTCGGGCAAGCTGAGCATCGCTGATTTTGGCTGCGTGCATGTTAAGGACGCTCAGGTCGAGCCGGTGCTGGCGGAGGGTCCTGCTATTGAGGACATCCTCCCGCCTTCCCATCCCCTGGGCAAACAAACCCCCCGGCAACCCTCTAAGAAGCGCAACTTCGGCACCATAGCCCTCGCTACGCTGCGCTTGCTTTCGGGCCAGCCACCTCGTTAAGCGTTTGGGCTTGCGCCCGTCGTCCTGCATGTTCCCCTTAGGGCGTCACGTGATTATCGGAGGCGGGGAGAACGCTGCTTCCCATCAAATAGGTGTCAATGGCCCGCGCGGCGTTGCGCCCCTCATTGATAGCCCACACCACCAGAGATTGCCCCCGACGACAGTCCCCGGCGCTGAAAAGCCCGGGCACGCTGGTTTCAAAGGAACCGTGCTCTGCCTGATAGTTGGAGCGTCCGTCGGTCTCGACGCCCAGCTTCTCGTTGATGTAGTGCTCGGGCCCGAGAAAGCCCATGGCCAGAAGAATGAGCTGCGCTCGCCACTCACGCTCTGAACCAGGCACCTCTTGCATCTGGAAGCGCCCGCTCTCGTCTTTGGCCCACTTCACCTGCACGGTGCGAATGCCCGCGAGCTCTCCCCTGTCCCCCCGGATAAACTCCTTGGAGAGCACACAAAACTCCCGTGGGTCGTTGCCAAACTTCTCGGTGGCTTCGGCGTGCCCGTAGTCGACCCGAAGAATCCTTGGCCAGGTGGGCCAGGGATTGTCGGGGGCTCGCTCGTTGGGCGGTTGGGGCAGCAGTTCAAAATTTACCAGGCTCTTGCAGCCGTGACGAATGGAGGTGGCGATGCAGTCGGTTCCGGTGTCGCCGCCGCCGATGACGATGACGTCTTTGTCTTTGGCTGAAATATAGCCCCCATCGGCGTGGTTCGAGTCGAGCAGGCTTTTGGTGTTAGCTTGAAGAAACTCCATCGCAAAATGAACCCCCGGAAGGTCGCGGCCATCGATGGGCAGATCACGGGGTTTTGTGGCGCCGGTGGCCAGGAGGGTTGCGTCAAAGTCCCTGAGCAGCTCGGTGGGATCAACGTTGCGCCCCACATCTGCGTTGGTGATGAAGTCAATGCCTTCGGCTCGCAGGAGGTCCACTCGTCGGTCCACCACCGCTTTGTCGAGTTTCATGTTGGGAATGCCATACATCAAAAGTCCGCCGATGCGATCGGCACGCTCGTACACAGTCACAAGATGCCCGGCCTGGTTGAGCTGAGCGGCGGCGGCCAAACCCGCGGGACCCGAACCCACCACGGCGACATATTTTCCGCTGCGCTTGTTGGGTGGGCGGGCTTTAACAAAGCCCTCTGCAAAGCCACGGTCGATGATGCTGTTTTCGATGTTTTTGATGGTGACTGGCTTATCGTTAATGCCAAGGGTGCAGGCTCCCTCGCAGGGGGCCGGGCACACCCGCCCGGTGAACTCTGGGAAGTTGTTGGTCTTGTGGAGTCGGTCGAGGGCCTCACGCCAGCGCTGCTGGTAGACCATGTCGTTCCATTCGGGGATGAGGTTGTCAATGGGACACCCCGTGTGGGACTGGCAAAAGGGCACCCCGCAGTCCATGCAGCGGGCCCCCTGGTTTTGGAGGGTGGCTTCGTCGGGGTCGGTGTAGATTTCACGGTAGTCGCTGATGCGCACCAGGGGTTCTCGGTAGGGGATGCTTTGGCGCGTGTGCTCCAAAAAACCGGTTGGTTTAGCCATTGGCGCTCACCTCCTCGTTGGATGGAGTCGTCTTGGCGCTCCGGTCTTTGCGGGAGTTGAGCACCCGCTTGTAGTCGGTGGGCATGACTCGAATAAATTGTTTCACGCAGCTTTTCCAATTGGTGAGGATATAGCGGGCGATGGCCGAGTCGGTGTGACGGTGGTGAAGCGTTATGAGACCATGCACTTCTTTGGCGTCGCCCACCACCTCGACGGGTTCGAGTTCCACCGTGCTCTGGTTGCAGCGCTCGCTGAATTTGCCGTCGCGGTCCCACACGTAGGAGATCCCCCCGGACATGCCCGCAGCGAAGTTGCGGCCGGTGGTGCCAAGCACCACCACGCGTCCTCCGGTCATGTATTCGCAGCCGTGATCGCCCACTCCTTCCACCACCGCGCGGGCGCCGCTGTTGCGCACCGCGAAGCGTTCGGCGGCGCGACCGCGGAAGAACGCAGTGCCGGAGGTGGCGCCATAGAGGCAGACGTTGCCCACCAGGATGTTGTCCTCGGCTCGAAAGTTGCTCCCTTTGGGAGGGTAGATCACCAGCTTGCCGCCGGAGAGCCCCTTGCCCACATAATCGTTGGCGTCGCCGGCGAGCTCGAGGGTGAGCCCCGAGGCCAGCCACGCGCCAAAGCTCTGGCCGGCGGAGCCCTTGAGATCGATGTGAATGGTGTCGTCTTCCATCATGTTGCCACCCCATTGGCGAACGACTCGGTGACTGAGCATGGCGCCCACCACGCGGTCGGTGTTGCGTATTGGCGAGGAAAAGCGGATCGCCTCCCCGGTGCGGAGGGCGTAGGAGGAGCGGGCGATGAGGTGGCGGTCGAGGGCCTCCTCAAGGTGGTGGTTTTGGGATTGGGTGCACCGAACCTCCACATCGGGGTGTGGTTTGCGGGCCGGAGTGAGCATGGGGGTGAGGTCGAGGCCCTCAGCCTTCCAGTGGGTGATGGCGTCGTCCACCTCAAGAAGGTCTACCCGGCCAATGGCCTCGTCGATGCTGCGGAGCCCCAGCTTGGCCATCACCCGTCGGGCTTCCTCAGCGACCATGAAGAGGTAGTTGACCACGTGATCGGGTTTGCCGGTGAACTTGCGGCGCAGGTCAAGGTCCTGGGTGGCGATGCCCACCGGGCAGGTGTTGAGGTGGCATTTGCGCATCATGATGCACCCCAGGGTGATGAGCGGCGCGGTGGCGAAGCCAAACTCTTCGGCGCCCAGGAGCGCGGCGATGATCACATCACGGCCGGTCTTCAGCTGGCCATCGGTTTGCAGCACCACCCGCGAGCGGAGGTCGTTGAGCACGAGGGTTTGGTGGGTTTCGGCGACGCCCAGCTCCCAGGGGAGCCCCGCGTGCTTAATGGAGGTGAGGGGCGACGCCCCGGTGCCACCGCCGGCGCCGGAGACCAGGATGTGGTCGGCGTAGGCTTTGGCGACCCCGGCAGCGACCGTCCCCACGCCCACCTCGGAGACAAGCTTGACGCTGATGCGCGCGTCGGGGTTGGCGTGCTTGAGGTCTTGAATGAGCTGCTTCAAGTCCTCAATGGAGTAGATGTCGTGGTGGGGTGGGGGGCTGATGAGCCCCACGCCTGGCGTGGAGTGCCGTATGTGGGCGATGTATTCGTCGACCTTGCCGCCGGGGAGCTCGCCGCCTTCGCCGGGCTTGGCTCCCTGGGCCATCTTGATTTGAATCTCGTCGGCGTTGGCGAGGTACCAGATGGTCACGCCAAAGCGGCCCGAGGCAACCTGCTTGATGGCCGAGCGCTTGCTGTCGCCGTTGCCGAGGGGCTGAAAGCGCGCAGGGTCTTCGCCCCCTTCACCGGTGTTGGATTTGCCGCCGAGTCGGTTCATGGCCACCGCGAGGGTCTCGTGGCTCTCGGCGGAGATGGAGCCAAAACTCATGGCGCCGGTGACGAAGCGTTTGACGATGTTTTCGGCGGGCTCCACCTCTAAAAGGGGGATGGCCGTCTCGCGTTTTTTGAATTTGAGCAGCCCCCTCAGCTCGCAGTTGCGGGTGGTCTCTTTGTTGACGTGGTCGGCGAACTCCCAATAGGCGTCTGAGTTGTTGGTGCGGGAGGCCACCTGCAGTGAGGCGATGGCTTTGGAGTCCCACATGTGCTTTTCGCCGTCGGCCCGCTCGTGAAACTGGCCGTCGTTGTCGAGCACCATCGGTTCGGCGGCTTGGCGCTTGGGGTAGCCCAACCGATGGCGGCGAAGGCTCTCCTCGGCCAGCACTTCGAGGCTCACGCCCTGGATGCGGCTCGCCGCGCCGGTGAAGCAGCGCTCAATGACATCTTCGGCGAGACCCACGGCCTCAAAAATCTGGGCGCCTTTGTAGGAGCGCAGGGTAGAGATGCCCATTTTGGCCATGACCTTGAGCATGCCCTTGGCCACTGCCTTGCGGTATTTTTGCTCCACGTTGTGTTGCTGGCCGTACTCTTCGCCGGGGAGCATATCGTCGAGGTAGGCCTGCCACACCGCCTCAAAGGCGAGGTAGGGGTTGATGGCGTCGGCGCCAAAGCCCACCAGCAGGCAGTGCTGATGCACCTCGCGGGCTTCGCCGGTCTCGACGATGAGACCGATTTGGGTGCGCTTGACCGCGCGAATCAGGTGGTGGTGCACGGCGCCGCAGGCAGCCAGGGAGCTGATGGGCACCCGGTCGGGGCCGATGTTGCGATCGGAGAGCACCACCACGCTGTAGCCGTCGTCGATGGCCTCCTCGGCCTCCATGCATATACGGTCGAGGGCGCTCACCATGCCTCGGGTGCCCTCGTGGCGGGGCCAGGTGATGTCGATGGTTTTGGTTTGCCAGCCCTGGTAGTTCATCTGTTTGATGGACTGGAACTCCCGGTTGGTGAGGATGGGGTGGGGAAGGTGGAGTCGCCCGCAATGCTCCTTGGTGGTCTCGAGCAGGTTGCGCTCGGGGCCGATGAAGCAGTCGAGGGACATGATGACCTCTTCGCGTATGGAGTCGATGGGCGGGTTGGTCACCTGGGCGAAGAGCTGGCGAAAATAATCGTAGACCATCCGCGGCTTGTCCGAGAGGCAGGCCAGGGCCGCGTCGTTGCCCATGGAGCCCACGGGATCCCGCTGCTGGATGAGCATGGGGATGAGCATGAAGGAGATGGTCTCGGTGGTGTAGCCGAAGGCGCGCAGGCGGTTGATGAGGGAGGCGCCGTCAAAGGCGGGGATGACCTTGGGCCCCGGAAGGTTGCTGATCTCAATTTTGTGATTGTCGAGCCACTTGCCGTAGGGGCGCCGGGTGGCGAACTCATCTTTGAGCTCTTCGTCGGGGATGAGCCGGCCCTCCTCAAAGTCGACCAGAAACATGCGCCCCGGCTCAAGCCGGCCTTTGTATTGGACGTTTTCGGGATCGACGTCCACCACGCCCACCTCTGAGGCCATGATGACCCGGTCGTCGTGGGTGAGGTAGTAGCGGCTTGGGCGCAGCCCGTTTCGGTCAAGCACCGCACCGATGTATTTGCCGTCGGTGAAGGCGATGGAGGCGGGACCATCCCAGGGCTCCATCAGGCAGGAGTGGTATTCGTAGAAGTCCCGCTTGGCCGTGGACATCAGGGGATGATTCTCCCACGCTTCAGGGACCATCATCATAACCGACTCCTGCAGCGTGCGTCCGGTCATGAGCAAAAACTCGAGCACGTTGTCGAAGTTGCCGGAGTCGGAGAGGTCGGGCTCCGCGATGGGGTAAAGTTTTTTCAGGTCGTCGCCAAAGAGTGGGCTCTCAAAGACCCCTTCGCGTGCGTGCATCCAGTTGAGGTTGCCGCGCAGGGTGTTGATCTCCCCGTTGTGGGACATGAAGCGGTTGGGTTGGGCTCGATCCCAGGAGGGGAAGGTGTTGGTGGAGAAGCGCGAGTGCACCATGGCCAGGTGAGACTTGTAGAGGGGGTGCAGGAGGTCGGGGTAAAAGCGCGTGACCTGATAGGGGGCGAGCATGCCTTTGTAGATGATTACCTTGGTGGAGAGCGAGCAGATGTAGAACATCTTCGCCTGGCTCATGGAGGCGTCGTTTCTCAATAGGTGGGTGGCGCGCTTGCGGATGGTGTAGAGCTTGCGTTCAAAGGCGTCGCCTTCGACGTCGGGGGCGGCGGCAACGAAGAGCTGCTCGATGTGGGGCTGGCTCTTTAGGGCGGTGGGGCCGAGGTTGGCGCCTTTGGGGTCTACGGGCACCTTGCGCCAGCCAACCGATTGTTGTCCCTCTTCGACGATGATGGCGTCCACTGCCTTTTTGCAGCGCTCGCGTTGATTGGGCTCGGTGGGGAGAAAGATGACGCCTGCAGAGAAGCGGCCTTCGGGGGGGAGCTCGGTGCGGAGCTCTTCGTGGGCAAGGCGCGCGATAAAGGCGTGGGGCAGGGCGGTGAGGATGCCCGCGCCGTCTCCGGTGTTGGGCTCGCAACCGTAGGCTCCGCGGTGGTCCATGCACTCAAGCATGTTGGCGGCGTCCACGATGATGTCGTGACTTCGTTGTCCTTTGATGTGGGCTACAAAGCCAACCCCGCAGCTCTCTTTTTCGTTGGCTGGATCATAGAGGCCGTGTTTGGCGGGGAGTCCGTGTGCCATAGTCGTTGGGAACCTTTCCAGGAAGCTGCGCCACCTCGGGGAGCTCCCTTAGTATAGACACAGTGCGTCATGTGCGGGGGTTGTGTCAATAAATTTTCCTGGGGGGAGAGAGAGGCGGCGGCAGCACTTCTTTCCAGTGAACCGAGGAGAGAATCGCGACGCCTCTCTCACCGCCGAGGCTGGCGACTCCGGTCTGCTTGACCTCCACGGGATGACCGCTCAGTCGTGAGAGGAGGGGGCGCATCACACCTAATTGGGAGCCGTGCAGGTTGACCACGTCGTCTTTGGAGAGGACACGCATGGACTCGTTTTGCACCACGGGGGGATTGTCTTCGCAGCGCTCACCGTTGCGCCACATGGCGCGGGTGCGCGTCATGGGGGTGATGCCCTCCATCCAGATGGCGCTGTGGCTTTGTGTGAGAGCGCGTCCCCATTTGAGATCTTTGCAGTGGGTTCGCCAGGGGAGCATGTCGTAGTAGAAGCGGTCGCGGTAGCCTCGCCCATCGACGTTGAGGGAGCCTCCGGGCCAGGTGATGCGTCCGCTCACATCGGCGTCGGGAATCTCCACAAGCCATTCAAGTTTGCGCTCGCCATCCTGCAGCAGCGCGTCCTGCAGTTGGGTGGGAGCAAAGCGTGGCTTAAAAGAGAGCTGCCCCGAGAGGCCCGGTGTCTCAAAATGAAGCTTGTCATGATCGATACGAGCGCTGCCACACTGCAGCACACTCCCGCCTCCGGCGAGGAAGCGGGCGGGGGTGGTCCCACGCACCAGCGGGAGGCCTGGTCGATGCAGCTCTGCCTCCACTCGGGCCAGGGGGACTCCCATGATGCGGAGACCTCCGAGGGAGATGTGAAGGACGCTACCGTCGGAGAGGAGGGCGCCGATGTACCATTTTTCGAGGCTGAAGGGCCAACGGGCGGGGCGGAGTTTCATGTTGATTACCATGGGGACCATCTTATGGGAGGGCAGAGGGGGAATAAAAAAATGGGCCCGAAACGTCGTCCTGGGGGGAGCTGCAGGGGCATTGATGGGGTGGGGGGCCCCTGGGGGCACGCTGGCGAGGGGTTTTTGGGAAGGTGCTTTTCTAAGTTGCCGTAAAAAGGCGGTTATTCTCTCTCGGGAATGACCGGAAATCTTCGGTTTAGCACAACCCGAGGCCATTTATCTCGATAATAAAAGCATCCAATAACGCCCAATAAACACCACGTTGAGCCCTGCAGCTCAGCCCCTTTTCTCCCGCACCGTGACTCGTTTGGAGTCTCCCTGCCCGAGAACTCAGGAGACCAGTATTATGTTATTATCCCGATTTCGCACAGAGTGGCTTAGCAACGTCCGTGGGGACTTGTTGGCTGGAACGGTCGTCGCCCTTGCGTTGATTCCCGAAGCTATCGCGTTTTCCATTATCGCTGGTGTTGATCCCAAAGTGGGCCTCTATGCCTCATTTTGCATCGCGGTGGTTATTTCCTTTGTGGGTGGTCGCCCGGGCATGATCTCTGCGGCCACCGGGGCGATGGCCCTTGTTATGGTGACCCTGGTGAAAGACCACGGCCTCGAATACCTCATGGCCACCACCATCCTGACCGGTGTTCTTCAAATCGCCGCTGGGGCTCTTCGACTTGGTTCGCTTCTTCGTTTTGTTTCACGCTCAGTGATGACAGGGTTTGTGAACGCCCTCGCGATTTTGATTTTTATGGCCCAGCTGCCCGAATTTTATGGTGCGGGCTGGGAGATGTACGCCATGGTCGCGGCCGGGCTGGGTATCATTTATCTCTTGCCCTATGTGACCAAAGCGGTCCCCTCTCCCTTGGTGGCGATTGTTGTTTTGACCGGGTTCAGCACCTTCTTTGGGCTGGATGTCCGAAGCGTGGGCGACATGGGCGAGCTGCCTTCGACCCTGCCTCTTTTTCTCATCCCTAAGATTCCCCTGACGTGGGAGACTCTCATGATTATCCTGCCCTACGCGGTGACGTTGACTGCGGTTGGGTTGTTGGAGTCGTTGATGACCGCGGTGATTGTGGATGACCTGACCGACACTCCCAGCGCCAAAAACCGTGAATGCACCGGCCAGGGTATCGCCAATATCGTCGCTGGCTTCTTTGGCGGAATGGCTGGCTGTGCCATGATTGGCCAATCGGTTATCAATGTGAAATCTGGCGGTCGGGGAAGACTCTCAACGCTCTTCGCGGGAAGTTTTCTGCTCTTTTTGATTTTGGTTTTGGGCGAGTGGGTCAAGCAGATCCCCATGGCGGCGCTGGTGGCGGTGATGATTATGGTCTCGATAGGAACCTTCGATTGGGCGTCCATCAAAAACCTCGCGACGCATCCAAAGGAATCAAGCCTGGTGATGCTCGCGACGGTGGCTGTTGTGGTGTTGACCCACGATTTGGCCATGGGTGTTTTTATCGGGGTGCTCATGAGCGCCGTGTTCTTCGCTCGCAAAGTCTCGCGCCTCTTGTTGACGGAGTCATCGTTGTCTGCCGACAACACTCAACGCGCCTATGAGGTTTATGGTCAGGTGTTCTTTGCCTCTGCGGAGCAATTTGCGGCAGAGTTTGATTTCAAAGAAGAAATTGACAAAGTTACCATCGATTTAACCCGGGCCCATTTTTGGGACTTCTCGGCCGTGGGCGCCCTCGACAAGGTCGTGCTTAAGTTTCGTCGGCAGGGAACCGAGGTGGAGCTGCTTGGATTAAATGAAGCGAGCTCGATGATTGTTGAGCGTCTGGGGGTTTATGACAAGCCCGGTGCGCTCGCGCTGACAGCAGGACATTGATAGACCGGGGAGAATTGGGCGAGCCGGCCTTTTCTCCCCGGGCTCTTTTGATTTAGCCTTTTTGAGTCCCCTTCCCGGAGTATGCCGCGGAGCAGGGGATCCTCTTTTTTTTCCTATATTTTATTCTTGTTCGTTATTCCTTTATGCTCTCACCTGCATTGATGGACTGCTTCACTGCGTTCGGGCGTGGGGTGGCGTTAATAATTGCCTTGAGGAGAGAAACGTTCATGAGGGTGATCTGGATTAGTGTGGCGGCCTTGTTGATGACGGTGGGGTGCGGGGGGAGCAGTCAGCAGGAAGGGCAGTGCGAGGCCCCCAACGAGGATCTTAAGATTCTCTTTGTACCCAAGGGGGAGCTGAACTTCTTAGGGCATTCCTATTGCATTGTCTGCAATTCGGAGATTGAGCCTGAGGAGTATGGGGATTGGGTGCTGGAGATGGGCGCCCCGGAGGCTCCTGCCTCGGTGGAGAACGTCCACCCATGTCTCTATGTTTATGGAGATGACAGACCTGTTTCCCCCTTCGAGGAGTGCGTGTCGGCGGTGTGTGAGGGGGAGGGGATATACAACGACATGGTCAGAACCAACAACCGCAACTTTGATTTGGGGCCCCTGCTGGAGTAGAGGCCCCTTTGGCTAAAGAATGTTGGCGCCTTTGTGGTCGCTCACCAGCTGGTCCACCACCGAGGGGTCCGCGAGGGTGGTGGTGTCTCCCAACTCACGGTATTCTCCCACGGCGATTTGACGCAGAATGCGACGCATTATTTTGCCGGAGCGGGTCTTGGGGAGTCCCGTGGTCAATTGGATGGAGTCGGGCACGGCGATGCCACCGATGCCGCTCTTGACCGCCTCGCGCAGCTGGGCCGAATAGTCGGTGCCGACGCTCCCCTCATCGCCGTTGAGCTGCACGAAGGCGAAGATGCCGACGCCCTTCACCTCATGGGGAACGCCCACCACCGCGGCTTCGGCCACCGCTGGGTGCGCCACCAGGGCGCTCTCGATTTCGGCGGTGCCCAGGCGATGGCCAGACACGTTGAGCACGTCGTCCACCCGCCCGGTGATCCAATAATAGCCGTCTTCGTCTCGGTGGCAGCCGTCGCCGGTGAAATAGCGTCCGGGAAATTGTTCAAAGTAGGTGGACTGAAAGCGGCGATGGTCTCCGTAGACCGTTCTTGCCTGGCCGGGCCAGGGATGGGCGATGCAGAGGTTGCCTTTGACATCGTTGCCGGTGAGCTCGTTGCCTTCGTCATCCACCAGGATGGGCTGGATACCCAAAAAGGGCAGGGTGGCTGCGCCAGGCTTGCAGGGGGTGGCGCCGGGCAGGGGGGTGATCATGATGCCGCCGGTCTCGGTTTGCCACCAGGTGTCCACCACCGCGCACTCCTTGTTGCCCACCACGTCGTGATACCACTCCCACACCTCGGGGTTGATAGGCTCGCCCACGGTGCCCAATATGCGCAGGGAGGAGCGGTCGTGGCGTGTCACGGGCTCGTCACCGTGGCGGGCGATGGCGCGGATGGCGGTGGGGGCGGTGTAAAACACCGACACCTTGAGGTCTTCGACGATTTGCCAGTAGCGCCCGGCGTCGGGGTAGGTGGGGGTGGATTCAAACATCACGGTGGTGGCGCCGTTGGTCAGCGGACCATAGATGATGTAGCTGTGACCGGTGACCCAGCCGATGTCGGCGGCGCAAAAGTAAACGTCGTCCTCGTGGATATCAAAGACGTGCTGATGGGTGAGGGACGCGTAGAGGAGGTAGCCTCCCGTGGTGTGCACCACGCCCTTGGGCTTGCCGGTGGAGCCGGAGGTGTAGAGTGTAAAGAGCGGGTCTTCGGCGTCCATCACCTCGGCGGGACACTCCGGCCGCTGGTTGGCCATCTCCTCCTGCAACCAGAAATCGCGCCCTTCGGTCATGGGGACCTCCAGCTCGGTGCGCCGGGCCACCAGGACTCGTTGCACGCAGTCGGCCTCGGTGAGGGCCTGGTCACAGATGGCCTTGAGGGCGATGGACTTGCCCCCACGGCGCCCTTCGTTGGCGGTGACCAGGGTGGTGCAGTGGGCGTCGAGGATGCGGTCTCGCAGGCTATCGGCGGAGAAGCCCGCGAAGACGATGGAGTGGATGGCGCCGATGCGGGCGCAGGCCAACATGGTGTAGGCCAGCTCGGGGATCATGGGCATGTAGAGGCAGACCCGGTCGCCCTTTTGCACGCCGTGGGCGCGCAGGGTGTTGGCCACCCGGCACACCTCCCGCTTGAGCTGTCGGTAGGTGATGTGCTGGTAGGTGCCGGGCTCATCGCCCACCCAGATGATGGCGTCCTTGTCGCCGCGAGTGGGGAGGTGACGGTCGATGCAGTTGACGCTGGCGTTGAGCTTGGAGCCCGCAAACCAGGAGAAGTTGGCGCTGTTGAAGTCAAACTCGCAGACGGTCTCGGCGCGGTGGTGCCAGTGAAGGCGCTTGGCCTGTTCACTCCAGAAGGCCTCCGGGGCGTCTACGCTCTGCTGGTAGAGTTTGTGATAGGCGTCCAGGGAGGGGATGTGCGCGTTGGCGGAGAGTCGGGCTTTGGGATCGTACATGCTGGCTCCTCGTAGCGGGCGTCGCGTTGGTTCTGAAGCGCGCGCCGAGGAGGGGGTTTATCCCGGCCGGGACTCGGGTTCAAGCGTGGGGCTGCTTTCGCTGACCTGCAGGTCGCGGAAGGCCCCAAGGAGCCCCGCGATGTCTTCGGTGGTGGTGTCAAAGGAGCACATCAGCCGAACCTCGGTGATGGCGGGGTCCCACACGTAAAAGAAGTAGCGCTCCCGGGCGCGCTTGACCCAGTGTTTGGGGATTTGCGCGAAGACGCCGTTGGATTGAACCGGGTGGGTGACGCGAATTTCGGGGAATTCCCGCAGGCCCTCCGCGAGCAGGGTGGCCATGCTGTTGCTGTGGGTGGCGATGTCGCGCCAGAGGTCGTTTTGCATAAACGCGAGGAATTGAGCGGCGAGGAAGCGGGTTTTGGAGGGAAGCTGCAGGGCCTGTTTGCGCAGGAAGCGGAAGTGCCCGGTGGGATCTCCCTGGGGAAAGACGACCGCCTCGCCGAGGAGGAAGCCGTTTTTGGTGCCGCCAAAGGAGACGGCGTCTGCGCCCACCTCGGTGGTCATCTCTCCGAGGGTGCAGTCGAGGGTGATGCAGGCGTTGGAGAGCCGGGCGCCGTCGATGTGAAAGAGCAGGTCGTTGCGGTGGGCGAAGTCTGCCAGGGTCCGCAGCTCGCTGAGGGAATAGACGGTGCCCACCTCGGTGGGCTGGGTGATGGAGAGGACCCGGGGCTGGGCGTAGTGCTGGTCGCCGCGTCGGATCAGGTGCTTCTCGAGGTCTTGCACCTGCAGCTTGCCGTGGGTGGTGGGGCAGGTGAGGAGCTTGCAGCCGGTCCAGCGCTCGGGGGCGCCGCACTCGTCCATGTTGAGGTGGCTGATGTCGGCGCAGAGGACCGCGTGGTGCGATTGGGTGAGGGCGTTGATGGCCAGCACGTTGGCGGCGGTGCCTGTAAACACCCAGAAAATGTCCGCTCGGTCACCGAAGTGTTTTTTCAGCGCCGCTTTGGCCTGCGCGGAGAGGGGGTCGGTGCCATAGCTGGGGGCGTGGTTTGTGTTGGCCATCACGATGGCGTCGAGGATTTGAGGGTGGACTCCGCTGTGATTGTCGGAGCCAAAGCCGCGGGTGGGTTGGGTCATGGGGAGGGCATACTTGGGTGCGGGGAGAGACGCAAGCGGTGGAGGGGGAGGTTTTTTGTGTCCGAAGCGTCAAAAAGGGTTAACCCGAAGTCCCATTCATGGCTATAGAGCCCCCCATGAATGAAGGTCATTTGGAAATCAGCGTCGCTGAGCTGCGTGAGATGCGAACCCTGGTTAATCAATTGCTTGGGCCCCACGCCCAGGAAGATGATGCCATTGGGGTAGAGGGTGGTGAAAACTCCGTGGGGCGGGTGCTGGGAGATCTGCGCAAGCTGCTGGAGGTCAAGGTTTTGCGGCAGCTGCCGGCGGTGCGCTTTCAGGAGCTCTTGGCTTCGGCGGTGGCCGAGCAATGGTATGACAGCGTTATTCACGCCATCAACGAGATGCTTATCGTTATTGGGCGCTCGGGATTGATTCAAACCATCAACCCCGCGGCGGCCTCCATGCTGGGGTATGCCGAAGCTGAAGCCATTGGCCTCGACTTTCGGGAGATTCTGGTTAGCGAGGGCGACGAGGCGGGGAAGGGCCTGACCTGCGAGCAGCTGCTCACCGAGGAGGACCTGCAGGGGGGCAATGAGATTGAGACGGCCTATCGCACCCGCGAGGGCAGGCTCATTCCGGTGTCTTTTTCCAGCGCCAAGATCCTGGACGATGAGCAAAACCTTCGGGCGGTGGTTTGCGTGGCGCGGGACCTGACCGAGCGCAAGCAGGTGGAGGAGCTGCGCAACAAATTTATCGAGCGGGTCATCTCCGCCGAAGACGCCGAGCGACGTCGCATCGCCCGCGAGCTGCACGATGAGACGAGCCAGTCGCTCACTTCATTGCTGGTGCGTCTCAAGGCCCATGAGGCGACCATTGACTCTCCTGTCGAGCGGGAGCGGGTGGTGGATTTGCGGGCGTTGACCTCGCGCACCCTGGAGGAGCTGGGTCGACTGGCGAGGGGACTGCACCCCAGCGTGCTGGATGACCTCGGGTTCTCCACGGCCATGGAGCGCTATGGGGATGAATACTCGAAGTCCCACAACATCGACGTGGATGTGCACATTCGGGGTTTGGGCGCGCAAAACCGGCTCCCGCTGGTGTTGGAGACCACCCTCTATCGTATTTTGCAGGAGGCCCTCACCAATGTGGCGCGGCACGCGGGGGCCAGCACCGTGAGCATTATCGTGGAGCGACAGGACCACGAGGTGCGGGCTATCATTGAGGATGACGGCTGCGGCTTTGATATGTCCCAGGGGCAGCGTGGCCTGGACCTCGGCGGCGGGTTGGGGCTGCACGGGATGCGCGAGCGCGCGGCGCTGCTGAAGGGGAAGGTTCAGTTGGAGTCCACTCCCGGGATTGGGACCACCCTCTTTGTGCACAGTCCCTTGACGGAGGCTCTCGCGACTCTGGCGCCTCGTGTGGCCCCCGAGCTTAACGCATAAGCACAAACTCTTCGGCGGCGGTGGGGTGAATGGCGGTGGTGCTGTCGAGCTGCGTCTTGGTGACGCCGGCTTTCAGGGCCGCGGCGAAGCCTTGAATGATTTCGGGGGCGTCATCGCCCACCATATGAAATCCCAGCACCCGGTCGGTGGAGCGTTGCACCAGCAGCTTCATGAAGGTGGGCACTTTGTCCTCCGGGGCACAGGGGGAGTAGAGCATGGGGTTAAAGGTGGCCTGAAAAATATCCAGGTCGTCGCCGTGGCGTTCCCGGGCTTGCGCCTCGCTCAGGCCCACGGTGCCCACCGGCGGGCACGAGAAGATGGCGGTGGGGATGTCGTCGTAGGACATGGGAGTGGAGGAGGGCCCAAACTCCCGATCAGCGACGCTGCGACCGGCGCGGATGGCCACGGGGGTGAGCTGGGCCTGGCCGATGACGTCGCCCACGGCGAAGATGTGGGGGGCGGACGTGCGGTGCTCGGCGTCCACTTCGATGGCGCCCCCTTGGTTGAGGACGACCCCGGCGTTTTCAAGCCCAAGCCCTTCGGTGTTGGGGGCGCGCCCCGCGGCGAAGAGGACGCAGGCGTCGGAGGTGACCTCCTGGGGCTGCCCCTCGGCGTCGTGGAAGGCCACGGTGCCGCCTTCGATGTGTTGAATCGCCGCGCCCTGGTGAACCCTCACTCCCTGGCGTTGGAGCGCCGTGCTGAGGTGCTCTCCCAGGGAGGCGTCAAACTCCCTGAGGATCCGCGAGCGCACCAGCAGGGTGGTGGAGCATCCGAGCCCCTGTAAAATGGAGGCAAACTCCACGGCGATGTAGCCCCCGCCGATGATGGTTGCCGAGCTCGGGCGCTCAGGGAGGTCCCAAAACCCGTCGCTGTTGATGGCCGCGCTTGCCCCCGGGAGCGGAGGATGGATCGGGCGGGCGCCGGTGGCGATGAGGATGTTGTTGGCTCGCAGCGTGTCCTCGCCCACGGCCACCTGGTGCGCGTCGAGGAGTCGAGCGTGTCCCTTAAGCAGGGTGACGCCGGCTTTGGCAAGGTTGCGCTCGTGCATCTCCTCCAGACGAAGCACCGCGGCGTTTCGAAAAGTCACCAAATCGGGCCAGCTGAGCTCGCCAAGGGAGTCGCGCCATCCGTAGGCCTGGGCCAGGCGACGCGAGGCCCCAAGCTGCGCGGCGTAGACCATGAGCTTTTTGGGGATGCAGCCGCGAATCACGCAGGTGCCCCCCACCCGGGAGCTCTCCACGATGGCTACGCGGGCGCCATAGGAGGCCGCGCGCTTGGCCGCTGCGAGGCCGCCGCTGCCTGCGCCGATTACCAGGAGGTCAAAGTCAGGGGTGTTGTTGGGCATGGAGTGTCCTTGGAGGGAGTGTGGCGCGCTCTTAACAGGTTTCGTTGGGGATTGCATCCCCTCGGCTGGGTGGGGGAGGCCTTGTGGTTGAAACCGTCGGGGGAAAGCCATACAAGAGAGGGCATGGCAGCAAAATCGCGAAAAGCATTCACCCAGCGGGAACGCTACGGGATGATCCTGGGGTTGGGGGTGGCTGGCAGCCTCGCCTGGGCGGCGCACCTCTCGGGGGCGATTGATTTTCGTGAGGACTTCGACGCCGAGCCGCCCCCCGCGTCGGTCCCTGCTCTGAGCGCGGAGGCGCCCTCGGAGGAGAAGGGGGTGACGCTTAGCGCGTCCGGGGTGGTGCAGGCGGTTAACGCCGCGCGGCCCGGGGTGAAAGAATGCTATCTGGCTGAGTTCAGCGGAGCCCGGGACCGGGAGCAGGTGGTGATTGTCACCTTTCAGGCGGAGGTTCGTGGCGAGGAGGGCCTGGTGTTTCAGGGCGAGGTGCCGGTGGCCGACTCCGTCTCGGCGGAGTTTGACCAGTGTGTTAAAGAGAAGCTCTTTGTGGTTCATTTTGACGCCAACGCCCCCTCGGGCAGGCAACGGGTGGTGTTTCCCTTCGCCTTCGAGCTGCCCCATGGGTAGACGCCTCGTCCATTCCCCAAATTCGGCGCAGGCTACCTGCGGAAGAGGGTCTCTGTGATACAGCAATCCGATGTTGCCCGGCTTTATGAGCGCTATGGGCACGCCCTTTATCACCGCTGTCTGCGGCTTGTGGGCAATGAAGATGAGGCTCGGGAGCTCCTGCAGGAGGCCTTTTGCCAGCTCTGGCGCGATCGCGCCCGCTTTGAGGGGCGCAGTTCTTTGTTCACATATTTATACCGTATCGCGACTAACCTTTCGATCGACCGGCTGCGCCGAAGAACCACCGCCGGTACCCATTATCCCTTTGATGAGACCCGGGATCGGGGCGCCCCCTCGGCCGGGCCAGAGGACACCGCGATGGTGCTTGGCGAGCTCGCGGCTCTCACCGAGGGGATGGACTCGGAGACCCTCACCATTGGGGTGCTCTCCCACGTGGATGGGTTTAGTCAGGAGGAGATCGGCGAGGCCCTGGACCTCTCGCGACGGACCATCGGCAAACGCTTGAAGAAGTTTGCGACGTTTACGGAGAAGCGCCGGACTATTTTGAAAAGAGAGGTGAAACTCCACCGTGCAAGGGAGGGAGCGTGATGAGAGAGGCGGAAAAAAACCAGGCGGTCCCAGACCTGCTTTTGGAGCGCTACCTCGCTGGGGATTTGCCCGAGGAGGTGCAGACCCGGGTGAGGACCACCCTTGAGGAGGACGCGGCGCTGCGGGAGCGGTTGGAGGTGCTGCGGGCTACGCGGACCGAGTTTATTATCGCAGATCCTCCGGAGCAGTTTGCCCACCGGGTGGTGGCGCGGGCGGAGCTGGACAAGCGCATGAACGCGCCACAGGGCTCTGGCTGGGGGCGCTTTTTGCGTTGGGGGGTGGGGCCCTCGCTGGCGGCGGCGTGCTCGCTTGTGCTGGCGTTGACGGCGTCGGATTACCTGAAGAGTCAGAATTATTTTGCGGAGGGGGCCGAGGCTCCGGCGCCTCGCTTGAGGGCGAGACAGGCGGCGCCGTCGGTGAAGCCTGAGGTGGCGCCCCCCACGCCCAAGCCGATGCTGGCCCGGCGAGAGGCTCCGGCCGCCACGCCTGACGCCATTCGCGCCAAGCGCGTCCCCCTGGTTGAGAAGCCCGCGCCCGTAGAGCGGGAGCTGGCCCGGGTGGCGCCCGCGGAGGACGTGTCCATGGTGGCGAGGCCTCTCGCGCAGGTGCTCAGTGCGCCGCCGGTGTTGACCCTGAAGGCCAAGAGCGGGGCGCTTACCCAAGGGAGAGGCGCCATGGCAAAGCAGGACGCGACTCTTTTGCGCAAAGCTGCGGGCGGTGGTTGGCAGGTGGTTTTTTTGCCTCGGGGTGCGGGGTATTTTCTCTTGGTGGTGTGGCGCGGGGCCGGGGCCATGGAGCTGGCGGGAGGCTCTATGGCGAGCTTGCCGGTTGAAGGTGAGCGACGCGTGGTTGGGGTGGAGCGCCGGGAGAGTGATGTGCTTTATCTCATCAGGAGCGCGGCGCCCTTTTCGTTGGGGGATCTGGTGTGGGGCGAAGGGCGTCCCGAATTGCGACAATCCTCTCACCCAACCGAAAGGATAGAGGCGTCGTTGGGGAACTAAATGCAAAAATAATCGACGCCACGTTCGTTGTGTTTTTGTGTGCAAAACCCGTCTTAAATAAGCGTTTAAATATTTTCATATCCCCATGGGATGGGCCTCTCCCGAGGAGGCGGGTCCAGGGCTGTTGAGTGAGGTGCGGCCCATGCCCAGGCGGCGCGAATCCTGCTCTCGCGCCACTCTGAATGTTCTTGACCGTGGATCCAAAAGCCTATAGCGAAAGAATATGCTCCTTTCTAACGACACAAGAGCTTCGACCCTGTGCCCGGCGATTCCGTGGGGGGATCTGCCTGGCGAGTGTGGTTGATAGGTGATGGAAAGGTGCCTGGCGTTTTGGGGAGGCGACGCTTTGAATATCTATTCAGGCAGGATTGTCAGCTAAGCCGAAGCCAAGGGCCGGAGGCGTTTCAGGGAGGTCAGCGGCTCTGAAGACAGTGAGGTTGCTCAGGTGGGAGCAGTGGTTGGTGCGGGGAGTTCTTGGAGGAGAGCGACCCGCGTTTCCCCAAGGGTTGGAGGGCCCTGGGGTAATGAGGAGAAAACATGGTGATTAAAGCTTCGAGGGATGCGCGTTCCGAGATGCCATTGGATGAGATGCCGACGGAACGTGGGCGACCGAAAACGATGTCACGCCGGGAGATCCAGCGGGAAGAGCGGCGACGGCAGCGGGCCGGGGACGTCCTTGAGATTATTCCCTATGACCGACCGATGAATCGAAGCGAGTGCCGCTCGGCCTCGCGACCCTGTCTCTTTGTGGCGTGCAAATACCACCTTTATCTGGATGTGAACCCCGAGACGGGCTCCATCAAGATGAACTTCCCCGAGCTGGACGTGTGGCAGATGGAGGAGACCTGCTCCCTCGATGTCGCCGAGCGCGGGGGTGTCACCCTCGAAGAGGTGGGGGACATCCTCAACCTCACTCGTGAGCGGGTGCGTCAGGTGGAGGTGACGGGGTTGTCCAAAATTCGGACCCCCTCGGACGAGTATGAGATCGACACCTTTCTGGGCTGGGAGCCCGGGAGCGATTTTACCAATTAAGGTTCCGGTTGACGCCGGCCTTCGATTCTGAAAGATGCGCTCATCCCCAGGGCGGCGGATGAACCGCTGCTTGCGGGGTTGGTGACCCCCAAATGAAACTTTCCCTTCTCATTGTCAGTTATAACGCCGGGCAGCTGCTGCGCGAGTGCGTGGAGAGCCTTGAGCCCGCAGTGCAGGGCCCCGGGCAGTCGGTGGAGGGAGAGCCCCTGGAGGTGGAGGTCATTGTTGTTGACAACGCCTCGGTGGATCCTGCCGTGGGGACGGTGCGCCGGGACTTTCCCTGGGTTCGCTGGGTGCAGAGTCCGGAGAATCGCGGGTTTTCAGCCGCGGTTAATGAAGGGGCGGCGTGCTCCGAAGGGGAGATCCTGCTCCTGCTTAATCCGGACACCCGGGTGGGACCAGAGGGGTTGGCTGAGATGACTCGGGCATTTCTGGGGCGCCCCGGCGCCGCGGGGATGGGTTTTCGTCAGGTGGATGGTGAGGGGGAGCTTCAGCTCAGCGTTGGTTTGAGGCCCGGTTTTGGCACTGAGCTTGTGCGGCGTGTGGTGCAGCGGGGCTTTGACCGGGGCGGAAGCCTGGCGCGCGCAATGGTGGACCGGTGGCTCGGTGAGGCCCGGGAGGTGTCCTGGGTGGCGGGTTCGGTGCTGATGGTGCGCCGGCGCGATTTTGACGCGGTGGCTGGGTTTGACGAAGGGTTTTTTCTCTATTTTGAAGACATCGATTTTTGCCTGCGTCTTGGTGAGGCGGTGGGGCCGGTTTGGTTTGAGCCCTCGGTGACCCTGGTGCATCATCGCGGGCAGAGCGCCCGCACTGCGTCGGCGGCGTCCGAGCGGGCCTATCGGGAGAGTCAGCTCTATTTTTGGGGCAAGCACCGGGGACGCCTGCACCGCGGAGTGATGGCTGCCTGGCTGCGTTTGCGGGGAAAGCTCCCTGAATAAACTTGCGAGGTCTTCGGACCCGTGCCATAGCCGGGGCATGCACGTAGTTCAGATTATGGCCTCCGCGGCCCGTGGGGGCGGCGCGGATCATCTTAAAGGTATTTTGCCCGTGCTGCGGGAGCGCGAGATTCGCTGCTCGTTGGTCACCGGGTTGGATGGCTCGCTCGGGGAGTGGGCGCAGGACGAAGGCTTTGAGTCGGTTCCGCTGGATCTCATGAAGGCCCGATGGAGCCCCCTGATGGCCTGGCGGCTGCGGCGGGTGCTGCATCGTCTGAAGCCCGATGTGGTGCATTATCACGGTACTCGGGCGGCCTTTTTTGGGAGCCTCGGCAACCTGGTGGGGCGGCCCTTGCCAAGCATCTATTCGGCGCATGGTTTGGCGTATCGCAAAGAGACGACCCCCCTGCGGCGCTGGATCTATTCCACCGCTGAGGGCGTCGCCTGCCGGGGGGTGCAGCATGTGGTCAGTGTCTCCAACATGGACTTGAAAGACCTCCGGCGGCGGGGGCTGCTGAGCGGGCCGGGGACCTACGTGCCCAACGCCGTCGACACCGAGCGCTTCAAGCCCGGCGACAAAAACGCTGCTCGACAAACCCTGGGGCTCTCCCCGGACGCGTTTATTGTGGGCACGGTGGGGCGCATGGTCCCCCAGAAGGCGTTGCATCATCTGATTGACGCCATGGCCTTTTGCCCCGACATGGAGCTGGTGCTCATTGGGGATGGTGAGCTGCGGGGGGCACTTGAGCACCAGGCCCGGGGCATTGCCGAGCGTGTTCATTTTGTGGGCTCCCGCCGGGACGTGCACGCGCTGCTGCCGGCGCTGGATATCTTTGCGCTCTCCTCCCTCTGGGAGGGGCAACCCATCGCGCTGCTGGAGGCCATGGCCTGTGGGATCCCCTGCGTAGCCACCGCCACGGAAGGCTCAAGGGAGTTGATGGAGGAGATCCCGGGGGGCTTTGTGGTGCCCATGGGAGATCCGGAGAGCTTCGCGGGGTGCTTTAACCGCCTGCGGGCCAACCCCGAGGTGGGGGTGCTTTTGGGGGAGCGGGGTCGGGCCGGGACGCTGCTGCGCAGTCATGAGCAGATCGCCCGGTCTTTGGAGATTTTGTATCGGGACGTGGGGCACGGAGCGTTGTGAGAGGTGCTGGTGGGGGATGAATTTTTGGGGTGAGGCTGGCGTCCATGGGAGAGGCGTTTTTTTATCTTTTATTCACGATGAACACAGCGTAATGACGCCATGAGGTGGTGTTGGGAGCGGGGTCTCGTTTAAGCGGACGCTTCGAGGCGGAGAGGATGGTTGGAGGATGGTAGCAGGGCTTTTACTCGTGTTGCAGTTGAGCGTGGCGGTCGCAGAACCCGCGGAGCGGTGTCGGGCTTTGGAGCCCACCATCGAGCAGCTCGACCTCTCGGGGGTTCCCGCGCCGAGGCTTGAGGTGAACACCTCCCCCTGGCTGGCGTGGCGCTCGGACATGTTGAAGGTGGTGCCCCGCAAGGAGGCCCCAAGCGGCGTTGAAGTGATCAAGACCGCCCGCGACTTTTTGGGCACGCCCTATGTCTGGGGGGGCATCGGAAAAGGGGGCTATGATTGCAGCGGCTTTGTGAACAAGGTCTTCGCCGAAAACGGTTACGACATTCCCCGGGTCTCCCGTGACCAATTTAAGGTGGGGGTCAAGACCCGGGGGTATGACCTCGACACCGGTGACCTGGTGTTTTTTGTGTCCAAGCCCGGCGAGACTCGCATCTCTCATGTGGGGATCTATGTGGGGGACGATGAGTTTATCCACGCCGCGGCGGGGAAGGGCCGCGTCACCTTTGACCGCCTCTCCACTCGCTATTATTCGTCGCGCTTTGCTGGGGGGCGGCGGGTGCTCTCTTTGCCGCCGGGGCGCTATTCGTCGCGGCTTGGCACCGCTCCAAAGAATATGCTCTTTGAGGGGAGCAATTCGGTGCCGGCCAATTGGGATCCCTTCCTCTCGGAGCTGGGGCTGCATGGCTCTGGCGACTCCGGGGGCCTGGGCGGTGGGGCGATTCTTACGGAGCACGCCGGCGAGATGCGGCCCCTGCAGTTTACCAGCTCGTTCTTGAAGGGCGCGGTCACCCACCTGGGGCCGGCTTTGTTGACCCCGGAGCAGACGGCGGTGGGCTTTCGTATGGGGGGGGGCTCGATGAACCGCTCCGGCTCCATGGTGCTCTCGCCGGAGTTCTCCTATTTTGGTCACGGGAACGCCCTGCAGTTCAGTCTGGCGGCGCCCTTTCGAGTGCCCATCGGCACCGGGGAGCGGCCGGCCAGTGAGCAGTGGAAGGATGGGTGGACCACGGGCCTGCATTACACCAAGGTCTTACGGGAGCTGAAGTTTGGGCAGAAGGAGTCCTCGCTTTATGTGGACTTCAGCCGGACCCTCTCGGGGACCCTGGGGCATGGTCAGATCATGCGTTATTTCACCCCCAACGTGGTGAACGATTATTTCCCCGAATATGATGTGCGACCGGACCGACCGGACAAGCTCTCCCTCTCCTTTGACACCTACGGTGAGTGGGCGGGGACGGAGATCTTCGTGGACGACGTGATGGATCCCCATGTGTTTGGGGCGCTGGCTTTTATGCGGCCCTCAATTTTGTCCTCGGAGCAGGATGGCTTTTTAAAGCGACTCTCCCTTGGTCTGACCTACGCGGTGGACCGAGACGCTCCCTACCAGCGAAACGCCGAGACCGGCGAGTACAGTCATCGCAGCGTGCACGCCCTGGGTCTGGACGCCGAGATGAAGCTCTTTCGCACCGACAACCTCGACATCAAGCCCTATGTGGATCTCTCGGGGCTCTTCTCGGAGGTGGGTGGGGGCCTTGGCGGGGCCATTGGAACGCTGGTGCGGGCCAACGTCACCGGTCGCACCACCCACGTGTTTCGCTTGCGGCTTGAGGCGCGGCTCAGTCAGGCCAGCTATATTCCCTCCTATTTTGATATGACCTACTCGCTCTATCGCTGGCGATTTCCTGTGGATGGCGCCGGCGATTCGGTGACCCCAAAGTTGGCGCTCCTTGAGGAGCTGCAGAACGAGACCGTTCCGCGGTGGGGGGTCTACTCGGAGTTTATCTACCGCCTTCACCGCAAGCTCGCCTTTTTGGTCTCCTATGAAGACACCGACACGGTGGGGGATGAGTCGGTCGAGACGCGCTTCTCGGGGCGTAACTTCACCATGATGGGGCAGGTGCGCGACCTCTATCTGCCCGGCTCCCGGAAGGCCCTGAGTTTTTACCTGGCCTATCACCTGCGCAACATCAAAGACCCCAAGCCCACCCTCTCGCCCGACAACCCCCACGAATATTTCTACGCGGCTCTCTCGATGCAGGTGTGGCGTTATATCTCCGTGGACGCGAGCGTGAGAAAGGCTTTGACCCTGGCGATGTCCGACGCCCAGGCGCGCAAGGAGTCGGGATTGGACGGCGTTGTGGGGATGTCCCTGCGCTATGAGCTTTAGGGAGGCTTTGGGCGACGAACTCCGGCTGTGGCCTTGCGCTTGGAACTCCAGCTGTGGCATGTCGGGCCCATTATGCGAGTAGCTTTGGTTCACGATTGGCTCGTCTCCCAGCGGGGGGGCGAGAACGTTCTTTTGGAAATGGCGCGTCTCTTTCCGGAGGCCCCCATTTATACCCTGGTGCATCGCCCCGGGACGGTGCACCCCGAGCTTGAGCGTCACCCCATCATCACGAGCTTTATTCAGGATCTGCCCGGGGCGCCCGAGTCGTTTCGTCGCTACCTGCCGCTCTTTCCCCGGGCCATTGAGGCCCTGGACCTCTCGGGCTTTGACCTCATCCTCTCCACGAGCCATTGCGTGGCCAAGGGCGTTCGGATTACGCCGGACCAGACCCACATCTCTTATATTCACAGCCCCATGCGTTATATCTGGGACCAGCTGCCGCAATACCTGCCCGGGGGGCCGGCGATGCGGGCGCTCGCAGAGCCAGCGGCCCGTTTGGCGACCATTCCGCTTCGGGCGTGGGACCGACGCAGCAGTCAGCGCCCCACGCAGCTGTTGGCCAACTCCGATTTTGTGGGAGCCCGGATTCAGCGTTATTGGGGGCGGGATGCGCGGCGGCTTTATCCGCCGGTGGACGTGTCTTTCTTTGAGGGGGCGGAGGCGGGACCGCGGGAGGGCTATCTCGTGGTGAGCGCGCTGGTGCCCTACAAAAAGGTCGATCTTGCGGTGCGTTGGGCTACCGCCACCGGGGCGGCGTTGACAGTGATTGGGGCCGGGTCGGAGCTTGAGAGCCTGCGCTCCCTCGCGGGGGAGGGGGTGCGCTTTGTGTCCGGGGCTACCCGAGAGCAGGTGCGGGACGCCTACGGTCGTGCCCGGGGGCTCCTGTTTTGTGGCGTCGAAGACTTTGGGATTGTGCCCCTTGAGGCGATGGCGGCGGGGTGTCCTGTGGTGGCTCTCGGTTGTGGCGGGGCGTTGGAGACGGTCATCGGTGAGGGGCCCGACGCGACGGGGGTCTTCTTTCAGGACTCCACCCTTGAGGCGATTGGCGCGGCGGTGGAGGTTCTTGAGGCGGGGTGGCGAGCGGGTCATTTTGACCGGGACACCCTGCAGGCACAGGCACGACGCTTTCAAGTTGCCGCATTTGTTGAGGGTTTGCAGGAAGTGGTCGCTGAACTGGCGCCGCATTCTTAAGGGATATCCCGTGCTTAGCGACTTGGGTGTCGCAGTGCACAAAGCCATGGACAGAGTGGGGGCGGGGTGGTATCGGCGCCCCGTTGCAGGATTTGGGTTGCCCAATTCTTGTGCGCCGTGGCCGGTTCACCTATAAGTGCCCCGATTATTCGACGGTTTTTCCTGAAGAGGGCGAGCCGAACCTCCGCCGGAGGCGATGATCTTAAGGGGAGTTCCAACAATACGGTCCGGTTTTTGCTAGTGGTTTCGCTCCGGGAGCAGAAGAAGAGTATGTTAAAGAAATACCATCGATTTTTTCAGTCCATCCTCGTGATGCGTGACACCATCCTTGCGGGCCTCTCTTTTTTGGTGGCCTATGGGGTCCGCTTTTCGTTTCCTGAGTACCTTCCCTATACGACGATGTCTGAGCCGCGGGAGACCTTCGTGGTGGGGTTTTTGCTGGTGGTGAGTTGGCCCCTGGCGGGGTGGCTCGGAGGGCTTTACCGCAGTCGGCGCAGTGGCAGCGTTTCGGCGGAGATTCTGGACGTCTTGAAAAACACGGCCCTGGTGTTTTTGCTGGTTGTCGCGGTGACCTATTTCTTCCGGGATGTTCGCTATTCTCGCTTTGTGATGGGGATGTGGGCGCTGCTGGCCTTCTCGACCATCTGTACGGCCCGAGTGTTGTCCCGGCTCTTTTTACGGCGCCTGCGCTCCTCCGGCTTTAACCTGCGCCATGTTGTTATTGTTGGAACCGGGGATTTAGCGCAGCAGGTTACCCGCACGGTCGAGTCCGAGGCCTGGTTGGGGCTGCGAGTGACAGGCTATGTTAGCGCCGAGGGTGAAGCGCCGGCGGAGGGGGAGTTGGCATATCCGGTGCTTGGGACCGCCGCTGAGATCAAGGAGATCGTAAGTGAGCGCTCCGTTGATCAGGTTCTGGTGGCGCTGCCCATGGAGCAGCTTGCGGCCTTGCCGGAGTTGATGAAGCGGCTCTCTCTTGAGACGGTGGATGTGCGGATGGTGCCGGACTTTTATCAGTTTGCCAATCTCTGTGGGGGCATCGAAGAGTTCAGCGGCATGCCGGTGGTGAACCTTCAGCTTTCGCCCATGCATGGTTGGAGCCGCGTCTTTAAGCGCGCTTTTGATTTTACCTTCGCGCTGGTGGGCTTGTTGCTCACGGCGCCGCTTTTGGGGGTGATTGCACTGCTGGTTCGTATGAGCAGCCGGGGGCCTGTCTTTTTTCAGCAGGAGCGGGTGGGGATCGACGGGCGCACCTTTTATATGCACAAATTTCGGAGCATGGCCGTGGACGCCGAAGCCGGCGGCAAGCAGATGACCAGCGTGGTGGACAATCGTCGGACCCCTATCGGGGTGTTTTTGCGGCGGACGTCAATGGACGAGTTGCCACAGCTCTGGAACGTTTTGCGGGGGGAGATGAGCCTGGTGGGGCCGCGCCCCGAGCAGCCCTGCTTCATTGAGGACTTCAAGAAAGAGATCCCCCGATATGCGCTTCGCCACAAGATGAAGGCGGGCATGACCGGGTTGGCGCAGGTGAACGGAATGCGGGGGCAGACCAGCATCGCCAAGCGCATCGAGTTTGACCTTTATTACATCGAGAACTGGTCCTTTGTGCTGGACCTTAAGATTCTTGTTCGCACGATTTGCGGTGGGTTTCTTTCGCCTAACGCCTATTAAGCCCGCGACTTGAGGGCGGCTCCGCAGAGCTTGTAGAGCGCCCGCATGCCCACGTTGGCGTCCCACTCGCCGGATTCTCCCGGCGACACTTCACAGAGATCAAAGCCCACGATGGTTTTGCCGGAGGCGACGAGCGCCTGAAGCATGAAGGCCAGCTGATGAAAGCTGAGCCCCCCGGGGACCGGGGTGCCGGTGTTGGGGCAGAGGCTCGGATCGAGGCCGTCGATGTCCAGGGAGAGGTAGACGTGGTCTGGCAGGGTTTGGAGGATCGTCTCGCATTGCGCGGCGAAGGTCTCGCCCCCAAGCCGAGCATCGGCGAGGTCCTGATCGTAAAATGTGACCACCCGGGGAGAGGTTTTGGCGAGGTCTCGCTCTTCAACACAAAAATCCCGAATTCCCACCTGGGTGATGGACGTCCCGGAGGTTTGCTCCAGCACGTTGTGCATGATGGAGGCGTGGGACCATTGAAAGCCCTCGTAGGCGTCCCGGAGGTCGTGGTGGGCGTCGATGTGCAGGATCCCCAGGCGCTCAAATCTCTCAGCGTGGGCGGCGATGGTGCCAAAGGGGGTGGAGTGGTCGCCCCCGAGCACTCCGACGATTTTTCCCTGCTCCATCCAATGACGCGCGCTTTCATAAACCCACGCGTTCAGGGCTGCGCCTCCTTCGTTGATCTTAGCGAGGAGTTCGGGGGTTGGGCGCGTTCGGGCTTGATCGCAGAGGGGCGCGAGGGTGTGGTTTTGACCGGCGATGGTTGGGGGCAGGGGGAGCATGGCGATGCCCGCTTGGATTGCCTCACCAAAGTGCTGGTCGCAGAAGTCAATCTGAGGGCTCGCGGCCAACACGGCCTGGGGGCCCCGGTGGGCGCCTCTTTCGTAGGAGGCGGTGGCGTCGAAGGGGACCGGGAGAATGACGATGGCCGCGTCTTCGGGGGAGGTGGAGACGCCAAAGAGCGCCGGTGCATCAGTGGGCATGGGAGATCTCCGGGGGGCTGCGTTTGAGTTGCCTTGCGTGGCGACGGGACAATCGAAGCAGGGACGCGAGCATGGTGAGGGAGTCCTGCAGGAGTCGCACCTTGCTGCCGGGGGCATCGCTCCAGCGGATGGGGACCTCGGTGATGGTGTAGCCAAGGGAGCGGGCGATTAAGAGGGCCTCCACGTGAAAAACAAAACCCGGCTCCTGGGCTCTTTCAAAGATGCGGTGCGCGGCCTGGTGCTCCAGCAGTTTGAAGCCGCATTGGGTGTCGCTCACGCCGGTGGGCGCGATGGAGCGAACGGCGCGGCGCCACACTTTGCCCATCCACACTCGGTGGGGGGGCTGCGAGCGCAGGATGGAGGATCGTGCCAGGGCACGGGAGCCGGCGGCGACCTGCGCGCCGGCGTCGAGGGCCGCTTCGAGGAGGCGGAGATCTGCAAAAGGGACCGGCCCGTCTGCATCGCAGATCAAAACCCGGGCGCCCCGGGAGGCCAGCACGCCTCGCTTGACCGCCGCTCCGGGGCCCTCGGCACGGGGGGAGGGCAGGACCCGTGTGGTGAGGTTTTTTGGGGCGCTCTGAGCGAGGTGGGGGGTGGCGTCGGTGGAGCCATCGTCGGCGATGATCACTTCAATTTGCAGGGCCCGCTCCTGCGCGAGTCGAGAGATTCGAGTGAGGGTCGCTGGCAGGCGAGACTCTTCGTTTTGCGCCGGGATCACAAGGGAGAGGTCAAAGGATGGAGCGCTGGGAGAGGTCATCAGGGCGCCCGTCTATCGAATAGTTACTCTGCTGTCCAAGGTCTATGGCGCTTTTGCGCTGGGAATTCGGAAGGGGCGGTCTTGACGAGGCAGGGGGAGCGGGGCAAGAGAAGGCATGAAAGAGACTGTCGCTTCCATTATTTCCGATACAGATCCCCGGGTGTGGGACGTCACCCGCGCGGTGCTTGAGGCCGGTGGCCTGGTGGTGTTTTGCACCGAGAGCACCTACGGGATTGGCGCGCGGCCTGACCTCCAGGGCGAGGCCATGGGACGCCTGGCCACGTTGAAGGGGCGCGACTCTCGCAAGCCTTTCCCCCTGATTGCGGCGTCCCTTGAGGCGGCGGAGGCCTATTGTGATCTGACCGGTCCCCTTGGGGAGTTGGGTCGAGGCCTCTGGCCTGGTCCGCTCACCGTGGCGGCCCGTCCCTTGGGGGAGGTCCCCGCACAGGTGCTCAGCCCCACCGGGACGGCCGGGATCCGGGTGTCTCCCCACGAGGTGGCGCAGAAGGTGGCGGCTTTGGCTGGCGGCGTGGTCACCGCCACCAGCGCAAACTTCGCCGGCGATGACGCCGCCCGCTCTGTGGACGATTTGGGTGGCCTCCTGCAAGAAGTTGATCTTGTGATTGATTCCGGCCCTGCGCCGGGCGCGGCCCCCTCCACGGTGGTGGGATGGGGTGAGGAGGGGCTCATCGTTTATCGTGAAGGTGCTCTGGCCACGGGGCTGCTGCGGCAGGCGCTCAAGGAGCGGGGGTAAGGACCATGGACACCTCGGGCTTCACCCAGGACGCATTGTTGCGTGGGGAGCTGTCGCTGTGGCAGCCGGCCCGGGGCCAGGGGTATCGCTTTAACCTCGATCCGGTGCTGCTCTCGGGCTTTTCCCGCCCCCGTGGTCGGGTGCTGGAGCTGGGGGCGGGCTGTGGCGTGTTGGGCCTGCTGCTGCTCAAACGTGGCAGGGCGGAGCAGGTGACCTTCGTGGAGCGTCAGCCGGCTTTGGCCGCGCTTTGTGAGCGCAACCTCAAGGAGAACGGCTTCGCGGATCGTGGGCGTGTGATCTGCGGGGATCTGCGGGAGCTGACCTTGGAGGCGCACGAGGGGGTGGTGTTTAACCCGCCTTATTTTGCTGCGAACTCCGGGCGGCCCTCCTCAGGAGTGGGGCGCGATGAGGCGCGCTTTGAGCGTCATGGGACCCTGCGGGATTTTGTGGAGGTGAGCTTTGGGGTGACTCGCGCCGGGGGCAGCGTTGATGTGGTCCTGCGGGCGGAGCGCTTTGCAGAGCTTGGGGAATTAGCCAAAGAGCTTGGGGGAGGCGTCGTGCGGGCGCGACCGGTGATCGCACGAAGTGGTGACGCTTCGCGGCATTATTTGGTGGAGCTCTCGGGTCAAGCGTCGGATGGCGTGGAGGAGCTTCCTCCTTTGATTTTGCATCGGGGGGCCGAGCGGGAGTTCTCCGATGAGGTTAAGGAGCTGTTGGGGGAGTAGAGAACGAGAAAATTCAAGCGCTTCTGGACATTAGGGGCTGGCTGGGCTATCGCCATGCCCATGGATTTAGTTCGAGAGCTCATTGCGGATGTGCCGGATTTTCCGAAGGAGGGTATTCTTTTTAAGGATATCACCCCGGTTCTGCAGCATCCCCAGGGGCTCGTGGAGGTGGTGGACGCTTTCGCACGACGTTACGCCGAGATGGATATCAGCCATTTCGTTGGGGTGGAGAGCCGTGGCTTTCTCTTCGCGTCGGTGTTGGCCTACAAACTCCAAAAAGGACTGGTTCTGGCTCGAAAGCCGGGGAAATTACCCCGAGAAACGTTCTCTGCATCGTACGAACTCGAATATGGTCACGACAGCCTTGAGATTCATCGGGACGCCCTCCGTTCCGGGGATCGTGTTGTGATCGTTGACGATCTTCTCGCCACCGGTGGTACGGCTAAGGCCGTTTGTGAGTTGGTAGCCCAGTGTGGCGCGCTCTCCGCCGAGATCGCTGTTGTTATCGAACTCGCCGCCCTCGGTGGTCGAGCTCGAGTTGCCCCTATTGATACTCATGCTTTGCTAACTTATTGACCTGACTATTGATTCACCCTAGAATTATGGTGTCGGCAGAATAAGGCCAGGCAAGCATGGATATCGAACGCCCCCGTAGCTCAGCAGGATAGAGCTGGGGATTCCTAATCCCTGCAAGCCACAGGTTCGAATCCTGTCGGGGGCGCCAGGGGGCTCGAGTGGATAACCAACATTCGCAGTAGGGAATGGCTGATTGGAGGGCGGACAGACCATGAATAAGTCTGATCTGATAGAAAAAATTGTTGAAGGTACGAACCTGCCGCGTAAGCGTGCGGAAGCGGTTGTGAATCATGTCTTTGATTCCATGACGGCGGCGCTCGTTCGCGGGGACCGTATTGAGATTCGGGGATTTGGAAGTTTTGTGAGCAAGCATTATCGGGCTCGTACGGGGCGTAACCCTCGAACGGGCGCTACGATTCATGTCGCGGCGAAGCGGTTGCCCTTTTTTAAAGTGGGTAAAGAGCTTCGCGAGCGGGTGGATTATGGCTCCGGTGAGCAGGCGGGTGCAGCGCCAGAGGCGGCGCCGGATCCAGCGCCTTCGTCGCCTTCCTCGGATGAGGGCGGCTTCGGTTAAGCTCTGAAGATCCTTCGTTGTTGCGGAGTTCCTTCAACCGTCGTTAGAAGGCGTAGCTCGCTGTCGCCAGGAGCTCCCACACTCCGTAGAACGCCCGGGTTTCGGCGAGGGTCGTGTTTAGATCCAGGTGGGTGACCAATCCACCGGCCAGCCGGGACGTGATAAAATAATCGGCGCCGAGTCCGGCCCGAATTCCAAACAATCCCAGATCTGCCCCAAGGGCGTTGTAGACCCTTCCGGCTGTAAGCTGAAGCTGCGCGAAGGGCGAGAGTGGGCTGCCCAATCCGGTGAGGCGGTAGCGGGCTCCTGCGTGAAGTCGCAGGGGGATGGTGCCGGCGACGCCCACATCGATGTCGGCGATCACGCTGAGCTCGGGGCTGAGCAGGTATTCGGTGCCGGCGTTGAGCATCAAAAAGCCGTTGGAGCCGCCCACCCGGGACCCCAGCTTGACCCCGGAGCCAAAGCTGCTGTTCATCCAGAGGCTGCCGGCTTCCATGGTGCGGGCCTGCGCGGGGGCGGGGCCGGCAAAAAGGAGAGGAAAAACAAGCAGTGGAAGGTACGTCGATAGGCGTTTCATCATTGCAGTTTCGCTAACACGAGGGTAATGGCAGGTCAATTCTCCTGAACGGGTAAGCGCGTGTGTTTAAGGATTCAGGCCGGGGGCTTTCCACAGAGAGCTCGAGGGCTGGTGCCGGCGGCGTTGAGGGGGACTGTTTCGGGAGATGCCTTGTATCTTACCGAATTCAAAGGAGAATTGCGCCAGTTTCTCGGCGCAGGCGAGACAGGAGCTTCGCGGGGTGGTATCAGCCTGTGGATAACCCTGTGTGTAACCCGGGGACAAGCTCGGGAAAACGTGTGCGTTGGCGGGGGATGGGCGGTGGATAACCCCCTCTCTCGCGACGACGAAACAGGAAAAAGACGAGAATCGTGATCTATTTGGACTACAACGCGACGACCCCGCTTCGGCCGGAGGCGCTCCTGGCCATGGAGGCTTTTGTCCAATTTCCCGGAAACCCCTCCAGCCCACATCGGTGGGGGCAGCGGGCCCGGGTGGAGATCGATGAGGTCCGTTTGGCGCTCAAGGAGCTGGTGGGGACCTGCAGCGGGGAGGTCATTTTTACCTCCGGGGGCACTGAGGCCGACAACCTCGCCATGACGTGCTGGGTGGAGGAGGGGCTGGCCCGGGGGCGCCACCGGGTGGTGATGGCCCCCATTGAGCACCCGGCGGTGGTGGAATCGGCTGAGGCTCTGGAGAGGCTGGGGGCGCAAATTGAGATGGCGCCGGTGAGCGCGTCGGGGCGGGTAGATCTTGAGGCGATGGCGGGCATGTTGGATGAGAAGGTGTCGGTGGTGGCGCTGATGCTGGCCAACAACGAGACCGGGGTGGTGCAGCCGGTGCAGGAGGTGGCGGCGCTGGCGCAGAAGCATGGCGCGCGGATTCACTGTGATGGGGTGCAGGGCACCGGCAAAATTCAGATCGACTTTGACTCCCTCGGAATCGACAGCTTCGCCTTGTCGGGGCACAAATTTGGCGGGCCTAAGGGAGTTGGAGCCCTGGTGATTCAAAAGGGGGCTCCGGTGAAGCCCCTCTGGGGCGGCGGCGGACAGGAAGAGGGCCGACGGCCAGGGACCGAGGCAGCGGCGCTGATTGTGGGCATGGGGGCGGCGGCGCGAGCGGCGTTGAGCCACCTTAACGCTGAGGGAGCGAGCTCTGAGAGTCGTGACCGCTTCGAGGCCGGTGTGGCCCTGATGGAGGGCACAAGCGTTGTGGGGGCAGAGGCTCCGCGGCTCCCCACGACCTCCTCGGTGTGTTTTCACGGGCGGCGTTCCCATCAGGTGGTGGCGGCCCTGGACGCGGTGGGGGTCTGTGTGAGTGGCGGCGCAGCCTGTCATTCGGGAGAGGCGGCGCCTTCGAAGACGCTCTTGGCCATGGGCCTCTCGGCTGAGGACGCCAGCGGGACGGTGCGCTTCTCCTTTGGGGCAGAGACCACCCTGGAGGAGGTTGACGAGGTGTTGGAGCGCCTGGGCAGGGTTTTAAACGAGATGAGGATGAAGCGATGAGAGTTGTTGTAGCCATGAGCGGTGGGGTTGATTCGAGCGCGGTCGCGGCCCTCTTGAAAGAGCAGGGGCACGACGTGATTGGGCTGGCCATGAAGACCCACAGCTCTTCGCCCAAGGCCAATCGGGCCTGCTGCACCCCGGACGATATGCGGGACGCGCGCAAGGTGGCCGATTTGCTCGATATCCCCTTTTATGTGCTGAACTACGAGAAGGTTTTCGAGGAGGAGATCATCAAGCCCTTCGCGGAGGCCTACCTCTCCGGCAAGACCCCCAACCCCTGCGTGGATTGCAACTACAAGGTCAAGTTTCGTCCTTTGCTTGAGCGGGCAAGGCTTCTTGGGGCGGAGAAACTGGCCACCGGGCATTATGCCCGCATCGATCAGGAGGGGGACCTGCATCGACTGCGACGGGGGGTGGATGCTCAGAAAGACCAGAGCTACTTTTTGTACCGACTGCATCAGGAGCAACTCCAGGAGCTGTGGTTTCCCCTCGGCGGAATGAACAAGGCTGAGGTGCGGGAGCACGCTCGTCGCCTGGGGCTTCCCCTGGCCGACAAGCAGGAGAGCCAGGAGATCTGTTTTGTGGGGGCGGAGGGCTACGCGGCCACGGTGGAGAAGATCTCCGGGCGGCGTGGGAAAGCGGGACGGCTTGTGGATCCGCAAGGAAAGACCCTGGGTGTCCACGAGGGGATTCATCGTTATACGATCGGTCAGCGGCGGGGGCTGGGCATTGCGGCCTCGCACCCGCTCTATGTGACGGAGATCAACCCTGAGAGTGGAGACATCACCGTTGGCCCGGTGGACGGGCTCTTGACCGAGTTTATTCTGGTGGAGAATGTGATCTGGCTGGGGAAACGACCCGAGGAGAACGAGGAGCTGCTGGTGCAGCAGCGCTACCGCGGGAAGCCTCAGCGCGTGCGGGTGGGGCACCAGGGGGACGGGCGCGTGAAGCTCTCGTTTGTGGAGCCGGAGCCCGCCGGGGCCGCGGGGCAGGCGGCGGTGATTTATCGTGACGACGCCGTGGTGGGAGGCGGGGTGATTTCACCGCGCTCGGCCCATCGCGCGCTGCCCTTGCTGCAGGGAGTCGGGTGAGATGAGTGAAGTCCGCACAACCGTGACCCCTCTGGAAGAGCGTTTGGGGTACACCTTTGCCGAGCCGTCCCTCCTGAGGGAGGCCATGACCCACTCCACCTATGCCAACGAGAATCGGGATGGCGGTGGGCACAACGAGCGCCTCGAGTTTGTGGGGGACGCGGTGCTGGACGTGTTGGTGGCCCAGCAGCTCTTTGTTGCTTACCCGGAGGCGCCCGAGGGGGAGCTGAGCCGACGTCGGGCGCGGGTTGTAAGGAGAGACGCTCTCGCGGCCCAGGCCACAGCGCTGGAGCTTGAGGGGGAGCTGCGGGTGGGGCAAGGGCAGAGAACCCTGGAGGGGGGGATCACAAAGAGCCTCCTCGCGGATGCTTACGAGGCCCTGGTGGGGGCGGTTTATCTCGACGGCGGCTTCGGGGCGGTGGAGGCGACCTTTGGTGAGGCCATGGAGGCTTCCATTGAGCGAGCCACTGACACGCTGGACTTCAAGACCGAGTTGCAACAGCGCTGCCACCGGGTGGGGGCGTCGGTGCCGGAGTACAGGGTCCTTGAGGTAGAAGGACCGGACCACGCGCGGGTGTTTACCTGCGGGGTGTGGATTGATGACATGCAGCGTGGGGTGGGCAAAGACACGAGTAAAAAGAGCGCGGAGCAGATCGCGGCGAAGCAGGCCATGGAGTCCTTGCCGGAGCCATCCAAGACTAACGACGCTAAAGGTGAAGCAAGCTGATGAGTGAAGAGACTATTGAAGACATGTTGGAGGAGTTCCTTGGGAGCACCGAAAAGAAGGCCACCCCCGAAGATTTTCGTTCGGGGTTTGTGGCGCTGGTGGGGCGACCGAACGCGGGCAAATCCACCCTGGTGAACTCCCTGCTGGGGGAGAAGGTGGCTATCACAAGCCCCAAGCCTCAGACCACGCGGACCCGCATTCGGGGGATTATAAATCGTCCGGACGCGCAGGTGGTGGTGGTGGACACCCCCGGATTTTGTGACAACACCAATCCCCTGCGCAAGGCCATGCGCAAGACCGCGGGGACTACCCCGGCGGATTGTGATTTGACGGTGTTGGTGTTTGAAGTGAAAAACACCACCGCAGAGCCCGAGCTTGATGAGGTCGACCAGGTTATTCTCGACGCCGCCCGGCGCTCGGAAGGTGGGGTCCTTGTGGCCCTGAACAAGCTCGACCGGCTCGACCAGAAGGAGTTGCTGCTGCCTTGGATTCAACTCTTCGCAGCCCAGGAGGGGGTGTCGGCGGTGGTTCCGATCTCAGCCCTTAAACGGGATGGGTTGGAGATGCTCGAGGAGGAGCTCGTCAAGCGCCTTCCCTTGGGGGAGCCTTTGTTTCCGCAGGATATGCACACCGATCAGACCGAGCGGAACCTCTGTGAGGAGTTGATTCGGGAACAGCTCTTGATGCAGACCCAGGAGGAGGTTCCCCACGGAGTCGCCGTGGTGATTGAGTCCTTTCAGGATGAGCGCCGCGATGATGGGGGGCTGGTGCGGATTGAAGGTCGCATTTATGTCGAGCGGGAGTCCCAGAAGGGGATCGTCGTGGGCAGAAAGGGAGCACGCATTCGCTCCATTAGCGAGAAGGCCCGCCTCTCCATTGAGAGGGCGCTGGGCTCGAAAGTCTTTTTACGCATGCAGGTGGCAGTGGACAAGGCCTGGACGGCCCGCATGGAATCTGTCCAGCGCTATGGCATTGGAACCGAGGAATAATCATGAGCACCCAGCCTCCATTAATTGCCCTGGTGGGTCGGCCCAACGTTGGGAAATCCACTCTTTTTAATCGAATGGTCGGTCGTCGCACCGCGCTGGTGATGGATCTGCCGGGGGTTACCCGCGACCGCATCTTTGGAGAGACCGAGCGGGAAGGGCGCGTCTTTCGGGTGGTGGACACCGGCGGTCTTGAGATGAACTCCGGGGACGTCTTTCTTGAGAATATGCGCCAGCAGACCCAACTCGCCATCGAGGAGGCGGATTTAATCGCCCTTGTGTTTGACGGCGCGGCGGGAGTTCAGCCCTCGGACCACGAGGTGGTGCAGTGGGTACGTCGTTCGGGGAAGGCGGTGATGGGCATCGTGAACAAGCTGGATTTAGTTCAGCACGATGAGCGCATTCATGAGTTTTATGAACTCGGGCTTGAGTGTGTTGTGGGGGTGAGCGGCGAGCATGGGCGGGGCTTTGGGGACGTGATTGACGCGATTTTGGAGCGGGTGGACGCGCCCCTTGAGGAAGAGTGCGATGGAGCGATGGCGCCCCTTGAGGTGGATGAGACCCGGGAGATGCCAGAAGGGGCCAACTCGCGGATTGAGTGGGCCGGGGAGCCGATTCGAGTGGCTGTGATTGGTCGGCCCAACGCAGGCAAGTCGAGCTTGATTAACCAGTTGCTGGGTGAAGAGCGCCTCCTGACAACGGCCATGGCGGGGACGACCCGGGATTCGGTGGACGCGACCCTTGAGGTGGATGGGCAGGAGTTTGTGTTTGTGGACACCGCCGGGATTCGACGCAAACGCTCCATTGGTGACCAATTGGAGCGCTTCTCGGTGGTGGCGGCGGTTCGGAGCATGGAGAAGGCGGACGTGGCCCTGATGGTGCTGGACGCCAACGAGCCTCCCTCGGACCAGGATGCCAAGATAGTGGCTCTGGCTCACGAGCGTGGGAAGGGCATCCTCCTGGTGGCCAACAAATGGGATCTAATCGATGGGCAGGAGCCCGGTGACAAGTACATGGAGAGCCTGGACAAGCGCATCACCTTTTTGGATTATGCGCCGGTGCTGCGGGTGTCAGCGAAGACCGGCAGGAGCGTTCGGAAGATTTTTCAGCGGGTGATTGATATTCAGAAAGAGCGTCACCGGCGGGTGGGGACTTCGGAGCTGAACCGCTACTTCAAAGACGTGATTGAGAGTCTGGAGCCGGCCTCCCGCGGTGGGAAGCGGCCTCGGATTTATTATGTCAGCCAGCCGATGGTTCGGCCGCCGACCTTTGTGTTTATGAGCAAATACCCCGAGGTTATTCGTGACTCCTACAAGCGCTACTTGAGCAACGCCCTGCGGGATCGCTATGGCTTTGAGGGGACCCCTATCTGGTTGAAGTTTCGGACACACAGCAAGTCTCGTCCGGGCTATGGGGGGTTGAATAAAGCTCGCGAGAAAGAGAAGTAGACCACGGGCCGGGGAATCGACCCGGCTCGTCTTTTTTGGGGGGATTTTTTCGGGGAGAATTCTAGAGAGAAGAGGGCGACGCGGGAAGGAGCTCAAGCGACCTTGAGCTCCTCGTGCGTGAGGACCCTTTTAACCCCCAAACATCCGTTTGAAGAAGCCAAGTACTTTGTTTTCCTGGGCTTTTGGGGGCATGGCTGGGGTTGGTTGCTGTGGTGCGGTGGCGCCGACTTTGGCCGCGGCGTTTTGCGGGCGACGGTTTTGTTGCCCACGTCCGCCTCGTTGTCTTCGTTGCCCACCGCGCTGACCCTGACGGTCACTCTGGCGGTCACGTTCGCCCTGGGTTTGGCGCTCGCCCTGTGGACGCTGATCGTCTTCTCCGCCTCGACGGTTGCGACCGCCCCGGCGACCCCGGCGTCGCTTGTTGTTGGAGCGGGTGCTCTCCTCTTCTTCTTCCTCGGCGCGGAAGTAGCCCAGTCTGGCGGGGGTGATGAACTTGAACGCGGGGAGATCGTAATCGGTCTTGTCGGTGTTACGCATATCGTTGAGGTCTCCGTCTTCACTCTGTTGTTCTTTACGGGCCTTGACCTTTTTGGGGTCAATGAGGTTTCCATCTTCGTCGAAGACGGGCGCGGGTCCGAAGTTAGGTGCTTCGGGCTCCACCACCACGGCCTTGGGATCGGTCTCAAAGGTGAAGTCATCCTGTCCGGGGGACATGGTTTGGTTAATTTGAATGTCTATGCGGATTTGCTGCCGCTCTTCGATGTCTTTAACCGCAGGCCACATGTCGGTGCGAAGCAGGTTGGCCGCCTGGGGCTCAACCTGAACCCGAGCGGAGAGGAGGTCTCCCCGTGAAGCGCGGTCCCTGAGATTGCGAAGGATGGCGATGGCGTGGGCCTCGGGGTTGAGGATGTGCCCGGTGCCCTTGCAGATGGCGCAGCGGCGGAACATGCTGGATTGAACCGAGGTGCGGATGCGCTGCCGGGTTAACTCCAGGGTGCCATTGCGGGAGATGCGACCCACCTTAATGCGGGCCTGGTCGGCTTTGAGAGCTTCCCGGAGGACTTTCTCTACGCGCATCTGGTTTTTTCGCTGGTTCATATCGATGAAGTCGATGACGATGATGCCGCCTAAATCTCTCAGGCGGAGCTGTCGCGCCACTTCGCGGGCTGCGGCCATGTTGGTTTTGGCGGCGGTGTCCTCGTGGGTGCCCGATTTTTGCTTGCCGGAGTTGACGTCGATGGAGACGAGGGCCTCGGTGGGCTCAATCACCAGGGAGCTGCCCGCGGGCAGGGTGACCTTGGGCTGATAGATGGCCTCGAGCTGCTCTTCAACCCCATAGTGGTGGAAGATGGGCCGACGCTCGACGTAGCGGGTCAGGACGCTCTTCTGGTTGGGCATGACCATGTGCATGTATTCTGCCGCGCGGTCGTAAGCCTCATCAGAATCCACAATAATTTCATCAACTTCTTCGGAGAAGTAGTCTCGCAGAGAGCGAATCACCACGTCCTGCTCTTTAAAGATGAGCGCGGGCACTTTGGCTTTTTTGGACTCGTTTTGGATGTTGGTCCAGAGACGCTGAAGCACCTTCAGGTCACGGCTCAGATCCTGGCGAGTGCGGTCTTTGCCCGCAGTGCGGATGATGACCCCCATGCCCTCGGGGATGTCGAGCATCTCGGTGGCTTCGCGGATCTTCTTGCGCTCTTCTTCGTTTTCGATCTTGCGGGAGATCCCCTGTCGCGCCGAGTCGGGCATCAGCACCACGTAGCGCCCGGCCAGGGAGAGGTGCGTGGTGAGCACGGCCCCTTTAACTCCAACCTCATCTTTGTTGATCTGAACCAGGAGCTCCTGCTTGGGCCGCAGCAGCTCGTCGATGTTGTAAGTCTTGGTGGGGTCAAGGTTTTTCTTGTAGGAGAGCCGGGGGTCGACGTCCGTGGCGGTGAGAAACCCCTGTTTGTCGGCGCCATAATTAACAAAGGCCGCGTTTAATGCGGGCTCCACTGCAACAACTTTTGCGTTGTAGATATTTCCTTTGTTTTTCTCTGAACCCCTTGATTCTATGTCAAAATCTTCGAGAACAGGCCCTTCCAGAACCGCGATGCGAACCTCTTCGGCGTCCATCGCGTTGATAATCATTTTTCGCATGACTTGAGATACCTAAATTTAAGTGTAGCCAGGCTGCGTCGAGCAACGCGCCAGAGGCTGAATGAAATGGGGTGTCACCGGAGGTGCTATGTTGAGGAGTCATTCTTTTGCCTGTATGCAGAAAGTTATGAATGGAACACTCTCACGCGCTTGCTCGAGAAGTCGTTCAACTCCGTGACATTCTTGTAAAAGTCGCTGATGCGTCTTAGTCGCGCCCGGCGTTTTAAGAGGTCAGCCGGCGCGGATGACAACACATCATGCGCTTGTAGTCCTTAATCACTACTCTTTAGTCTGCCGTAGTACAAGGTCTTAGGGAAGTTTTTTGCCAGCGGGACCCGGTGGATTGGGGGCGAAAAGGCCGTGATTTTCTCTTGAAGGCGCCGCCTCGTTATGCGATTCAACAGCGCTGTGGGTCTCCGGCGCCGAGTCCGGTGCCCGTGTGTCGAGGGAGTGAGGCCGTGGGTTAAGGACACTCTTGTTTTGTTTTTTTAATATTCTTCCATAGTTAGGCTGACTTTAAGGTAATCGTTATGAGCAAAAAAAAGAAGATCTCCCGCAAAGAATTGCTGCGGCAGGACGACGCTTTTATTCAGGCGGCGAACCAAAGCGCCGAGTGGTTTAAAGAAAATCAGACCACTATCACGGCGGCCACAGTGGCGGTGATTGTCGGCATTCTGGCGACCTGGGGAGGGATCCTCTACGCCGAGGAGCAGAATCGGGCCGCTTCGGCCCAGCTAATGGAGGCCTTCGCCATCTACGATGCGGCGGTGGTGGACGAGTCCACCGGTGACGCAGCAGATCCTTCGGCGACCCCCCCGACTTTTTCCGATGACAAGGCCAAGTGGAACGCCGCGCGGGACGCCTTTGGGGCGTTGAGCGAGAGCGCCGGGGGCGGGTTGAACGCGGTGATTCGCTTCTATGAGGCAGATCTTAACGAACGACTGGGGGATGATGCGGCGGCTATCACGGGCTTTAAGGCCCTTGCCAACGAGCTCTCCAACACCGACTCCCTCTATTTTCTGGCGGTGGAGCGCCTGGGCTACCTGCAGGAGACCCAGGGGAAGTCTGCCGAGGCCATCGCGACCTACCAGCGTTTGCAGAGCAAAGACGGGTTTTACGCCGATTACGCGGGCTTTCATCTGGCCAGATTGCACCTCGCAGGGGGCAATGAGGGCGAGGCGCGGCGTCTGCTTGAGCGCATTGAGGCCGACTTCCCGGAGTCCTCGATTTTGCCGGACGTGAAGAACCGTCTTGATCAGATTGGCCGCAGCGCTGACCTGGCCAGCGCAGAAGGAAAGACGGGCGAGTGATTCAAGCGACCCTCATGATCCTGGGGCTGGCCCTCGGGGGCAGTGTTCCGGCGCTGACTCCTGATGATTTGGTGCGACCAGGCAAGCCCCAGGCTGTTAATGTAGCCAATCAGGCTGTTTTTGGCATGCAGTGGCGGCAGTCGGTGGTTCGGACCGGCATTTTTCGCACGGTGGGGGAGTCCTTTGGGGTCCCCGCGGTGCTGCCCGGTCAGCGTCGGGTGGTGGTGGCCACGGGGGAGGGCGAGGTGCGCTCCTATCACCTCGACACCGGAGTGCTGCAGTGGCGGGTGCGTTTTGAAGGCGACTTTGAGACCACGGTGAACCCTTTTCGGGGAGCCGACGGGACCTGGTCGGGGCTGGTGGTGGACCGCACCGGCAAAGCGCGGCTGCTGAAGCTCTCCGATGGGTCGGTGCAATGGACCTCGAAACTCGGTGCAGACTGTCGTGAGCACGTAACCCTTGAGGGGGAGACCCTCTACGTCACCACGGTGGGCAACGAGATGCTGGCTCTGGAGTATCAGAGCGGGAGGGTGCTCTGGAGGCAGGGGCGACCCAAGTCTCGGGCATTGACGGTGCTTGGCCACGGTGCGCCGGTAATCGCCGGGGACCTGGTGCTGGGGACATTCTCCGATGGTTATGTCGTGGCTTACGATTCCCAGAGCGGCGCGGTGCGATGGCAGCGACAGCTCTCGGTGAGCGAAGCCGACTTTGTGGACGCCAACGCGACTCCGGTCTATTCCGATGGGGTGGTTTTTGTGTCGTCCTACTCCGATGGGATTTACGCCCTGGAGGCCTTGAGCGGAGATCTCCTTTGGGAGCGGGCCGCGCCTTCGGTGATTGGCCTGGCCTTTGGCCAGGGGGAGCTCTTTGCCGGCAGCGCGGACGGATACGTGTGGGGACTCGATCCTCGCAGTGGAGAGCCTCGTTTTAGAACTCGTCTTCAGGAGGGGCCAGTCATTGGGCTTCATTATGATAAGGGAGCGCTGATCTTTGCCGGGGGGAAATCGGGGCTGGTGGTGTTGAGCGCCACCAACGGCGCGCCGCTGCAGGCCACGTCCCTGGGAGCGCGGGCGATTAACCCTCCGCGTGTATCCGGGAAACATCTGGTGCTTCTAAGCGCTGCCGGGTATCTCTATTCTTTCGAGCTTGGGCAGCCCCACCGAAACCTTCATTAGGAGCGCCGCGTCATTTTTGGGGTGGGCCGTTGCCTGGGAGAGTTGACTCGCTCCTGGGTTTGGGGTTTTGTCGGACTCGACGTGAAGTTGTAGCAAACGATTGGGCTTGGTGAAGGGGAAATCAATGCCAGACAGGATCATCACCGTGGTCAGCGGTGTCATTCAGCGGGATAACAAATACTTGATTACGCAGCGCATGGAGAAGGCGGTGTTGCCGCTGCTTTGGGAATTTCCCGGTGGGCGGCTGGAGGAGGGGGAGTCGCCGGGAGAGGCACTGCGGCGGGAGCTGAAGTATCGCCTCGGGGTTGATGTTGAGATTGGAGAGCAGATCTCAACCACCGAGGAGGATTATGGGGACTATGCGGTGCGCCTGAACCTCTACCACTGTGACCTCGGCGGGCAGGAGCCCGAAGCCCTGAGGGTGCGTGATTTGCGCTGGGTGGCTTCCGATGAGTTTAGCCACTATGAGTTTCCCCCGGCCGACAAAGCTTCCATGGATCAGCTGCTCTTTGGCAGCTCCTGAGTTTTTTCTTGCCGGGCCCTGGCTTTCATTGGGCGCTTGCCTGGGGAGAGAACCTTGGGTATTTGATAGGTCGGTTGGTTGGTTCCAGGTCGTTTGTGGGAGGATAATCGCATGTCGGAGTGGTGGGTTGCTGTTGCCGTTGTTCTAATGAGCCTGGTGTCCGGGTGTACCCATGGGGAGGTGGGCAAACAAGCGCTGGTGCCGCGGATCGCGGTGGCTTACAACCTCGTCCCTCAGCAGCGCGTGGCGGGGACGGAGTATGGAGGGGACAACACCCTCGAGGTGTTTGTTAACGCCAGCGACGCCGACGCTATTCGGCAAAATTTTATCGAGCAGGCGTCCATGGGCGATTCGGTGCAGCTTGTGCCCTTGGACACCTTTGACGCTGCGGGCAATCCCGCCTGCCCACATGCCTTGGACCTGAAGGAGTATCTCCTGGAGGTGGGAGGGGATAGCTTTGTGTGTGTGGAGCGCTCGTTTTATTATAACGACGTCATTGGTGCTGCGGTTGCCACCACCCGGGTCGACCTTTATTCGTCGGAGGGGGACCTGCTGTGGCGGGGAAACTCCACCAAGGGGATCGGCCTGAAGCTCTGGGAGGTCTCCACCGATATCTTCAACCAGACCCGCCGGGCAGCGGAACGTTCTAACAAAGAGGCGGTGCGGGATCTTCGCAAAGCCATGGCCCTGCTCAATTGACGCTGGCCTGAAAAAACGAATCATTTTCGTGTGAAATTGTTCTCTTATGAGAACAGCTCTCATCAACGAGCCGAAAGTCTTCGGATTTTGGGGCGCCGGTGTGTGGCGCGGTGGGGTGATGGACGGAGACCTGGTGGTTGAGGATGGGCAGTCGGGGGTGGGGTTTCATTTGGGCCACCACCCGGGGAGCGATTCGGTAGCTGCATCCTGGGAGGAGCGAGGGGGCGTGGTAGAAGGGCATGATGGGGTAATTGCGGCACAATAAAGGCCGAAACCAGTAGATGCCGCAGCGACCGTCCGATTGGAGGTGACCGCACTCGAAGAAGACCTCGCCCTCCTCGCCAATTTCCCGGGGGGTAAAACGGTGGGCGATCCGGTGGTAGGTGAGGTAGAGGGTCATGAGGCGGGTCTTGCGGATGAACTTCGGGGGGACTCCGAGAATGGAGCGGCAGCAGTCCCCACACTCGTGGCAGTCTCCCTGCAGCACAACGGGGGGGCGGATGATCTGCTGAACCAGCCGGATGGCGGCGGTCTCCATGAGGGCGAAGAACACCAGCACGAAGCGGAGCAGGCGGCGGGTCCACCGGCCCAGGGTCAGGCATTCGTGGAGAAAGATGCCAAGGAGAAGAGCGCTGAGCGCCGTCGCCAGGGTGAGGGAGGAGGGGGGGGGCGTCATGGTGGGCATCCTCTCAAAGAAGCGAGGGGAACGCCAACTTTGCCCTGGCGGTTGAGGGCGCTTGGGGGTTTGGGGTAAACTTGAGGGACCTCGCGCGGGGGCGGGGTGTTGCAAGAATCGATTTTGAAGGAGGGGGATCAAGCATGGCAAGTATCATTGTTGTCGATGACAGTCCCATTGTGAGAGCGGTGGTGGTGGCCACGCTCTCGGAAGTTGGTCACGATGTTGTCGAGGCTGAAAATGGCGAAGAGTTTCTGGAGCTGGCTCTGGGGGAGCATTTTGATGTGGCGCTGCTGGATATTCTGATGCCTGTGGTAAACGGGGTTGAAGCGTTGCGGGAGTTTCGGGCGCGCGGGGGAACCACCGAAGTGATCCTGATGACCTCGCGGATGGAGGCTCTGGTAAGCGACGTCTTTGACGAGCAAGAGCTGGGGGGACATCTGATTAAGCCCTTGAGCACTGCGGAGGTCAACGCGGCGGTGGAGGCCGTGCTAGACAGCGTGGACCCACGGCGCCCCTCCCTGCGCCCAGTCTCGTTTTATTAAGGTTTCTTAAGCGGGCTCTTCGCCGCAGTGGCCGCCGCCGGGAGTCTCGATTTGGAGCCTGTCGCCCGGTGAGACCTGAACGCAGGCTTTGCCGCCGAGGTCTCTGGCCGGGCCCTCCTGGGGGAGGAGGGTGTTGCGTCCGGGAAGCCCCGGCGCGCCGCCCTGGATCCCCGGAGGGGACAGCTCTCGACGCTCGCTGACCACGGTGACCACGCACTCACGGAGAAACTCATAGGTTCGGATAACACCGTAGCCGCCCCGATGCAGGGTGTGGGGCGGCGGGGCGCATCGGCGCAGCTGGTAGCGCCGGATCCGCACGGGAAAGAGTCGCTCAAGCTCCTCGATGGGGGTGTTGAGGGTGTTGGTCATGTGCGTGTGGATGCCATCGGCCCCTGCTCGCTCTGCGCTGGCGCCGGCACCGGCGGCGAGGGTCTCGTAATGCACAAAATTTTGGGGCTCGCCCTGGGGTCCCGGGGGCAGGGGGCCGCCGAAGAGGACGTTGTTCATGGTCCCGGCGGAGGCTGCGGGGATTTTGCCGGGCAAGGCCTGTCGCAACGCCCCAAGGAGGCTATCCACCATGCGCTGGGAGGTCTCGACGTTGCCGGCGGAGACCGCCGCGGGCTCCTGGGCGTCACAGAGGCTCCCGGGACGGGTTAGGATGGTGAAAGGGCGCAGCAGCCCCTCATTGGCCGGGAGGGTGCTCTCGCCAAGGCAGCGAAACACGTAGAAGACCGCGGCGATGGTGATGGCGCGGACCGCGTTAAGGGAGGAAGGGAGCGCATCGGGAGCCCCGCGGAAATCGATCGTCGCGCTCTGGTCCGCGATGGTGAGGATCACCGGGATGGGAACTGGGGCGCCACTGCCGTCGCCGTCGTCGAGGTGATCGGTGAAGGTGTGAACGCCGTTGGGGATGCGGCGCAGGAGCGCTCGCATTTTTTGTTCGGTGTGGTCCAGCAAGGCATCGTTGAGGCGGGCGAGGCTGGCCTCGCCACAGGACTGATGCAGCTCGGTGAGTCGAAGCTCGGCGACGTGGTTGGCGGCTTCCTGGGCGCGGAGATCTCCCCGGCGCTCTTCTGGAGTGCGGGAGGCGTTGGCGAAGCGCTCACGGACCTCCTCGTTGAGCACCAGAGGAGGCAGCCGAATGCCCTCGTCTTCAATGGTGAGGGCTCGGGGCTTGCCTTGAAGATCGATGGGAGCTGGGATGCTGCCGGGGGTGATTCCGCCGACGTCGGCGTGGTGGGCGCGGTTGGAGGCGAAGAAGGTGGGGGCTGCGTCACCTTCGGTGAAGATCGCTTTGATAAGGGTCACGTCGGGGAGGTGGGTCCCCCCTTGATAGGGATCGTTGAGGATCACGCTCGTGTCCGGGGCCATGGGGATGGCGTCGAGGGCGGCCTGGACGCTGAGGGATTGTGACCCCAGGTGCACCGGGATGTGGGCGGCGTGGGCCAGCATTTGGCCTCGGTGGTTGAAGAGAGCGCAGGAGAAGTCCCGGCGCTCTTTGATGTTGGCGGAGAAGGACGCGCGCATCAGGGCCGCGCCCATCTCTTCGGCGATGGAGGCGAGCCGCTGGCGGTGCACCTCCAGGGCCAGGGGCAGGGCGTTGGCGGCCAACTCCTGCCGGGGGGCATCCGCGCGGCGCTCACAGAGGAGGTCTCCGGCGGGCAGTCGACGGGCTTGCCAGTGGGCGGGGAGCCAGAGGGTGGCGCTGTAGCTGGGGACGCTGGTGGGGCCCTCCCAGCGCTGGTCGTCGCTTTGGGCCTGGTCGTTGGCGGGGGAGGGAAAGCGTCGCGCAAAGGCCCGCAGGGAAACCAGCTCGGTGGTGGGGCCCTCGGTGAGGGCGTAGCCATAGCGCTTGCGGTGCTGGCTGGCAAAGGCCTCTCGCACCAGCGCTCCCAGAGTGGTGCCGGCATCTGCGAGCCAGGCGCGTTGCTCGGGGAGGTGGTCGGTGTTGGCGAGGTGGGAGAGTCGCAGGGGTAGGGTGTGGGTTTGCCCATGGTAGCGCAGGTCGAGGTAGACGTCCGCGGAGAGGGGCGTCGGTTCAAGGGAGGCGAAGTCGGCGTTGAATTGGGCCTCGGCCTGGCAGAGAGCGTCCTCAAGCAGGCGTTGGAGGGTGTGCCCGGTGGACCACTCCGCTTCGGGGAGGTGGTGGGAGGCGATGGCCCGCGACTCCCGGGGAGCGCTGAGGATGCCCTCGGCAGAGAGCAGCCCGGGTTCGGCGGGGAAGAGGACGTCTTTGCAGCCGAGCTCGTCGGCGATGGCACAGGCGTGCAGCCCACCGGCGCCCCCGAAAGCGACGAGGGTTAGCTCCCGGGGATCACAGCCCCGTTGCATGGTGGCTCGTTTGCAGGCTCGGGCGATGCTGGCGTTGGTGATGTCGATGATGCCCTGGGCGGTCTCCTCCACGCTGCAGTTGAGGCGGGTGGCGAGCCGCTGCACCGCGGCCCGGGCGGCGTCGTGGTGGAGGGGGAAGTTGCCTCCAAGGAGGGTGTCGAGGCGGCCGAGCACGGCGTGGGCGTCGGTGAGGGTGGCTTGGGCGTCGGGGCCCGCCCGTCCGTAGGCAGCCGGGCCGGGTACTGCGCCGGCGGAGCGGGGGCCGACCTGCAGGGCGTTGGCCTCGTCCACAAAAGCGATGGAGCCGCCACCGGCACCGATGGTCTCGATGGGGAGCAGGGGGGTGCGGAGGTGGTGGTGGCCGACTCGACCCTCGTCTTCGGGTTGGGGGGTGCCGATGAGCACCGAGATGTCCGTGGAGGTCCCCCCCATGTCGAGACTGAGGAGCTGGTGGCGCTGGCTGCGTTGGCCCACCGTGCGTGCACCCAATACTCCCCCCGCGGGTCCGGAGAGGGCGGTGAGAATGGGTTCCTGTACGGCCCGTTGCACGGGGAGGAGGCCCCCCGACGAGCTCATGATGCTCACGGAGGCCGGGTGCAGTGCGGGGAGGAGCGCCTGGAGGTAGCGGGCGATGACCGGGGTGATAAAGGCGTTGGCCACGCTGGTCTCGCTGCGCTCAAACTCCCGGGACAGGGGCACCAGCTGGTGGGAGACCGTCTGGGGGGTGTCGGGCCACGCCTCGTTGAGGGCCGCGGACAAGAGCTCTTCGTGGCGGGGGTTCGCGTAGGAGTGCAGCAGGCAGATGGCGAAGGCCGTGGCCTGTTGGAGGCGCTCGGCGTTGGCTTGCAGAAAGGAGTCCAGGGGCGGGAGCGCTTCAAGTTCTTCACCGGTGGGAGTCAGCCGGCCCGGGATCCCCACTATGTCCTCAAAGGGGACGAGGGTGGGGGGGACCACGGGGTGGAGGGCGTAGAGGTCGGGGCGATTCTGACGCCGGAGGGCGAGCACATCTTCGAGGCCCTCGTTGGTGATGAGGACCACTCGCGCGCCCTCACCCTCAAGGAGGGCGTTGGTGCCGACGGTGGTGCCGTGCAGCACCTCGGTGGGGGAGAGGCCCCATTGGCGACTCAGCGTTTGGACGCCCTCGGCGACGGCCTGTTCGGGGGAGTGGGGGGTGGAGGGGATCTTGAGGTGAACCCGCTGGCCCTCGTGCTCGGCGACAATATCGGTGAAGGTACCTCCGGTGTCGACGGATAGGCGGGTCATAGTCGTTGGGTTATCCACTCTGCGATGTCTTTGTGAAGCTCAGCGCGGTTAAGCTCGTTGAGGATCTCGTGCAGTTCTTCCGGGCGCTCTTGAACGGTCTTGTCGCTGCTCTGGAGCTTTTGGGCGAGTTCGCGGCTGGCCTCGGGGCTGGCGATGGGATCGGCGTCGCTGTAGAGGAAGAGCAGCGGCATGGTCATCTGCGCGTGGGCCCGAACCCGCTCCTGGGCGATTTGGGTTTCGTGCACCCATCCGGCGGTGGCGATGTTGAACACCAGAGGATCCCGGGTGTAGCGGGAGCAGATGTCTTTGTCGCGGCTGATGAACTCAGGCTTGATGCCATTGGGGAGTGCCAGGCGAGGCACGAAGTTGGCGGCCACCTCGGCGAACTTCTTTTTGGGGGCCGGAACGTGCATGGCCAGGGCCAGGAAGGGGTTGCTGATGATCAACCCCGCGATGAGGGGGCGTCGGGTGCCGGCGTAATCAAGGGATATCAAGCCGCCGAGGCTGTGACCCAGAACAAAAGTGGGGAGGTTCTGATCGAGGCGTTCGAGGGCGACGTCCACGTCGTTGAGGTAGTGGGCGAAGTTTTGGATGTAGCCTCGCTGGCCTTCGGAGCGCCCGTGCCCGCGGAGGTCGACCGCGAAGGTGGCGAGGCCGTGGTCGGCGAAGACATGGGCGATCTCGCGGTAGCGGGCGCCGTGTTCACCGTAGCCGTGGACGACCAGCACCTGCCCCTTGGGAGGCTGGTCATTGCCCGGGAGCCAGCGCTGAAAGAGCAGCGACTTGCCGTCGTGGGATTGGATGAACTCTTCCTGATGGATTGCGACCATGGGGGGACCTTTATTCGTAGAGCGCTCGCGCTGCAAGAGGGTGTGGGGGCTTAGAAGAGCGAGTCGGTGGCGGCGAGGAGTTTCTGCGCTTTGCGCTGTTGCGCACGTTGCTCGGGTTCGACTTCGGGGAGGGTTTTGGGATCTGCGGCGATAACGGCGTTGAGCAGGGTTTGAAAGAGGGCCTTGTCTTGATTTTTGACTGCGAAGAACTCGGCGTAGGTGACCTTGGTGTCGAGGTATTCGGGGGCGAGGGTCAGAGCCTTTTCAAAATGCGCTCGGGCCCGGCTCATGTCTCCGCCGGCGAAGGCCGGGGCCCGGGAGTAATAGGCGCCGAAATAGCGATGGGGGGCCGCGTGAAAGTAGGTCTCATCCAATTCGAGGACGCGCTGCATGGCGCTCATGAGTCGGTCTTTGTAGAAGAGGATGGAGCGTATGCCTTTCAAGGACACAAATTTGCCGAGGTTGACGGCGTACCAGTAGAGCACCGGCTGTCCGGAGAGGGGGATGGAGTCGAAGGCGTTGCCCACCTTCTCGCCGGCGAGGACTCGCGTGGCGAACTCCTGAGAGGAGGCCATCAGGCCATGCTCTCCGGCCACCACCCCCTTTTCGAACATGGCCAGGGCCTTGTCCTGCTCGTCCAGGGTTTGAAAGTGATCGCCTCTTAGAAAGTAGGCCCTGGCCAATTTGGCCAGGGGATCGGGCTGGTCGGGTTTGGCGGCGTGAATCTTCTCCCAGGAGGCGATGGCGAGCTCGAGGGAGTCGGGGGAACCGCGTTTGGCCCAGGCGCGGTCTGCCTGGGTGTGCAGTCTCGCGATGGCCCGTGGGGTGGTGGGAACTCGGGCGCCTTCTTTGAGGTTTTGCATCAGCTCGGCACAGCCGGATGTGGTTAGGACGATAAGCAGTAATGTCAGCGCTGAACGGATCATGGGGCCTCTCTGCTGCCTGGGTTCAGGGGGTGATCGCACGGGGGAGGGCGCAAAATCAACGTCAAGTGATGGATTTTGTCGGTTTTTTGGGCGTCGCAGGGGCACTTGAACCGCGCCACGTCATCAAGGGGAGAGATCCCTTGCCGCCCGCCCACCTCCTTGATAGACGCCGCCCATGAAAATCTCAAAAGTTGCAGTTGTTGGAGCCGGAAACATGGGCTCTGGAATCGCTCAAAAAATCGCCACGGAGGGTTTCTCCGTGCTGCTGGTGGACTCCGACGCGGAGCGCGCGGCTGGTGGAAAAGCCAAAATCGCCGCGCTTCTGGGGGAGGCCCTTGAGCGCAGGATCTTTAGTGAGGCTCAGGTGGAAGAGATCCTTGGGCGGATTCACCCCACTGGCGCCCTTGAGGACGTCGCCGGGGTCGACTTGGTGATCGAGGCGATCTTCGAAGATTTGGACGTCAAGCGGGGTCTCTTTGAGCGCCTGAGCGGCATCTGCCGGGAGGACACGATCTTCGCGACCAACACGAGCTCCTTTCTGGTGGCGGACATCGCCAGCGCCGTCTCTCGCCCCGAGCGTATGATTGGGTTGCATTATTTCTATCACCCCGCGAAGAATCGCCTGGTGGAGGTCATTGGCCACGCCGGGTCCGATCAGGCGGTGGTGGATGCCGCCTGGGCGTTTCAGGAGAAGGTCGGCAAGACCCCCATCGCCTCCACGGACGCGCCTGGCTTTGTGGTCAATCGCTTCTTTGTCCCCTGGTTAAACGAGGCGGTGCGGCTGCACGAGGAGGGGATCTCCATCGCTACCATCGAAGCGGCGGCCAAAGATTCCTTTGGCGTTGGCATGGGGCCCTTTGAGTTGATGAACGTCACAGGTGTTCCGATCACCCTGCACGCCACTGCGTCGTTGGGGGAAAGCCTCGGTGCGTTTTATCAAAGCGCTGAGAGTCTGGGCCCGCAGGTCAGATTCGGAGAAGATTGGTCGCTTGAGGGCAAGGCCGATCCCGGGGCGTTTCCGATGGTCAGCGATCGCCTCTGGGGTGTGGTGTTTCACGTCGCTGCCCGGCTGGTGGAGGAGGGCGTGAGCACTCCCGAAGACACCGACATCGGCGCCAGGGTTGGATTGCGCTGGCCGGTGGGGCCCTTTGAGAAAATGAACGAGATGGGGCTGAACCACTCCTGCAGCGTCGCCGCCGCGGTGGAGGCCATCTATGAGCTTGAGGCCGTGCCGCTTTTGACCGCCCAGGCAGATCTCGACAAGCCCTTTGCGCTGCGCCGGGTGATGTTGGAGGTGCGTGATGGCGTGGGGCATATTACCCTCAACCGCCCCGACCAGCTCAACGCCATTGATCCCGAGACCGTGGAGCAGCTTGAGGCGTGCCTGGAGGAGGCAGAGCAGGATCCTGGGGTGCGGGGGATCGTCATTGGTGGGGCGGGCAAGGCCTTTGTGGCCGGGGCGGACGTGAAGTTCTTCGTGGACAAAATCTCCATCGACGCTGTCTCCGATGTGGTGGACTTCGCCGCAAATGGTCAGCGGGTTTACCGTCGCATCGAGACGTGCTCCAAGCCGGTGGTCTGTCGTCTGGACGGGCTGGCCCTTGGGGGCGGGGCCGAGCTGGCGCTGGCCTGTCACGCCATTGTCGCGACGCCCAAAGCGGTCATGGGGTTTCCGGAGACGGGGATCGGAATCTACCCCGGCCTCGGTGGCACCCAGCGGCTGACTCGGCGTTTGGGCAAGGGGCTGGCGCGTTACTTTCTCTACACCGGCGCTATCCTGAGCGCCAAAGAACTCTCGGATTGGAAGATCGCCTGGAAGGTGGTCCCCGTCGACGAACTCGAGAGCGCGCTCTTGAGCGCTCTTGAGGAAGCGCCTTTTCAACAGTCCCTTGGAAAGGGCGCCCTCGAGGACACCTGGAGTCACGTGGCTGGTTTTCTGGAGTCGGTGTCGCTGGAGGAGCTTCGCGGGGGTGAGGTGGCCGAGCCAGAGGCGTTGGGCGCGTTGAAATTCAGCAAGAAGGTCGGATTTAAGGCCCCCGGTAGCCTGCGCTGGGTGGAGAACCTGACGGAGATCGCGTCCACGGGCGCACACGAAGAGGGGCTCCTGGCCGAGACCGAGGGCCTCTCGGAGATTTTCAGCTCCAAAGACGCCCTCGAAGGGCTGAGCTCGGTGCTGGAGCGCCGCCGCCCTGCATTTATTGGTCAGTAATTTCAAAGAGCTGGCACGAATTTAAGGCTTTTGGCCCCATGGGTTACACCCTCTCCTGAATTTGATATACCTCATCTTCAGATGAAGGCTCTTGACGTCATTCGTTGCAGGATGGTGTCGCAATCAATACCAGGCGACCTGGCCGGAGGGGCGTCGTTGCTTGAAAGGGGTGTGCTTTGAAGATGACTCCCAAACAGGTGTTGGCTTTGTTTCTGATGCTCGGGCCGCTTGCTTGCGCGACCGGCGAGGGGAGGTCGGGGTGCGCGGGGGGATGCAGCGGCGAAGTCTCCTATCCCTACACTCGTCCGGGGGCGACCCTCACCGACAAAGCCCTGCGTTTGAGGATCACCGAGGCCGGGCTGGATGGCCTCGGCGCGGCGCTTCCCGCTCTGCTGAAGGCCTCCTGTCAAACCAGCGATGGTGATTTGAGCGCCGCCTGTGAGATCTCCCCCACCAACCCTTCAGTAGCACGCTTCTACCTGGGATCTCCCTGCGCTCCGGTGGAAGGCGATGTCAGTCTTGGCTTCACCAGCGCTGGCGTTGAGGTGCGGTCCGGGCCCTGCGGCGGTGTGGAGTATCATCGCTCCTCGGTGGGGATTGACCTCGAATCTCTGGCGAACAACCTGCACCTGAACCTCGTTCAGGACACCAACGGGGAGGGGATTGAGGTGGTGGTGGGCTGCGAAGACCCCACCGACTGCGACGACGAAGATTATGCCAAGTTCTCCCTCGACACGGTGGTGAATTTTCGGACCTTCGGGGCGAACAACTCCTGTGAGATTCGCGATGACAGCCCGTCCGAAGCCGGCGTGGTTGTGCGCTCGTTTCGAACGGTGTTGCGTCCAAGGATTGAGCGGGACGCTCGAGGCAACGCTCTGCTGGTGATGGAGCCGGACGATGTCTCGGCAGGGGATGTCGATCTTGATTTTAATTTTGGGCTCTGGGAAGCCAGCGATGATCCCGCCTGTCCCAACAGCTGCTACGCATTTTGCTCCCTGGGGGGCGCCCTCAGTGAGGCTGTGGAGTTTTTTCTTGAGCAGCGCCTGCTCGCGACCTTTCTCTCGGAGATGATCGCAGACCTGGTCGGCAGCGGCCTCAAGGACACCAGCCTCGATGCAACCGGGGAGATGGAACTCCCGACCATGCTGGGGACCCAGGACCGCCGCAGCAACCCCATGAGTTTTGTGGTTGGTCCCAACCAGGATTCTCCGGATGTGACCGGGTTTAGCGGGGCGCGGGGGCTCAACTTTGACCTCGATGTGGGGTTTTGGGCCGAGCGCTCGGCCTGCGTACCCCGGGTGAATCCGCCCTCGGGGGTGTTGCCGCCGCCGGTGGATCCGGGGGCGATGGTTTGGGCGCCAGATCCGGTCACGGGGCTCTTCCAGTGGGAGCCCTTTGATGCGGCCCTGCTGTTGGGGGATGTGAGCCTGTCTCGAATGGCCTACGAGCTCTTTGACTCGGGGAACCTCTGTGTGCCTCTGACTCCGGCGTTGATGGAAGAGGCCACCGAGGGGGCGTTTAGTCCTAATGTGCAAATGGTGAGCCTGCTCGCTCCGGGCATCGCCGCCCTCGCGCCCGGAGACACTCCGGTGCTTTTGGCCCTGGCGCCGAATCGCCCCATGGAGTTTCGTTTTGGGGACGGCGCAGCCCGCGGTAGCCATGTTCAGGTTACCTGGTCGAGGCTGGAGGTGGAGATTTACCCTCTGCTCGATGATACGTTTCAGCGGGCGCTCTCTTTTTCGGTGGATGTGAAGGCGAGCCTCTCTCTTGAGCCCACCCCCACGGGCAATATTCAGGTGATGGTCGATGACCTGCTGCTGGGAAATGTTCGCGCCACCTACAATGAGATGGGGACGCGCTTTGATCCCCGGGCCATTGAAGATCTGGTGGAGACCTTTCTGCCCATCGTGCTGCAGGGGGGCAATCTCACCGAGATTGATCTCTCGTCCGCCGCCCTGGGGCTGCCGGTGGTCCCCAAGCTTCGAGCGGTTCAACTCGAGGGCGACTCGGAGCGCTACCTGGGGATTTATCTGCGGCTCTGTGTTGCGGGCGCCCTGGACGATCCGGACAACCCGCTCTGCTACGAGGGCGACTCGGCGAGTCGCCGGGAAGGGCAGGCCCGCGTCGCCGCGGGGGGCCCAGGGGCCCTTCCGGGCTCCCTGATCCTTGAGGTCGATGAGCCCGGGATGGAGCTGGCCTGGCGTGTGGACGGGGGGCTGTGGAACGCCTTTCGACCTGCGGACGCCGACTCCCTGCATCGCTTTACGGTGCGAAGTGGCGCGTTGCGATGGCCCGGTGAGCACAGCGTTGAGGTCATGACCCGGCCGGTGGGGCATTCCCTGCAGTGGTCGGAGCCGACGCGTTTGCGATGGCTGGTGGAGGCCGGTAATGCGCCCGCGCAGTGGGAGTTCCCCACTCCACGGGTTGATTTGCCGGAAGTCGTCACGTTTTCTGGCACCGCGTCGGAGCTCGCGGCCCCATCCGGGTGCAGCGGTCTTGGCGGCGGGGGAGGCCTCTGGGTGGTGTGGCTCGGGCTGGGCGCGCTGGCGCGCCGGCGGGCTCGGAGGGCCTGACCTTTCGGGGAGAGAAGCGCTCGCCAGTGCCCGGGGAATTGACGTGCCCGGGATAGGAATGCGATAAGCGCTGCTATGAAACTCTGGTACGGATTTAAGAATGGCCACGCGGACGGGGACCGGTCCATGGGGCATGTGTTGGGCGGAAAAGGCGCTAATCTCGCGGAGATGTGCGCCCTGGGGGTTCCGGTTCCCCCTGGGTTTACCCTGCCCACGGCTCTGTGCGCGCGCTATCGTGACGCTGGTGGAGCGTTGGATGCGAACGTAGAGGGGGCCATCGCGGAGGGGCTCGCCTTTATTGAGGAAGATATGCAGGGACCGCGTTTTGGGGATCCCGCTGAGCCCTTGCTGGTGTCGGTTCGTTCCGGAGCGGCGCAGTCCATGCCGGGGATGATGGACACCGTTCTTAACGTGGGGTTGACCGATGCCACCGTGGAGGGGCTGGCGAGCGTCAGTGGCAATCGCCGCTTTGCCCTCGACTCCTATCGGCGGCTTATTCAAATGTACGGTGACGTCGTGTGCGGGGTGAAGCGCGAGGTGCTCGAGGAGCCGCTGCGATCCCTGAAGGCCGAGCAGGGAATTGCGTTGGACCGGGATTTGACCGAAGCGCATCTTGAGGGATTGATCACCGAGCTTCAGTCGATCTTCGCCGCAGAGGTGGGGGAGGCCTTTCCTCAGGATCCTCACGAGCAGCTGCGTCAGGCGGTGGCGGCGGTGTTTGGCAGTTGGCAGACCAAGCGGGCGGTGGTGTATCGTCGGCTGAATAAGATCCCCGACGAGTGGGGCACTGCGGCCAACATTCAGGCCATGGTGTTTGGTAACTATGGGGCTGACTCCGCCACGGGGGTGGCCTTCAGTCGCAACCCCTCCACCGGGGTGAAGGCGGTGCTGGGGGAGTGGCTGCCCAACGCCCAGGGGGAAGATGTGGTGGCGGGGATCCGCACGCCGGGCCCGGTAGATAAAGTGTCCGCATCGGGAGGCGAGTCGGAGGTGGGGGCCCTTGAGGACGAACTGCCCGAGACCTACCGCTCCCTGCTGGAGGTGATGGCCCGGCTCGAGACGCACTTCAGGGATATTCAGGATATTGAGTTTACTGTTCAGGCAGGCACCCTCTACCTGCTGCAGACCCGGAGCGCGAAACGAACCGCTGCGTCGGCGTTGCGCACGGCGGTGGAGATGGTGGAGGAGGGGCTCATTACTCGCCAGGAAGCTCTCAGGCGGGTGACCCCCGAGCAGATTGACCAGCTTTTGCATCCACAGCTGGATCCCGAGGCTCCCAAAACGCTCCTGGCCACCGGTTTGCCGGCGTCTCCGGGGGCGGCCAGCGGCAAGGTGGTGATCAGCGCCGATCAGGCCGAGAAGCTGGCGGAGCAGGGGCAGGAGTTGATCCTGGTTCGACATGAGACGAGCCCTGAGGATATTCACGGGATGCACGCAGCGAAGGGGATCCTCACGGCGACCGGAGGCATGACCTCCCACGCTGCGGTGGTCGCTCGGGGGATGGGGCGGCCCTGTGTGGCAGGGTGTCAGGGCGTGAACATCGTGGAGAAGGCCGGTCGGATCCTGGTTCAGAACGGCGAACAGGAGTACATGCTTCGCGAGGGGGATGAGATCACCATCGACGGTGGCACCGGCGCGGTTTATCTGGGGCGGGTGCCCACGGTTCAGGCTGAGCTTTCGAACCACTTTGCGACCTTCATGGGGTGGGCAGATGAGCAGCGGGCCCTGGGGGTTCGAGCCAACGCTGACACCCCCCGGGACGCGGCGGTGGCGGTGCGATTGGGAGCCGAGGGGATTGGCCTGTGTCGCACTGAGCACATGTTCTTCGCGCCGGACCGCATCCGGGCCATGCGCCAGATGATTCTCTCAGAGAGTGAGGATGACCGACGTCGTGCCCTGGATAAATTAGGGCCCATGCAGCGCCAGGATTTTGAGGAGATTTTTCAGATCATGGGAGAGCGCCCCGTGACCATTCGCCTCCTCGATCCTCCCCTGCACGAGTTTTTGCCCCAGTCCCCCGAGGAGATCGGCGCGATCGCCCAGGACATGGGGGTCTCCCGTCAGGCCCTGCGGCAAAAGGCCGAGTCCCTGCATGAGTTCAACCCCATGCTCGGGCACCGGGGCTGTCGGCTGAGCCTCTCCTATCCGGAGATTGTAGAGATGCAGGTACGGGCGGTGCTGGAGGCGGCTTGCTTTGTGGCCTCGGAGGGGGGCCTGGTGCAACCGGAGATTATGGTCCCCTTGGTGATGAACCCTGAAGAGCTCAAGCGGATTCGGGCTCGTATTGAAGAGATCGCCGAGGACGTCTTTGCCCGGGCCGGGCGCTCGGTGGCGTTTTTGATTGGGACGATGATCGAGCTCCCTCGCGCGGCCCTCGTAGCGGACGAGATCGCCGAATATGCGGACTTTTTCAGTTATGGTACCAACGATCTGACCCAGACCACCATGGGGCTGTCCCGGGATGATTCCGGGAGCTTTTTGACCGGCTACATCACCCACGGGGTGGTGCCGGGAGATCCCTTTGCCAGCATTGACCGGAAGGGGGTCGGGAAGTTGGTGGAGATGGGCACGGAGCTTGGGCGCAGGGCCCGACCGGCCTTGAAGGTGGGGATTTGCGGAGAGCACGGGGGTGATCCCAGCTCCATCGCCTTCTTTGCCGAGACGGGACTGGATTATGTCAGCTGCTCGCCCTATCGCCTGCCTGTGGCACGCCTGGCGGCGGCCTGGGCCGCCCTGGAGGCCGAAGCGAAGCAGTAGCCCCATTCCATTGAGGTTTTGGGACAATTGGGGTATGGCCTGCACAAGTGCGAGTGTCCTTTGACAACAAACGAGGTAGAATCATGCGCGATATGGGTTGGTGCCGACTGAAGTCGGTAGCCCGACGAGGTCTCTTGCTGGGGTTGGTGTGCCTGATGGCGCTCTCCTGCAATGAGGAGTTGAACGGAGAGACCGCTCCGGACAAGGACTTCTATTTTCCGGTGAATCTCGAAGTGGCTGATTCGCGTTTCGTTTTTGTCCTCAACTCCAACTTCGACCAGCGCTACAACAGCGGGTGGGTGCAGGTGTTGGATCTCCAGGGGATCACCGAGGACGCCCCTCAAGGCGACGCCCTGCTTTCCCGCAAAGAGGGGGGGCAACTGCGGGTGCTCTCCCTGGGAGGCGATCTGGCGCTTGACCGTTCGGAGAACCCACGTAAGCTCATCGTGTCCCACCGGGGCAGCGGGACCCTCTCGGAGATTAACCTGAGCTCGGTGGATGGCGGGGTGGCCATGGAGTGCGGTGACCCCGAGGCTGTCGAGGGCCTGGGATTTTCTGAGCAGCTCACCGATTGTGATCGGGACCATCTCTTTATTCTCAGCGACCATCTGCCGGAGGAGGCCCTCAGCGCGGCCGACGTTCGGGACCCCTTCGCCCTGACATTCTTTAATCACCAGGAGCGCCTGCAGCTTGGCCTGGGCTTTTTGAATCTTGAGCGGCTCTTCACCTTTGATATCGATCCCACGGCGTCGATCTGGCTTGGGGAGCCCGGCCAGACCAAGCTGGGGGCGGGGACCCAATCGGGTACCGAATCGCTGCTTTTGGTGTCGCCGGACGCGGTGGCGGGAGAGGCCCCTTTTTTGACCGCTACGGGCAACGAAAAGTCCTTTATTTACAACGTCGAACTCGACAAAGTTGAGAGTGAGGACGAGGAGGCGGTGAGCCGCTTCAGCGTCAACTCCACCGCTGCGGGGCTGGAGCTTGTGGACATGGTCTTCTCCAAGGGGGATCCTTCCCGCGCCTATGTGGTCACCAACAGGCCGGGGTCGGTGGTGGCCCTGGAGGTGGTGATGCGCAGCGAGGAGGTGATGCAGGGGGACGGCTCCTACAAACGCGAGCGGCGGCCCACCTACCAGGTGGTGGGGGCGCTACCTTTGGATGGCCGCCCCACGGGGCTTGTGAGTGTGACCCGGGGAGATCGGGACATCCTCTTTGTGACGGGGTTTGAGAACAACGAGGTTTTTGTGGTGGACGCCGGGGGCCCTGTGCTCACCGTAGAGCGTCGACTCTCCGAAGACGAGGGCGTGGGGGCGGGTCCCTTCTCGGTGGCGGCGGTGGATTGCTCGGGCTGGCCGGACCAATCTCCGGAGTGCGCTCGCCTGGTGGTGGGCAACTTCCTCGATCATACGTTGACGGTTTTTGATATCGGGAGCGCCCATGTGGGCGACTTTAAGAAGATAGCGGTGGTGGGTGCACAATGAGAGCGTTGTTGAGACAGAGCGGCGGGGTGTTAGGGCTGGTGGCGTTGCTGGTAGCTGGCTGCGGGGCAGATCTTCCTCCCCTTGACGCGAAGTTCTCCGGGCCGGGTGGTTTGGCCGTGGCGGGAGTGGGGCATGACCGGCTTTTTATCGCCAACGCCGGTAGCGGAGCCCTCCAGGTGTTGGCTCTGGGGGAAAAGGTCGGGGACCTGACCTTTGAAGAGAGCGAGATGCTCTACCTGCCCCTGGAGATCCCCACGGGGCGCAAGCAGGGCTACCCCACCGATTTAGCCGCCAGTCCCGATGGGAGTCACGTCCTGGTGCTGGATTCGGCTTCGGAGGCGATTCATGTTGTTGACGCCGAGACGCTCCGGAATCTGGGGTCGTGGGGTCTCGCGGAGATGGAGGGCGAGGGCGTGGTTCCCCGCTCGAGTCGGCCGACGATGTTGGTTGCGAGAGGCTGTGAGGCGCCCTGCGCGAGCGAATTTTTGCTCCCTCTGCGCGGTTCCAGCCAAGTGGTTATGGTGGAGTTGACCCTGCAGGAGGGGAAGGTAGAGCTGCGACGGACCCGCGTGATGGAGAACTTTGGGGGTGTCCCGGAGCAGATAGCCATCAGCCCCGATGGCGGCTCTTTTTACGGAACGTTTCGACGAGCGGACGGCTCGTGGCAGGTGCGCCGGGTTCCCCTTGAGGGCTCGGGTCTGGA
>JAZAIZ010000351.1:0-27066 GCA_036230545.1 Myxococcota bacterium
CTCTACGCCTACCTGGGGGCGTTGTCCTCCGATGGCGGGTATATGATTGATCAGGCGCTGGATGGTGCGGCGGTGGCCAGGCAGCTCAAGCCCCTGAAGACTATCGTGCGCTTGCCCGCGGCGCTGCGAAAGATGGCGGCGTCTTTGATGGGGGTCCTCGGTGAGCAGAAGGTGAAGGGCCTGCTTGAAAATGTGCGTGCCAAGCCTGTGGAGCAGCTTTGGGAGCTTACCGGTGAGCGCACTCGGATTCGTCGCAGCACCATGAGCCTGTGGCAGCGGAAAAATCTGGATGCGGTGATTTGCCCACCCCACGCGACCCCGGCGATTCATCATGGAGAGTCGAGTCAGTTCACCCTGGGGGGATCGTATTCTATTCGCTACAACTTTTTGAACCTGCCTGCGGGGGTGGTCCCGGTGACCCGGGTGCGTGCTGATGAAGAGAGTCGAGACAAGCGGGAGGAGCGGCTTGACCGCACCGCCGCTCGGGCGGAGGAGGGCAGCGCGGGGCTGCCCATCGGGGTTCAGGTGGTGGCGAGACCCTACCGCGAAGACGTGGTGCTCGCCTTGATGATGGCGATTGAGAAGCAGGCCCGGGAAGACAGCGTCTTTCCCCTTACGCCGGTGGTGCCTGCGGAAGGGTAGACGGGTTGCCGGTGTCAAGTTATCAGGCCCGCGAGGGGTAGCGGAGAGAGAATCATGGGAAACAAGACACGAACGTTGACCTCTATTATGGGAAACTCCCAGCGCCTGGATGGGGGCGCGATGTTTGGCAACGCTCCAAAGGCGTTGTGGAGCCGGTGGATTGAGTGCGACGAGCACAATCGCGTCCCGCTTTGTTGCCGGGCGTTGCTCATTGAAGAAGCGGACGGGCGGCGGGTTCTTCTTGAGACGGGCATTGGTGCGTTTTTTGAGCCGCATTTGCGAGAGCGCTACGGGGTGCTGGAGGAGGAGCATGTCCTCCTCGATTCCTTGAAAGAGGTGGGGCTGTCCCACTCTGATATTGACTGCGTGGTGCTTTCCCACCTTCATTTTGATCACGCTGGCGGCCTGCTGACCCCCTTTGAGGAGGGGAAGGCGCCGCAGCTGCTTTTCCCAAACGCTCAATATGTTGTGGGGGAGGAGGCATGGCAGCGGGCCTGTGCACCGCATTTTCGAGACCGGGCGTCGTTTATCCCGGCGCTTCCGGGCCTGTTGGAGGAGAGTGGTCGTCTGGTTATTGTGGGCAAGGACGACGCCGCGTCCTGCTTGGGGGAGGGCTACCGCTTTCATCTCAGTGATGGACATACGCCGGGGCTCTTGCTGACGGAGGTTCCTATGCCCTCGGGCCCGGTGGTGTTCGCCGGGGATCTCATTCCTGGGACACCGTGGGTGCATCTGCCCATCACCATGGGTTATGACCGCTTTCCGGAGCGTGTGATTGATGAGAAGCAGGTGCTTTTAAACGACCTGCTCGAGAGAAGCGGGCGACTTTTTTATACGCATGATCATGGGGTGGCCCTCTCGTCCATTGAGCAGGATGAGCGTGGTCGTTTTTGCGCAGTGGATGCACGGGCGGTGCTGGATCATTGGAGCGAGTAGGGGGCAGCGATGGATCAGGGGTTGCGGGACGAAGCGAAGCGTTTTCTCGAGGAGTATGACCTCATCGACCTGCATGTGGAGGGGATGCTCCCCCATCGACTTTTTGGGTACGATCTCAACAAGCGCCACACGCGTACGTACACCGGGGGGCGTTTTATGGGGCACCTCGATTTCCCGCGGGCCATGGAGCAGGACTTGCGGGCGGCGATGTGGTCCATCACTACCAACCCTTTTCGTTCAAGGGCCAGCCGGTGGCGGACGTTGTTGAAAAACCTGGAGGCGCTGCGGGCGCAGGTGGAGGCCTCCGGGGGAGACGTGGAGATCGTCACGACCTGGGGGGAGTATCAGGCGGCCCGGGGTCGCGCGAAGCATCTTTGCATGCCCGCGATTCAGGGGGGCAACGCTCTGGCCGGCGCGCCGGGCGGATGCGCTGCGATACCCGGTGACGTCATCACCCGGGTTACCCTCTTGCATCTGACCAACTCGCTCTTTGGTGTCACCTCCAGTCCTTTCAGAGGGTGGAAGGGAGGGGAAGGGGTCACCTCCGAGGGGAGAGACTTTGTTCAGGATCTCAATCACCACCGCATCTTCACTGATTTGGCACATATCAATAAGCGTGGGTTCTGGGATGCCGTTGAGGTGCATGACCCCTCCTTGCCGATTTTAGTGACCCACACCGGGGTGGAGGGGGTGTGCCCCCATTGGAGAAACCTCGATGACGCACAACTCCGGGCGGTGGCTGAGAGCGGGGGGACTGTTGGAGTGATTTTTGAGAAGAGCTTTTTGCGACGGTCGCAGGGCCCCTCCGATGGGGGAATGGTTTTGGAGCATCTGGCCCACATCATCGATGTGGTGGGGGAGGACCATGCCTCCATTGGCAGCGATTATGATGGGATGATATCGCCCCCTCGAGGCCTCGATGCCACGCCGGATTATGGGTCTTTGGTGGCGGGGATGTTGCAGCGCGGCTGGAGCTTCGGGCGCATCGAAAAGATTATTGGGGGCAATTTCCTAAGATGTTTTCGCGAGATGCGCCCGAATTAGTCCACATTTGCGTGGAGTGGGGATGCGGATGCGATATCAATCGTCCGTGCTACGCTTCCTGCACCAGGGCGCTCGCCAAATGTCGCGTCGAAAACTCCTGATGGTTTTGGGAGTGGGGGTGGGGTGAAGTTCCCCCTCCGGTCACTTTTTTCCTCCGCCTGTCTCTCCAAGGCTTTGGTCTCAGATGCTTTTTTTATCCCCGTCCGGGACTCATTTCACCGCAGTTGCCTCGTTTTGGGGTCTTTGTTAGCCTTTGCGCAGCGAGGGGGACCAAGGGAATAATCAGGAGCTGCGAACCTCGTGTGAGCGCAGTATCCGGGGGAACTTCAGGGGGGAACGATGGCATTGGGGAAGATTCAATCAGGACAGGTATCCGCGGGCCAGCCGGTTAGCGCGGACCATTTTGCGGGGGAGACGCCCTTCTCCGAGGAGGAACTCGCGGGTTTTCGTGAGCTTCTGGTGGCCGAGAAGACTGAGGTGCTCAAGCGCATCGGCTCCCACGTCAACCAGGCAACCGCAGACCAGGAGAGCCTTGCTGACGAGGTTGATCAGGCCTCCCGGGCCACCGATCAGGCCTATTTGCTTCGTCTCGCGGACAAAGAGCACAAGCTGATTACCCAGATCGATCGCGCTCTTCGTAAGATCCACGACCGGAGCTATGGGGTTTGTGAGGGGACCGGAGAGTTGATCGAGCGGAGGCGGCTTGAGCTTCGGCCCTGGACCCGTTATAGCCTCGAGCACAAAGAGATGCTCGAAAAAGATGAACGGAATCGGCGATTTAGACATTCTTAAGTGGCCAGCAGCCCTCGGGGAGAGGCCGCCGCCTCTGCTTGGAGCGGGGGAAGAAGCCTCATTTCGCGGCCTGCCGCGTTCAGAGTCACTTCTTTTGCTGGCGTGGTGGCTTGGGGCCTTGGGCGTTGCCCGCAAAGAATTAGCGGGTTTGGCGTTGATATTGTTCAAAGTCTATGGCAAATGGGGGCCCGTTGTCGTCCCACAAAAGAGTTCTGTGGGCCAACCACAAGGAGTTAGCCATGGCTGCTAAAGGTAAAGGGAATCGCATTCTTATTCGTCTAGTGTCTGAGGCCGGGACCGGCTTTTTTTACACCACCTCCAAGAATAAGCGTAACACCCCCGACAAAATGCGCATGAAGAAATACGATCCTAAGGTGCGTAAGCACGTTTGGTTTAAAGAAGCCAAGATCTAAGTTTTTTCGCTTCGCGTCTCCTCTTCCGAACCTCCGCCTCAGTGGGGTTTCTCCGGGCATGTTCTTGTGTTGCTGGAGTCTCTTATCCTGCGTTCTCTGCTTTTCTATTGAGCCCTTATCATTTTAAATATGCGTACTTTTTTCCATGGGATGGGGAAAAGACGTCAAAATGACAAGGAAGAGTCACGTTGATGTAACATGGGGGGGGTATTCGTACATTAATCATAAAATTCACCACCAGATTGAGTGGTGAGGAAAAGGTGAATGATGCGAGTGCCAGTTCAATTCAATCGATTTAGAGCTTCGATGGCCTTCCTGGGGGCCGCTCTTATGCTGGGATCCGTCTCTGCTCAGGCTGCGGATTCGGGGGTTCACAAGGGCTTTTTTGTGAAGAGCCCGGACGAGAACTTTAAGCTGGGCATTGGCGCGAGGGTTCAATCTCGCTTGACCTATCTGTCCACAGACGGAGCCGAAGAGACCCTCTCTGATGACAAGATGCGTTTCGCTATCCAGCGAGCGCGCTTAACGCTGAAGGGGCACGTTTGGAACAAAAACCTCCAATACAAATTTCAAACGGATTTTGGGAAGGGTTCGGTCTCTCTGAAGGACTTCTTTGTGGACTATCAGCTGGTTGAGGGGCTTCATATTCGAACGGGGCAGTGGAAAATGCCTTTCTCACGGCAGCAGCTGACCTCAAGCAGCAGGCTGGAGTTGGTGGACCGGGCCATCACTGACAAAGCCTTTGGGGCTGGTCGGGACATAGGGATCGCGCTGCATAACAACCTCGGAAAATCTCCCGAGTGGGAGTGGGCAATTGGGGTGTTTAACGGAACGGGGGTGAACTCTTCGTTGAGCGGTCGGGTGGATACCGATGCGGGGAGCATAACCTCGGGTAAGTTTTCGAACGTCCCGGGTCAATTTGTTCCCACCCTCGCAATGCGAGTGGGTTACAACTATGGGGGAATCAAAGGGTATAGTGAAGGGGATCAGCGAGGGGGCGGGTTGCGTTTCGCGGTGGGGGCGAGCTCGTTAATGGGGTTGGACCTTGACGACCAGGATGACATGGATGTGCGGGGGGAGGTTGATTTTGTGCTTAAGGCCAGGGGGCTGGCTTTGACGGGGGCCTGGTTTCAAGCCATGGAGCAGGAGGGCAAATCAGCCATGGACCAGGCAGCGGGATTGAGTGGTTACCATTTGCAGATGAGTTACCATCTCGATGATAAGTTTGTGCCGGTAGCCCGTTATGCGAGATTGAGCGAGGAGGGGCCCAACAACGACCGCAGGGAATATGTGGCGGGGGTGGCGTCGTATTTTTATGGCCACAAAGTGAAATGGCAGTCGGATTTTGGGGCGGAGGTGAGCGAGGTTGCGGGGGAGGAGCCCACGGACTATCGCTTTAGAACGCAGCTGCAGGTTACGTTCTAGGGGAGCGCTTGAGGGGGCTTTGCTGGATTAATCCGAGGTCCCGGTCGCTTTCTGGTGATGGTTCACCTCGACGGTGACGTGAACGATGTCACTGAAGTGCCTTAGTAATTCCCGGTAGTAGTCGGGCTCTTTCGGTTGGGAAGAGACGAGCGACACCACCGCGGCCAGGTGGCTGGGCCCACTCGCCAGAGATGAAGATCGACGACGTGGTTGTCAGAATCGGACTCGATCGCTTGTTGTACCTGGTCGCGCTTCTCCATGGAGACCTCGGCATCGAGTAGAACGCTGCTTGTGCTCTGCAGGAGGCCCCAGGACCATCGAGCGATGATGACTGCCCCCACGATTCCCATGGCGGGATCCATCCATGTCCAGCCGAATTGACTGCCCAGGACTAAAGCGAGAATAGCGAGAAGCGATGTCAGGGCGTCGGCCATGACGTGAAGGTAGGCGCCCCGCAGGTTGTGGTCATGGTGATGGTGGTGGTGGTGGTCTCCGCCGTGGTGGTGGTGGTGGTGGTCTTCTCGCAGGAGGAGCGCGCAGACGACGTTGACGATGAGCCCCACGGTGGCAACGCCGATGGCCTCACCGAAGTGAATCTCAACCGGGGAGAGGAGTCGGTTGGCGCTCTCGCCGGTGACCGCCAGAGCCACCAGCGCGAGGCTGATGGCGCTGGCAAAGCCACCAAGGGCCCCGACTTTGCCGGTGCCGAAGCTGTAGCGGGGATTTGTGGCGTGTTTTCTTGCGTAGGAGTAGGCGAAGACCGTGACCCCGAGGGCGGCGGCGTGGGTCGCCATGTGCCAGCCATCGGCGAGTAGCGCCATGGAGCCAAAGACCATTCCTGCTACGATCTCGATGACCATCATGACCAGGGTGATCGCAACCACCCATCGGGTTCGGTTCTCGCCCTTTTGGTGTTGGTCGTTTCCAAAGATGTGATGGTGTTGTCGGGGGTGCTGCTCTTTAGCGTTCATGGTCCTCTTCCTCGGCGGCGAGCGTCTTTTGCGTCGTTCTTGTTCTGGGTTTCGAGGTGCCAACAGGTGGACCTCTTTATGGGAGGCGCGCCATTGCTGACGGGGCTTAACGTTCGGGGGAGGAACCTACCGAGAAAAAAGTGTGCTTGCAAGGTTAGTCTAGCTGAGCTCCGCCGACCCAGCCTATCCGGCGAGGCTTCTGCAGGTCATTGCGTTTAAGAGCTCACGATGAACTTCAGAGGATTAGTAGCGCCGTGGGGAGAAGTGGTGTGTCCTTCCTGCATGAAATAACTATTGGTAAGACCAGACCTCTGCCTTTGGGTTAACGACGAGGTTTACTTCCTTTTGGCGCACCAGGATGGGCGAGAAGACCTCGTGAATACTAAGTTACTGAAAATAAACGAGAGTTTAGGGGGAGGTGCTTTTTTTGGTTTTGTTTTTCCAGTCCACTTTTGAGCACCAGGGGAGGCGATGCTCCGATAAATATGAGGTCCCTGAGAGATTGTTGGGGGCGTATCCACGACCCAGGGAGGTAACAATGTCAGTAAAATCAACCACCAGAGCGCTTCGTTCGTGTAACGACATCTTATCGCAGGAGTCTCCTCGCGAATTCCCCAGTCCTTCGAAATCCACAGTGAGCTTGCCTTCTCTTCCCAGTCGGGACGACACGTCTGCTTCATCACCCACGCTTTGTGATGAGTTGGTAAAAGTTGCGCATCAGAGAAATGCTGAGGGGGCTCCCTCTGAGTATCTTTCCGAGAAGCAGAAAAAAGATCGTCAATTGGGGGGACTCGTTGTTGGTGGGGGGTTGGGTATTCTGAACATGACAACGGGCCTGGAGACAACGCTGCACGAGTATGTGGGGCACGGTTATCTTGGTGGGCACCTGACTAGCGATTACCCCGAGGGGAGGGAGCCGGTTTATCAGGTGGATGGCTGGGACAACTTTCAGGCGATGCTCGACGCAGAAGGGCCAGGGGAGACCTTTGGTGCTTTTTGCGATTTTATTGCTGGTAAGGACGTTGGTGAGGATGGCGCGGCCGGTTGGGCTATGGTTGGGCACGGAGAGCCCAATGAGCTTGGGGAACTTATGGGGGCAGATGGACAGAGAGCCTGGATCTCGGTGAGCGGCTCTATTCCCGGTGTGCTGATTAATTCGCTCATGGTTGCTGGCGGTATGAAACTCAAGGACACCTCACCGGCTACGGCTTATGCGATGATGACCTTTGGTGGTGTGATGCACCTGAACAGCAGTGCCTATCCTTTTACTGCGGCGCTGATGAGCCCTGAAGAGCTCCTTGTGGAAGGGAACTCCGGTCATGACTTCGCGAGCTTCGCACTCAGGATGAGTGAGATTACTGGGCTCTCTCCTCAGGCGGTAGCCATTACCACCGCTGGGGTGTGGGCGGGAATTCTTCCGGCTGTTGCCCTGGGCATGTATCTGCACCAAAAATCATCAAGGAACGAGATTATTCCGGACCGCATCGCTTTAGGGCATTGGTTGTCCACAGCGGGGGAGGATGAGAAGGTAAACGCGACTTTTGACAAACTCTACAGCAACTACTCACGCAAGGACACCATGCAAGAGATCGCGCGACGAGCGCTGGTGCTGCAGTTCAAACTTGAAACCAAGGTAGGCGACGAAGCGACGTTGAAGGGAGAGTTGGAAGAGGTTCAGAAGGAACTCATTCGGGAGCAGGACAAATTTAACAGTTACCTTATTGCAAAACTCCCCAAGGGGACCCTGAACAAAGCTCGGGAGGCGGTCCTGGTGAAGTGGGAGAAGGCGCAGGGGAATAAAAAATTGAAGAAGGCCATCACGGCGTTTCAGATTAGCGGAATGACGGTAGCTGGTCTCGCGGGTCTCTTTGGTGTTCTGGGGCGTACGATCGTGACCGGGCTCGCTCCCGTAGGGGCTGCGATGTCCTATATCTTCCCCTTTCTGCAGGTGGGGGCCGCAGGGCTCAGCACCTACGAGACTTACCGTGACTGGAAGAGCGATGATGTCCGGGTGCCCAAAAGCGCCAAGGTGATAAGCGCGATTAAAACCGGGGTGAGTTATGTGACCGCGATTTTACTTATTGTCGGGTTCTTCGTACCCGGAATGCAGGTGTTGGTGCTCCCGGCTGTGCTGGTAGCGCTGGTGAACGGTCTGGGGCTTGGAGCTTTGAAGAACCGGATCATCAAGGGGAGCTTTGAGCTTGAGCAGGCGACAAAGCCGGCTGAGTGGAACTACATGGTCGCTCGCTATGAGAACTACCTTGAGAGTTTTGAGGGTGAGAAATCGTCCTGGAGCGACGTTGAGTGCAACAAGATGAAGGCTTGGGTCAAGCTGCAGAAGCGTGCTGTGAAGAGCGACTTGCTCAGCGAGCTTCAGGTGACGCGCCTTAAAGGGTTGGGGATTGACCTTAAACCGAAGGTTATCGCTCCTTCTGCAGGCTCAAGCGCTGTTCTTTGTCAGGTGGCGTCTGAGAGCCATCAGGCTCAGGCTGCCGCGGCCTGAATCGTTGATTCTCGTTCGGGCCGGCTTCACCCTTGAGTGGAGCCGGCGCCCGGGCTCTATCTGATTTGTTCCTCCCTTCTTTGTCTCTATTTTCTTTCTCGCTCCCATTAAGTTTCATGCTTCGTTAGACTTCCTTGCTGTCGGGCGCTAGAGTCACGTCTCTGCGTGCGTCGCGCGCGTACACGAGGCTCGCTGCCGAGCAGCCGGGAGAGGTTGATGGAGACGCTTAATCTGGTGGGTGTGGTGTTGGGGATTGTGGCCTCCGTGGGCTCCCTGGTCAGTCTGTATCTGCAGCATCGAAGAGATAAAGCACCTTCCCCCTTGTCATCCCCTGTCCCAGAGTCTCCTCCACACGCGTCAGCGCCTCCCTCACAACCTTCGTCTGGAGCCTCTGTTGCGCCATGGAGCGGGTTTTGGCTGCGGAAAGTCTCTGCGGTTTTTTGGGGAGTGCTTGGGGGGATGGCGTTTCTTGAGGGGGTGGAGTTCGGCGAGACTTTTCTCACCGTGCTGGGAGTGGGGTTTTTGTGGCTGGCGTATCGGCTGTGGCCTCAACGTCGCTCCTCATCGCTGCCCGCTTTGTTGTGAATTTTCTGACGGAGTGGGATTAATTGTCACCTCTGCGGGGTTGAATCCCCTGGGGGGTGATCACCTCATTTTTTGGAAGGATGGTTAAGATGCGCCGATGGATTTTCTGCTCAGGTTGGTCAGGTTTTGTGCTCGCGGGATGTCTCTCGGGAGGGGCCCCGTCGGGGCTGGTAGTTCAGGCTCAGGTTCAGGGACAGGGGCAGACGCAGGTGCAAATGCCGGCTCAGGCACCTGTCGCCCCCGTAGGAGTTCAGGCGCCGGTGATTCAGCAGGGTTCGGCGACCAACGCGGCGACCAGTGTGACGGCAGTGGGGGCGACGGCAGAGGGCCTGCCGGTCGTGGCTCCTAAAGCCTACGACAAACCCCAAATTCAGATAGCCCTGCTGCTGGACGTCAGCGGGAGCATGAGTGGTTTGTTGAATCAGGCTCGCTCCGAGCTTTGGAAAGTGGTGAACGCGCTGACCGACGTTACTCGGGAGGGGGTTGAGCCAGAGGTTCGGGTGTCTCTTTACAGCTACGGGATGTCGGACTCTGAGGATGGGCTCTACATTCAGCAGGAGATACCCCTGACCATGGACCTCGACAGCGTGTCGGAGAAGCTCTTCGCCTTGAGCACTGACGGCAGCGCCGAGTATTGCGGGACGGTGATTCAGGCTGCCTCACAGGGGTTGGAGTGGACCCTGGGAGATGCAGATCTCAAGGCGGTGATTATCGCGGGCAACGAGCCCTTTACGCAGGGGCCTGTTTCTCCGGAGGGGGGCATTGAGCGAGCGAGGGAGCGGTCGATTCATCTACATACGGTCTATTGTGGGGATGCGAAGGAAGGGATCGATGGTGGTTGGAAGCGCGGGGCTACGCAGGGGAAAGGAAGCTACCTGAGCATTGACCATAACGCGACAGAGGTTCATGTTGACGCGCCTCAGGATGATGAGATTGTTGAGCTTGGGGTGGCCCTGAACAAAACCTATGTTCCCTACGGTAAGAAGGGGCGAGAGGGGGTGTCCAAGCAGCGGGCGCAGGACAGCAATGCGAAGAAAATGAGCAAGTCGAGTGTGGTGCAACGCTCCCTGACCAAATCAGGGAAGTACTACAAAAACAATCACTGGGATCTGGTGGACGGGGTGAAGTCTGGGAAGGTGAAGCTCAAAGACCTTGACGTTAACGCTTTGCCCGAAGAGATGAAGGGGATGTCCCCCTCAAAGCGGGCGGCCCATCTTGAGGGCAAAGAGCGGGAGCGGCAGCGCATTAAGACTCGAATGAAGGAGCTTAAGAGAGCGCGGGGGGTGTATGTGGCGGCTGAAAAAAAGAAGCGCACTGAAGAGGTGGATACCCTGGCTTCGGCCATGATTGAGGCTTTGCGGGCTCAAGCGGTCGCTCGAGGCTTCACTTGGCCTGTGGACGTCATTTCGAATTGAATGGGGTGAGGCGACGAAGATAAAATAATCGTCTTCTCCTGCGACATGTGGTTGAATTTCCCTAATGCGACCCCTTGGAACAATTGAGAGCTCCTTCGCTCTGGTACACGAGAAGTTGCGGGGAGGCGCCATGCCCGGGGTGGTGATTCACCTCAAGGGGCGTATCTCCTTTGAAGAGCTGACAGAGGCCTTTGTGTTGGGCAGAGAGCGCACTTGGGTGTTGCAGCAGAGGATCGAGACCCAGGGGGGGCGCGTGTGTTTTTCGCCCTCCTACCCCTTTCCCGAAGGGCGGCAGGTGTTGCGGGAGAGCGAGCGCACCTGGATCACCGTGGCGGAGGACGAGATTAACACCCCCCGGGACGCCGGAGCCGGTGAGCTTCTGCGTGGGGTGCTGGTGACCGATGAGAACGACCCCGAGCAGGAGTCTGAGTTGATCATGATGGGGCACCACTCCGTGGGGGATGCGGCCTCAGTGCTTATTTTTCTGCATCATATTTTGCAATACTGTGGCGCTTCCGAGGGCCGTGAGGAGCTTTGGCTTGGGCAGCCGGTGCCCGAAGAGGTGCCCATGCCGGCACCGGCGGAGTCTCTTAACCCCTGGAGGACTCAGGGGATCAAGGGCTGGCTTGCTTTTGGCCTGTGGTTGCTGGTGGATACCTATGAGACCCTGCGATGGCGCCCTCAGCCGGTGGTGGTTCAGCCGGGAGATGCTCTGAAGACGCGGACAGGGTTGCTTTATTGCGAGCTTGAGGAGCGGGTTCTCACCGAGTTACGGCGCATCGCTCGGGAAAAAAAGTGCACTGTCACCGGGCTTTTGATGGCCTGTGAAGCCGAGGCGGTGGGGCAAGAGCTTTATGGGGAGTCAACGCGGCCTATCCGGGTGGTGTCGGCCGCTGATTTGCGCAGCAGTGCGGTGGGGAAGCCCAGCATTGAGATCTTAAGCTGCTATATTGGCGGGATTCGAACCATCGTTCACTCGACGATTAAGGACACTCTGTGGGAGGCAGCCGCTAAGATAAGCAGGGAGCTGCGGCAAGCGGTAAAGCGGGGAGTGATGTGGCTGGTGGTTCCCCTTGTGCGGCTTCACGGGCCTCTGCTGGTAAGGCTCCCAAGTTCAGTGTCGGCTGCGGTGCAAACCAGCAACATTGGTGTGTGCCCTATCCCGCCCGTTGTGGGGAGTCTTCGAGTTCGAGGTGTACATTGCGTTTTGTGTGCTAACGCCATTGGGCGCGCGGTGATCTTCAACACCGCGACCTTTGAAGGGAAGCTGGTCTTTACGTTCAATTATTCAGAGTATCACGTCACGGGTGAAGAGGCGGTGAACGTCGCAAATCGAGCCATGCAAAACCTTTATCGGATGGCGGGCCTGGAAGCGCCGGAACGATTTGTGGAGCTTGGTTGAGAAGATTCCTGGGACGGGTTTTGGATACTTTGGGAATTAGCGCTGGCTGCGCGGCGAAACGGTCACTCTTGCCCAAAAAAATGAAACATCGCATTGACCTAAGGGTCTAATATCGCAGGGTTTTAGAGGAGCACAGGCGACCAACACCCGGGTCTGGTTGGATTCTACCAACTGGATAGATGTATTATTGTCGTAGGGGCATGGGGGCCCGATAGAATACGATGAAGTTCTCAATGACAACGCTGATTGGGATTGCCGCTGCGGTGGGGTTGTGTCTTTTTGCCATCGCTACCAATACGGACAATTATGTGATGTTCTGGAGCGTGTCCAGCCTCGCCATGGTTGGAGGCGGAACACTCGCTGCTTCGTTTATTGCCTATCAGGAGCGGTATGTTATTCGAGCACTTAAAGAAGTGCTTAATATCCTCGTTCCTGCCACGGTGAGTCCCAAGTCTCTTTTTGCGGATGTCGAGCGGCTCATCTCCTGGGCCAACGTGATTCGATCCGAGGGAATGTCCGGCGCGGAGAAGTCTCTCGCGGAGGACGCTGGCAAAGATACCTTTCTTGCGCTGGGATTGCGCTTATTGCTCACGAATTACCGCGCGGATAAATTGCGGGCCATGCTCAACAACATGCTGAACTCGGAGTACGGCAGGACCAACGTTCAGGTGGACATTCTAAATAATATGGGCAGCGTGTCGCCTGCTTTTGGGATGGTCGGGACCCTCGTGGGTCTTGTGATTATGCTCGAGAAGATGTCCGGAGACGTCAGCCAGCTGGGGATCGGTATGGCGGTTGCGATGCTAACGACTCTCTATGGGGTCCTCTTTGCGCAGATCATCTTTAAGCCGGCGGCGCTTAAGTTGCAGCAGAAAAATGAGATGCTGCGTTTTAGAAATCAGCTTTTAGTGGAGGGGCTGGTGCTTTTGAGTGAAGGGGCGAACCCAGGCCAGATTGAGGACGCGCTTAACAGCTTTCTCGATCCGAAACTCTATTTTGATATTGCGGACAGGCCGGATTCTGCAGGTGAGGATGAGTAGATATCATGGCGAACAAGGGGGGAGGGGCCGAAGAATGGATGACGACTTTTGCGGACGCCATTACGCTGCTTCTGGCCTTTTTTGTCATGCTTCTCTCCATGTCCTCTATTGATCAGGAAAAATACGAGCATATGAGTCAGGCGATCTCCCAGCAGTTTAAGCATGGAGACATGGAATTCCAGGTGGATCCTTCGTTTCGTTACAGTTGGTTTGGCGGAGACTCTGAGAGCACTCGGGCTTCTGCTCAGGGCTTGGTGGATGCGTTTAAGGAGCTGCTTCAGGTCCTGGAATGGCAGGAGGAGGTGAAGGTGGGGCTTGGGCACAACGGGATTCGCATTGAGTTGCCCAACCGGAGGATCTTTAAGGCTTGGAATGGAGCCATTCGCCCCGAAGCCAAGCCCATCATGGCGGCCATTACCGAGACGCTTTTGGGGTATGAGCGCTATCACTTTGTTGAGATTGACGTGGAGGGGCACACCGATGACCGGCCCATTCGACGCATGAAGAGAAACTTTCCCACCAATTGGGATCTGTCTGCTAAACGAGCGACGAATTTGCTGCGGGTTTTGACCGATTTTGGGATTGATTCGACGAAGGTTCGTGCGGTGGCTTATGCCCACACCAAGCCCAAGGTCCCCAACCGGGATCGAATGGGCAACCCCATTCAGGAGAACCGAAAGGCCAACCGTCGGGTGGTTCTCTTCATTACGGAGCGGGCTGAGACCATTGAGGAGCGTGAGGACGCCGCTCGAGACGCCCTCCTCGAAGACTTTGAGGGGCCTCCCTCTATCTGGGACATGGAAGAGGAGGCGAGTCAGAGCGAGGAGGGGTCGGGCATGCAGGAAGAGTCCGGGTCTTAGCATTTAAGCCCTCTGGAACCAGGGGACTTTGGATTAGATTCTCCCACAAAAGTCGTTTGCAGCAGCCCTCTGGGGAGTTCTGGACATTGCTGCTGAAGGGTGATTTGAATGGCCCATGGTTGTTTGAATCAGAGCGGGAGGCGATGAACGTGGTGGGTAAAGCAGGGCGTTGGGGACTTGTCGTGTTGGTGTGCATCGGTTGTGGAAGAGGGCCTTTGGAGGTGAGGGGGGCTGAACTTCAAAGCAGCGCGAGCTTGACTCCGCCCGGAATCCAGCAACTCCTGGCGGGGGCGGTTGAGCGTCTCCTCTCCACGGTGGGGGAGTCTCCACGAGTCACTTATTGGCACCATGATCATTTGGGCAGCGTGACCCTCGCCCTGGGGCCGGACGGGCAGGTGAGGGGGCATCAGGGCTTTATGCCTTATGGGCGGATTAAGGACCGGAGCGGGGACATTGGTCTCTATGGGTTTACGGGCCAGGAGCCGGACGCGTCGACGGGGTTGCTGCATTTCTTGCAGCGTTATCTCGACGTGGAGAGTGGGCGATGGACCAGCCCTGATCTGCTCTTCGCCATTGCGGACGTCAGTGGGATGAATCGTTTTGGGGAGTCTACGACTGCCTACAATTATGTTGCAGGAAATCCCATAGGCGCGGTAGACCCCAGCGGCGCCAAGGCGACGAAAGCAGAACATAACACCAGGCTGGCATCGAAGCGGGCGGGACAAAAGTCTGCGGTCATGGTGGACGGTCATTTGAGTAATAAAGTGGCCGGGGCTGGAGATAAGAAAACGAACGGGACGGTCAATTATAAGAAGATTACGGATTCTTCGGTTAAGAACAAGATCTCTGGTTCGACGGCGCTCGCAGATGCCGATATGTACATGACCCACAGTGTGAAAGGAACCGTGGGAGGAAAGAAGAAAGGGGCGGAGATCAGCGCCGAGAAGATATCCGTAAAGCATTACAGCAAAAAATCTCACTCGATGGATTCCAAGGCGATGACGCCTAAACAGTTTGCGAACCATTTAACGGGTAATAATTGGGGCAAGGAGCAGCTTGTCCTCGCGTCCTGCTGGTCTGGGACACCGGATTATACCATTGGTGGTGTGAAGTCTGCGTTTGCTGGTCACCTCGCCCAAGAACTCTCCGCGCAGAGTGGGGGGACGATCACCATTATTGCTCCGGATGCGACCGTGGGAGTGAGTGAGGGCAGTGGAGAGTTTTATACCTACGAATTAGGTTCGACCAGCAAGAAGCAGGGGGAGAAAGATAGGGGATTTGCGAATTGGAACGTCTTTGAGTCTACTGGAGGCGGAGCTCCGACCATGAGGCCTATGGCGAATTGGGAGGGGCGGAGTCAGGTGGCGGGCTTCTAGGGGGGCGGGAGATCGCAGCGAGCTCTTTGAGGAGCTTTAGCGCCTTTCCCTCGGAAGCTTAAGCGGTTAAGAGCCCGTGCTTCATGGACGTATCTTCTACATCAGCCACGTGGGATCCCTTGTTTGGGGAGCGCTCGGAGGCCTTTAGGATCTTTGACCATTTGTGGGAAGCGCCGCAGGATCAGGTCGGCTGGCCTGGGCTTAGGCTCTTGAATCGTGGGCTTGAGCTGGCAGGGGGCTGTCAGTCCGGGAGCGGGGCGCCGATTCGTTTTGTGGAGCAGGCTCCGAAGAGTAAGCGCTTTGAGGATGTGTACGATGTTAAGATCTTCGAGCGTGGTGAGGTGAACACCCGGTCGAACTGGCACGACTTTTTTAACGCTTTGACCTGGGGCAGCTTTCCCCGCTCAAAGGTGGCGCTGAACGCCCGGCATTATGAGGCCATGGGTGCCTATCGTGAGTGTTGGAGTGAGCAGCGTCGTCGCAGCGATGAAGAGCACCTGATGTGCCTCATGAATGAGAACGCGGTGCTCCTGCCCTGCGCCAGCGCTGAGGTGGCAGACCTGGTGCGGGGCTTTCAGTGGAAGGAACTCTTTTGGGAGCGACGGCAGACCCTGCCAGGCAGTCTGGGGGTGTTTGTTTTAGGGCACGCGCTCTGTGAAAAATTTCTCACGCCCTACGTGGGGATGACTGGCCACGGAATCCTGATGCCGGTCGCCGCCTCTTTTTTTGGTCTGCCATTGCGTGAGCAGCTTCGGCAGGTGGATGAGCGCTTCGCGCAGCTACTCAGAACACCAGGGGGGCTACAGACGCCTCAGGATTTATGCCCCTTTCCCATTCTGGGATACCCCGGCTTGTCCCCGTGGAGCGAGGACCCGGCGTTTTTTGAGAATCAATGGTATTTTCGGCCGGGGCGCCGCTCAGCTGGCCAGCCCGTTATGGCGAAGCAGCGCGTCCACCGCGGGAGCCCGACCCCTGAAGCTTGAGAACACCGTGTTGGGATCTTGACTTCCCCCGAGGGCGAGGACCGTCTCCCGAAAGCGCATCCCGGTGCTTTTGATAGCGTCATCGTTCTCAAGGCCCGCCTCTTCAAAGGCGGAGAAGGCGTCGGCGCTTAAGACCTCGGCCCATTTGTAGCTGTAGTATCCCGCGGCGTAGCCCCCCGCGAAGATATGGGCAAAGGAGCAGAGGAAGCGGTCGTTGTCCAGGGGCGTAAGGATGGTGTTTTTGGCAGCGATCCGGGCTTTGACCTCGGGGACCGTCTCGTCACTCTCGGGCTCGTAACGGTCGTGCAGTTCCATGTCCAGGGTGCCAAAATAGAGCTGCCGTAAAAAGTTGGACCCGGCTCGGTAATTTTTGGCGGCGACGATGCGCTGGTAGAGTTCATTGGGGAGTTGCTCTCCAGTTTCGACATGCTCGGTCAGACCAAGGAGGGTCTCCTGGTGATAGCACCAGTTCTCCATGAACTGACTGGGCAACTCCACCGCGTCCCACTCGACGTTGTTGATGCCGGCAGCCTGGGGGTAGTCTACCTCGGTGAGCATGTGCTGAAGGCCATGCCCAAATTCGTGGAAGAGGGTGCTGACTTCTCGAAAGGACATCAGAGAGGGCTTCTCGCCTACGGGAGGGGTTTGGTTGCAGACCAGGAGGGCGAGGGGGAGCTGGGTGGTGTTGTCGGCTTTAAGCTCACGCCCATAGAAGGCGTTCATCCACGCGCCGCCTCGTTTCTCCGCCGGGCGGGAGTAGGGGTCGAGGTAAAAGTTGGCAATGGCCTGGCCCTGCTTGTTTTGCACTTCAAAATAGAGGACATCCTGGTGCCACACGTCCACCTGCCCATTGGCGGGCACGACGGTGATATCGAAGATTTTGTGGACCAGGTCGAAGAGACCGTTGAGCACTTTGGGAAATTGAAAATAGGGTCGCAGCACCTCATCGCTGAGGGTGTATTTTTCTTCCTTGAGGCGCTCGGCGTAAAAAGCCACATCCCAGTGCTTGAGTTCCAGGGTGTCGTCGTTGGAGTAGTTTCTGGCGAATTGCTGGAGCTCTTCGTGGTCCTTCTGGGCGTAGTCGTAGGAGACCAGTCGCAGCTTCTCTTCGAGGGCGTCCACCGCACTGACTCCTTCGGCCATCTTGGTGGCGAGGCTCGTCTCGGCGTAGCTCTCGTAGCCCAGGAGCCGGGCGCTCTTTTGCCGCAGGGTGAGGATCTCATCAATGAGAGGCTGGTTGTCGTGGACGTCGGAGGACGCCCGGGTGATGTAGGCGGTGTAGATTTGTTCACGGAGGTCGCGTTTGTGGGCGTGCTGTAGAAAGGGCATGACCACCGGGGCGTCAAGGCTGATGCGCCAGGGGCCCTGCTCGGCGGTTGCGCCGGGGTGGCCGTTTTCCTGGGCGCTCTGGGCGGTCATGGCCCGAAAGCTCTCGGGGAGCCCGGCCATGTTGGCGGGGTCTTCAATGATGAGCTCAAAGGCCTTGGTGCTGTCGAGGACGTTGTTGGTGAATTGGGTGGATAGCTCTCCCTGGCGTTGCTGCCAGGTGACAAAACGTTCCCGCTCTTCACCGACGAGCCCGATGCCGGCGTGCTTCATGCTGAGCAGCTCTTTGTCCACCACCCGCTGCTGTCCTTCGCTGAGAGTGGGCCACTGGGGCCCCTCCTTAAGCTGAACCAGCGCGTCGTAGATGGGTTGGCTTTGCCCCAGTCGCATGTGGAAGGAGATTAGCTCCGGTTGCAGCTTGTCATGAACCGCTCGCAGGGCATCGCTGTTTTGGACCGACATCAGGTGCTCAACGATGCCCCAGGCAAACTCCAGTGACTCGCTCAAGCGATGCAGGGCCATGATGGAGCCTTCCCAGGTCCCTTCGACGGTGGTCTCCAGCTTGTCGAGGCCTTTGTGCGTGTCCTTGAGCAGGGATTGGAGGGTGGGCTCCATCAACTCGATGGTGATGGCGTCGAATTGGGGTGGCTGGTCACATTGGGTTAAGGCGTTGTTCATGAATAAAGCCCTTTATCACGTTGAGATTTGGGGCCCTGCCTATCAAACTCAGCGGGTCTCTGGCAATGCGGTGAGGGCGGTGAATCAGAGGGGGGCGAGAAGAGCAGGTCAACGCTTGAAGATTCTGGCCGGGCAGGGGCCTTTTGGGCCCGTGAGGGTGGAGTAGCGGGTGGGTACGGTGCCTGGGCCGAGGGCTTCGAAGCGGTAGTGGCGCAGGGCCGTGCCGAGAACGACTCGGAGTTGGTAGCGGGCGAAGGCGTAGCCCACGCAGAGGCGCACGCCGCCCCCGAAGGAGGCCATCTCGTGGGCGGGGGGCTTTTTGCCGAGGAAGCGCTCGGGATCAAAGCGGTGTGGGTCGGGGTAGAGGTCGGGGTTCATGTTGATCATGGTGGCGCTGACGGTGACACCGGTGCCGGCGGGGATGGTGTATTCCCCAAGCTGCAGGGGTTGTTTGATGCGCCGGGTAAGCCCGTTTTCGATGGGAGGAAAGTGCCGGATGACCTCATGGCAGAACGCGTCCAACCGGGGGACGCGGGTGAGGTCGTCGGGGGTGGCGCCTGGGGGCAGGGCGTCGATTTCGGAGAGGATCCCCGCGAGGATGTCCGGGTGGCGGTGGAGTCGCTCAAAGGCCCAGCAGGTGGTGAAGGCGGTGGTGTCAAAGCCCGCCACCAGGAGTGTGATCATGGTGTCGGTGACGTGGTCTTCGCTGATGGGGCTGCCATCTTCGTAGGTCGCCTTCACCAGCAGGGAGAGGATATTGTTGCTCGGGGTTTTCTCGGCGCGGTATTGATGAATCAGCTCGTTGATGAGGGCTCGTATCTTGATGTTGTATTCTTGAAACCCTTTGTTGGGGCCTTTGCTTCCCTGGCGGATCCACCGCAGGCCCATCAGGGGGGATTGGGTGTTGTTCCACCCTTCAAATACCTTCTTCATGTGGTCGATGCGCTCGGGGACGGTGATCCCAAAAAGCGACATCATGAGAATCTCAACGGTGGTGTTGTCGGCCACCTCCTTGAAGGTGATCTCCTCTCCGTTTTGGTAGGATGAGCACTCAGCGAGGGTGCAGTCGTTCATGATTTGCGCGTAGCCCTTCATCAACTCGGCTTTAAAATGGGGCATGATGAATTTTCGGGTCTCTTTGTGCTGTGCGCCCGAGGTGACGAAGATGCTGTGGGGGCCAAAGAAGTGCTCCACCATGGGGGTGTCCATGAGATCGAACTCGTCGGAGGAGAGCTTGAAGATGCGTTGAGCAAATTGGGGATCTCCGGTGATGACCACGTCTCCCATGGTGATGAGGTGCGCCATGATAAGGTTGCCGTAGCGGTCTCGCAGCCGGAGCATCTCGTCATAGGGGTGCAGGAGGATTCGGACCACCAGTTGGATGCTGGGGATAAGCCCCAGTCCTGGTCCCGGGGGCAGTCGGGTGGTGGGGTCGTTGAAGAGGCGTCCCCAGCGGTTGGGGAGGGTCTCGGCGATTTTGGTCACTGCCACCGCCAGGAGGACTCCCGCCACGAGGGCGCTGAGGGGGTGTTGGTGTTGGACCATTACCGATCCGAAGAGCACCAGGGTGAGTCCGAGGGTGCCCCAGCCCCAAAGGCCCGAGGCTCGGGTGCGAATGAAATAGTGGGCCGTGAGGCCGTGACTTAGATAGGGCATCAGGGTGTGTGAGTCACCGGAGAGCGCGCTAACCAGCGTGTGGTTGGGGTCGAGAAGGGCGAGGCCTGCCCCCGTGACCACCGTCGTGAGTCCCTGCGCGACGAAGTAGCGACGGAAGAGCGCGGGGTCCAAAAAAAAGAGGGGCAGGAGCACCAGAAGGTTGATGATAAAAAAGGCGGCAAACCATGGGAGCTGAAAGGGGAGGCCCTCTGCAAGGGGACCATAGAAGGTGAGGAGATCGGGGACACTCCGGGGGTCCCCCGCGACATCGATGTGGAGTCCGCAGAAGAGGAGCACGAAGAGGATGTGCAGACACGAAAACTCAAACAGGGCTCGCAGGGAAGGCAGGAAGGGACCACGTTGCATCGCTCTTTATCCTTCACGGGGGATGGGTGGGTTGGTGATGGTTCTTGGGGGAATGGTACGGGGATATCCCTTGTATCTGCAACCTCAGGAGGGTTTATGATGCGTTGCCCAGAGGGGCGGGGTGTTCGGGCCGGTGAAAGATTCGGGCCGGGCAGGGATGGTTGGGGCCAACCAGGACAGAGTAGCGTTTAGGGGTGGGGTGGGAACCGAGGGGTTCAAATCGGTAATGACGCAGGGAGATGCCCAGCACGATCCGCATCTGATAGTGAGCGAAGGCGTGACCGACACAGAGGCGGACCCCGCCGCCGAAGGGGAATACCTCGAAGGGAGAGGGTTTCTTGCCCAGGAAGCGTTCCGGCTTGAAGTGGTGGGGTTCGGGATAGCGCTCCGGGATGGTGTGCGCCAGGATGGGGCTGGGGCAGACGCCTACCCCGGCGGGGATGGTGTAGTCCCCCAGCTGAAGGGGCTCCTTTAAAAGGCGCACCGGCAGGCTCTCGATGGGAGGATAGAGGCGCAGGATCTCGTAGCAGACCGCGTCGAGCCAGGGGAGGTGGGTCAGCTCGTCCACCGGTGCGTCCGGGGCGAGGGCATCTATCTCCCCGAGGACCTTCTCAAGTACCTCCGGGTGCCGGTGCAAAATCTCGAGGCTCCAGCAGATGGTGTTGGCGGTGGTGTCAAAGCCGGCGATCACCAGGGTGAGCATGGCGTCGGTGATGTGTTTGTCGGTCATGGGGGTGCCGTCTTCGTAGGTGGTGCGGACCAGCAATGAGAGGATGGTGTTGTTGCCGGTCTCTTCGGCTCGGAACTCGTGAATCAGCTCCCGGATCACCGTACGTATGGCGACGTTGTGTTTGGCGAATTTGGCGTAGGGCCCGATTCCCCCAAAGTTGTGGCGAAAGATACCAAAGCCAAGGAGCGGGGATTGGGAGGCGTTCCAGCCCTGCAGGATCTCCTTCATCTGCTCGATGCGCTCGGGGCGGTTCATGCCCAGCAGGATCTTCATCATGACCTCGAGGGTCGTGTTTTGGGCGAGGGTCATCAGGGAGATTTTTTCGCCGTCCTGGTGAGGGGCGAGGTGCTTGATGGTACACTCGGCCATGGTGTCCCCATAGGCGCGCATGAGATCGCCTCGAAAGTGGGGCATGATGAGCTTTCGGTCGCGTTGGTGTTGGTCGCCTTCGAGGGTGAAGAGGCTCTGGCTGCCAAAGAAGAATTCGATCATGGGGGTGTTCATGAGACTGAAGCTGCTCGGGGGGAGCTTGAAGATCTTCTTCACAAGCTCAGGTTGTCCGGTGAGGACTACGTCGCCCATGGTGACGAGTCGAGCGGTGAAGGGGTCTCCATGTTTGTCCCGCAGCCGCTGCAGACCCTTGAAAGGGTTGAGGAGGACTCGGGTCAGGGTGATGAGGGCAGGGAAGAGGGCGCGGCTGGGTCCGGGGGGCAGGGTGGTCGAGGGCGCTGAGGAGGCTATGCTGAAGTGAGGCCCCCAGCCTTCGCTGAGTGTGTGGGCAGTTTTGCACACCAGCAATGAGAGGGCTACTCCCGTGATGATGTCGATGACGTGGTGCTGATGGGTGAAGAGCACCGAGAGGCAGATGGCGGTGGCGAAGAGTTCGAAGAATAATCGCCATGGGCCTTCGCTTCGGGTTCGAATGAAGAAGAGGGCGGTGAAGGTGTAGCCGACGTGAAGGGAGGGCACGAGGTTGTGGGGTTGGTCGAATTGGTAAAAAAATGTGAGGATATCTCTCCAGGGATTCGCTTCCGGGATCTCCCGCTCAAAGCCGCATGCAAAGGGAAAGTGGTAAAAGAAAAATCCCGCGATGAGGGTGGCGAGTGTTTGCGCGACAAAGTAGCGTCGGAAAAGGGGCGCTTCGAGGAAAAATAGAGGGGTCAGGAGGAGGATGCCGACGGAGAAGTAAGCGATAAACCACTCAGGGAAGAAGGGGATCTGTAGCTCAAGAGGGTGATACCACTGGAGCAGGGTTTGGTTGGAGGCGGCCGCGCTGGCATTGGTAAAGGTGTAGATTGAATAGAAGAGGGTGACAAAAAGCGTCTGGAGGAGGAAGAACTCCAGGACGGTTTTTCGGGGGGGAATAAATGGACCGTGATTCATTTTAAATGCCGCACTCCCGCCGCCCTTTGAAGGGACTGCGAGTTTGTAAGTGTTTTGTCATTGTGCCTCTCTCTTTGCACTGAGGCTATTATGCGTAAATCCTTTTGTGGTCGCAAATTTCTCAGGGATTTCGGCGGGGCGATGCAGGCAAGCGGTGGCGGTGCGCAGTTTGTGATGCAGGTGTGAAAATTTTTGCCGTGTCGTTTGGGTGGCTCTCTTCTTCTGGATTGACTATATGCGCTTTTCCGAAGCGCTGCTTCTGATGTTCGAAGGGGCGTGAACGTTGATGAGGAGGACGGTAATGACGCAGCAACATTTTTCTCGAATCGCGATTTTAAATCGAGGTGAAGCGGCTATTCGTTTTATGCGCGCGGCACGTACATGGTCGGGCATTCATGGTGAGCCTTTGGAGACCGTCGCGTTTTACACCACTCCCGATCGAGACGCGCTCTTTGTGCGCATGGCTACCCACGCGGTTAATCTCGGTGATGCTTTGGTTGCCGGGCCAGAGGGCAAGCTGCGCTCGGCGTACCTGGATGTTGATCGTGTTATTGCCTTAACGAAAGAGGCGGGAGCCACCGCCATTTGGCCCGGATGGGGTTTCCTGGCGGAGAGCGCTGAATTTGCCCAGGCCTGTGAAGATAACGGGATCACCTTTATTGGGCCCACGTCCGCGGCCATTCGTTTGCTGGGGGACAAGATTGAAGCCAAGCGTCTCGCTGAGAAACACGGCGTGCCTGTTACGGCCTGGTCGCAATCTGGTGTTGAGGATGTGGAGCACGCGAAGGCAATGGCGGAGCGCATTGGACTTCCGTTGATGATTAAGGCGAGCGCTGGTGGCGGGGGGCGCGGGATTCGTATTGTCAGAGCGATGAACGAGTTGGAGGAGGCCTTTGACTCGGCGCGCAGCGAGGCTCTCTCGGCGTTTGGCAACGCCGAGGTGCTGATGGAGCAGTTGGTTGGTGAGGCTCGCCATATTGAAGTGCAGTTGATCGGGGATCGGCATGGCAGGGTCTGGGCTTTGGGAACTCGGGATTGCTCCGTGCAGCGGCGTCACCAGAAGCTGATCGAGGAGGCGCCCGCGCCGGGCCTCGATGCTGAGCTTGAGGCGGAGATGTGTCGTGCGGCTATTGCCGTTGCTCGAGCATCGAATTACGTGGGTGCGGGGACCGCGGAGTTTCTTTATGAGCCCGATACGGAGAAGTTTTATTTTCTCGAGATGAACACCCGACTTCAGGTGGAGCACACCATCACCGAGGAGATTTACGGGGTGGATCTCGCCGTGCAGCAGATTCTTGTGGCTCAGGGCAAGCAGCTGCCATCGCCCACCCCCCCAACGCCTCGGGGAGCAGCGGTGGAACTAAGGTTGAACGCCGAGAACCCCGATGAGAATTTTGCGCCCTCCGCGGGCACCATCGTCCGATTTGAGGCGCCCCAGGGGCCTGGCATTCGTTTTGATTCGGGCTATGCTTCCGGAGACACGATCCCCTCGGAATTTGATTCGAACATCGCCAAGGTCATCGCCTCAGGCACGAACCGCCTTGAGGCGTGGGCGCGGCTTCAGACTGTGTTGAGGGACACGGTGGTAGCGATCACCGGGGGCCCCACCAATCGCTCGCTCCTGATGGAGTTGGTGAACAATGAGAAACTGCGTCAGGGACCGGTGACCACCAACTGGCTGGATGGCTATCTTGAGCAGCGTATGGCCCCTGAGGACCGACCTGGGCTGGGGGTGGCCCTGGCGGCGGCGGCGGTGGGAGACCACCTGCGGCTTCGTCGTGGGGTGATCATGAATTTTTTGAGCGACGCTCAGCGGGGCCTGCCCCAGCGCGGCGTTGTCTCTGGGGAGACACGACGTCGTTACCGGCTGGGGAGTCGAACCTTTGAAGTCTCCGTGGGCACCCTCGCTCCGGGGCTTTTTCGGGTGACCTGTGCTGGCGGGAGTATGGACCTGAGAGCGGTGAACACCGGGATTAGGACGATGGTCATCGAGGAGTCGGACGGAACCCGGCACGCGGTGATTCGAATTGCGACGTCGGCTGCTGTTTATGTTGACGTCGACGGGATTGCGCGCACCTTAACGCGTATCTCTGACGGTTCGGTTCTTGCGCCTACCCCGGCGGCGGTGACGCGGGTGCATGTAAGCCCCGGTGACGCCGTCACCATGGGGGACCGGCTCGTGACCCTGGAGGTCATGAAGATGGAGTCCAGCGTGGAGTCGCCTCAGACTGGCGTGGTTCGGGAGGTGCATGTGGGGCCGGCGTCCCGGGTCGCGGCGGGGGACCCGCTTGTGACCATTGATGAGGACTCCAGCGTGAGCCCCGATGACGCTGAAGCGCCGGCTTCGCCTTTTCCCGAATTGAACGAGCCTTTGAACGCCCTGGAGACCGTGCGCCGGATTGTGCTGGGCTATGACATTGATCGGGATGCGTTTAACGAAGCGGTGGGGGCCCTCGAGCGTTCGGAGCTTGAGGCCACACGAAGCGAGTTGGTGGGGGTGTTGGAGATGGTCCTTTTGCAGGACTCGCTCTTTGCCCGTGGCGCCTTTGACGATGCTCGCAGCGACTCCGGCGAGCCCTCTGCAGATCAGCTCCTGCGTTTTATCCGTCATCCGCTTGGCGCTGAGGAGGCCCTGTCTCCTCTCTTTAAATCCCGGGTGGACCGGATGCTTGCCCTGCATGGGGTGAGTGGGCATCGGCGAAGCTTTGAGCTTGAAGCGGCGCTGGTGCGGCTTTTTCAGGGGGACGTGCCGGTTGAACACCTGAACCGCCTGCTTTTTGCATTGGTGGAGGCCATTTTGGGGACGGAGGGCGAGGAGGAGTCCCGCGCGGCCCTACTGCACAACCGGGAGACCCTGGAGCGCTTCGCGCATTTCGCAGTGCGCAACAATCGACGTCTGGCGCAGCTGGTGTGGCAGGTTATCTTTCGCCTCTATGACCAGCCTGCATTGATCAGCGCGGCTCGCAACGAAGAGGTGGAGGCGGGCCGGCGTATCGCGGCGTTGATCAGGGCTCCTGAAGAGGCGAAGTGTCGGGAGGCGGTGCTGGAGATGTCCCTGGGGGCGTTGCTGGGGAGTATCGGGTACTGCGCGGCTCAATCGAGAGAGCATTGCGTGGGATTGTTGAGGAGCTGCATGGAGCACCTCTATGAGGTGGAGCCTGCTGCGATTGTTGAGGAGCGCCGGGAAGAGCTGCTGACCATGGGCTTTGCCCGTGAAGGGGCCGGTGCGGTGGTGGGGGTCTTGGTGTCGGCCCACGTCAAGTTAAGGGCCGTGGTGGAGTTTTGCTCGACCAAAGACGAGGTGGACATCCTGATGGAGCGCGAGCCCTCTGAGAGTGAAGTGCACCAACTGGTGAGCGGCCTCGGTGGAGTGAGCCGGGTGACCTTATTGTGGGCAGGCAGGGAAAGCGGAATTGCGGCGCGGACCTTTGTGGACGTTGAGGGGAGCCTCAAGGAAAACGAGCTGATTCGCAACCTGCATCCGGCGCGTCCTATCGTTCGGGACATTGAGCGGTGGAAGGACTTTAGTCTTGAGCGCCTGGAGGCCCCCGGGGATATCTTTTTGGCTCGGGCAATCGCCCGCGACGGCTCTGGTGATGACCGCCTGGTGGTGTTGGCGGAGGTGGACCGTTTTGACCCGCGCCGCGCCGCGCCTGAAGCCGGGGGGATCACCCTGCCGGCGTTTGAGAGGGCGTTTATTAACGCCGTTTATTCCGTGAGCCAGGCGTTGACGAACCTGGGCTTAGGGGAGCCTGTCGCTGGTCGAGGAAATCGAAACAGGCTCGTGTGGAATCGGATCTCGTTTTTCTATCGTCCCATTGTGCGTTTGAGGCAGGCGGAGATAGAGCACATCGTGGCTCGTTTGAGTCCGTGGACCCCTGGGCTGGGGCTGGAGAAGGTATCGGTGGAGGCGCGTTTTGTGGCGCCCGGGGATGTCAGTGAGAAGATCCAGGCGATGTGCGTGGAGTGGTCTGAGCCCACGCGTAGCGCCTCGGTGTTGAACTTTCAGCGTCCCATCAGCACGCCCCACCGGGTGCTCTCTCCCTACGAGCAGCGGGTGGTAGAGGCGCGTCGCGCTGGGAAGTTTTATCCCTACGAGTTAATTCGTGCGTTGACCACCAGAGCCGAGGGGACGGGCTTTGTTGCAGGAGAGTTTGAAGAGTTGGAGCTTGGAGAGGCGGGGCTCGTGTCGGTTAAGGACCGCCCCTGGGGAGAGAACGTCGCGAATCTGGTGGTGGGTCGGCTAACCAACGAGCACCCTCGCTTCCCGCGGGGGTTGACCCGGGTGGTGATTATTGGAGATCCGACTCGGAGTATGGGGGCGCTGGCGGAGCCAGAGTGCGCTCGAATCATAGGCGCGTTGGATTATGCCGAAGAGAACAACTTGCCGGTGGAGTGGGTACCGGTGTCGTCCGGTGCGAAGATCGCCTTTGACTCGGGGACGGAGAATCTGGACTGGACCGCGCGGGTGCTGCGCCGGATCATTTTGTTTACTCAGGCTGGTGGGGTGATCAACATCATTGTGGATGGGGTCTGCGTG
>JAZAIZ010000352.1:0-3149 GCA_036230545.1 Myxococcota bacterium
AGATCAGCGTAACTAAATACGAAGGCCTTGAAGTTGAAGCGGTTTCTGTGACGGTGGAAGACGCTGATGTCGAGGCAGAGCTGAAAAAGGTCGCTGAGCAGTCGACTCAGATGGTGCCTGTGACCGATCGGGACGTGGCCGAAAAGGGTGACCTGGTGCAGTTGGACTACGCAGGCTCCATTGAGGGCGTGCCCTTTGAGGGTGGTCAGGCTGAGAATGCGCTCCTTGAGGCCGGGGGTGAGGGATACATCGCCGGATTCGCTGAGGGCTTGATTGGGGCGAAGGTTCCCGGTGAGATCACCGTGGATGTGACCTTCCCCGAAGATTACCACGCTGAAAACCTCGCCGGTAAGCCCGCGCAATTCAAGATGACCTTAAAAGAGCTTAAGGTTCGTGAGGTGCCCGAGGTGGACGATGAGATGGCCAAGGATATGGGTGAGGAGAGCCTTGAGGCCTTGAAGACCAAGATTCACGAGGGCATTGAGCATCGTCGGAAGCACGAAGCCGAAGACCAGGAGCGCAAAAACCTCCTGAAGGCGTTGGTGGAAGAGAACCCCTTCGACGTGGCGCCGAGCATGCTCGAAGAGCAGCTTGATCGCATGGTTCAGGGAGCTGCCCAGCAGCTTCAGCAGTACACCGGTCAGAAGATGGAGTTCAGCGAAGAAGAGCTTAAGGGCCTTCGTGAAGATCAGCGGGACGAGGCGGAGTTTCAGGTTCGTTCGGGACTGCTTCTGATGGAGGTGTCCAAGGAGGCCAAGCTTGAGATTGGCATCGAGGCGGTGCAGGCGGAGATTCAGTCCATGGCTGAGCGCGCCGGTGACAACGCCGACAGGGTTCGATCTTATTACAGCAACCCTCAGGAGATGATGCGCCTGCATTATCGACTCCTTGAGGAGCGCACCGTTGATTATCTGCGGGAGAAGTCGACCCTGGGTGCTCGGCACGAGTGCGGTGATAACGCGTAGAGCGCGGTTTTTTGCGGGGCTCTAAAAGACGGTCCCCCGGACTTGCTAAGACGGCTCAGTCTGGTGGATAGTGCTTTTGTCAGAGGTGATTGTTATAGGGAAGCGCTGCTGGTGAAGAGCCAGAAGGCGAAACAGGGAAGGGTTGAGGATGTCTATGTCTTATTTGGTGCCTACGGTTGTCGAGTCAACACCCCGCGGTGAGCGGGCGTTTGATATTTACTCCCGCTTGTTGAAGGACCGCATCGTCTTTATCGGGACGCCCATTGATGATCATGTGGCCAATCTGGTGATCGCCCAATTGCTTTTTCTGGAGTCGGAAGATCCGGAGAAGGATATCAACGTTTATATCAACAGCCCCGGGGGAGCAGTGACTGCGGGGTTGGCGATTTACGACACCATGCAATACGTGAAGCCCGAGGTAAGCACCCTTTGTATGGGGCAGGCGGCCAGCATGGGCGCGGTGTTACTGGCGGCGGGGACCAAAGGCAAGCGCTTCGCTCTCCCTCACTCTCGGGTGATGATTCACCAGCCCTTGGGGGGAATGCGGGGCCAGGCGTCGGATATGGAGATTCAAGCGAAGGAGATCCTGAAGATGAAGGAACTTCTGACGCGGATGCTCGCCAAGCACGCTGAGCAGGACTTTGAGAAGGTGGCGCGGGATTGTGATCGTGACTTTTTTATGAGCGCCGAGGCCTCCAAAGAGTACGGTTTGGTTGACCATGTGGTGGAGAAGCATGAAGAGGCCATGACCGATAAAGAAAAGTGATTTGATATCAATCACTTAGGTTTTTTCGAATAAAGTTTGCCCTGCAGTGGCGCGCGGCCCTCTTAATGACTATCTTCATATCAATACGAGTGAGTTAGTGGGGTCTTGAGGGGGAGTTGGATACACTAGGATCAGGGGCTTTGGCCCGCTATTTGAGGATGTAACATTGGCTACTAAGAAAGAGCACGGCGGTTCCCTGGTTTGTTCCTTTTGTGGGAAGAGTCAGCGAGAGGTTCGAAAACTGATCGCTGGTCCGACGGTTTATATTTGTGACGAGTGCATAAGTCTCTGCAATGACATCATCGCCGAGGAGATCGAGGCGGAGGAGTCTGAGGAGAAGGTGCCAGCGAAGGTTCCGAAGCCGTCGGAGATCAAAGACATCCTCGATTCGTATGTTATCGGTCAGGAGCGGGCGAAAAAAGTCCTCTCTGTGGCGGTTCATAATCATTATAAGCGGATCGACAGCACCATCGGGATGGAAGAGGTTGAGCTGCAAAAAAGCAATATCCTTCTTCTGGGCCCTACGGGGAGTGGCAAGACCCTGCTCGCCCAGACCCTGGCGCGCATTCTGGATGTTCCTTTTTGCATCGCGGACGCGACCAGCCTGACTGAGGCGGGTTATGTGGGAGAGGACGTCGAGAACGTCATCGTCAACCTGCTTCAGGCGGCGGACGGGGATATTGAGCGGGCCCAGCGGGGCATCGTTTATATCGACGAGATCGATAAGATTGCCCGTAAAACCGAGAACCCTTCGATCACCCGGGATGTCTCCGGCGAAGGGGTGCAGCAGGCACTTTTGAAGATCATCGAAGGGACTATGGCGAGTGTGCCTCCTAAGGGGGGACGAAAGCACCCGCAGCAGGAGTTCCTGCAGATTGATACCACCAACATTCTCTTTGTCTGCGGTGGCGCCTTCTCCGGGCTTGAGCAGTTGATTGAGAAGCGTTTGGGTTCTCAGGCGATGGGCTTTGGGGCGACAGTGGTTCAAAAGCAGAAGCGTTCCCTTGGGGAGACTCTCGCGGAAGTGCGTGGCGAAGATCTTCTGAAGTTTGGCCTTATTCCCGAGTTTATTGGTCGCCTGCCGGTTCTGACGACTTTGACGGAGCTGAACGCGGCCGCCCTCGTGCGGGTGTTGACCGAGCCTAAAAACGCTCTGATCAAGCAGTATAACAAGTTGTTTCTTATGGATGGGGTGGAGTTGACCTTCACGCCCGGCGCGTTGGAGGCGGTGGCTGAGCAGGCCATCGAGCGCAAGACCGGGGCTCGCGGGCTGCGGGCTATCCTTGAGACCGCGATGCTCGACATTATGTATGACATCCCCAGCCAACCCAATATCATTGAGGTTGTGGTGAATGAAGAGGTTATTCACCGTGGAGAGATGCCCTTGGTGGTGTATCAGGAAGAGGAGAAGAAAGAGG
>JAZAIZ010000353.1:0-35019 GCA_036230545.1 Myxococcota bacterium
CCGCGTTAAGCGACGCTCTTCAAGCAGGCTCCCTTCAGGCGGTAACCATCGCAGTGTCCGCATTGCAAAATGAGACAGGGCTGCAGACTCTGCTTGGAGCGCTGTGGAAAAACTCCGAGCCTGCCACGGCCATCCCTCTCCCGGCACACACCCTCGCGGAGCCCTTTGAAGAGCTCCGTAACCAAAGCGACAACATCCTCGCCACCAAGGGAAAACGCCCCTCTCTTTTTCTGGCCAACCTCGGATCCATCCCCCAACACAAAGCCCGCGCGACCTTCGCCCAAAACTTCTTTGAGGCCGGCGGTATCGAAACCCTTGGCAACAACGGCTTTGAAAGCACCAAGGCGCTCGTGGACGCCTTCCGGCGCTCAGGGACCCGATGGGCCGTGCTCTGCTCCAGCGACAAGGTCTACGATGCCCTGGCCGAAGAGACCGCCCGCGCTCTGCGCGACGCGGGCGCCGAGGTTCTCCTCCTCGCCGGCAAGCCTGGCGACCAGGAAGCGCGCTTCCGGGACGCCGGCATCGATTCGTTTATCTTTACAGGATGCAACGCCTATCAAACCCTGCATCAACTCTATTCACGGCAAGGGGAGATCTCATGAGCCTCATTCCCGATTTTTCCAGCGTCCCCTTTGAAGGGTCGAAGAGCCCCGAGGGTTCTTTGGAGGCCTGGCACAGCGCCACCGCCGAGCAAAAGCCCGACTATGCCGAGCAGAGTCTCTGGAAGACCCCCGAAGAGATCGACGTCTGGCCCCTCTTCACCGCTGCAGATCTCAACCCCGTGGACCACGCTCACACCATGCCGGGCATGGCACCCTTTCTGCGCGGCCCCTACCCCACCATGTACGTGCAGCGTCCGTGGACCATTCGACAATACGCCGGCTTCTCCACCGCCGAGAAAAGCAACGCCTTTTATCGGCGCAACCTCGCCGCCGGGCAAAAGGGACTCTCGGTGGCCTTTGACCTCGCCACCCACCGCGGCTACGACTCTGATCATCCCCGGGTGAGCGGCGATGTGGGCATGGCGGGCGTGGCCATCGACTCCCTCTACGACATGCGCTTGCTCTTTGAGGGGATCCCCCTCGACAAGATGAGCGTCTCGATGACCATGAACGGCGCGGTGCTGCCCATCATGGCCCTCTATATTGTGGCCGCCGAAGAGCAGGGCGTCACCCCCGCGCAGCTCTCAGGGACCATTCAAAACGACATCCTTAAAGAGTTTATGGTGCGCAACACCTACGTGTACCCGCCCTCCCCCTCCATGCGTATCATCGGCGATATCTTCGCCTACACCTCCCAGCAGATGCCCAAATTCAACAGCATCAGCATCTCCGGCTACCACATGCAGGAGGCGGGAGCCACCGCGGACATCGAGCTGGCCTACACCCTGGCCGACGGGCTGCAATACATTCGCGCCGGCATCGACGCGGGCCTGAACATTGACGCCTTCGCCCCCCGCCTCTCCTTCTTCTGGGGCATCGGCATGAACTTCTTTATGGAGGTTGCCAAGATGCGGGCCGCCCGACTGCTCTGGGCCAACCTCGTCAACTCCTTTAACCCGCAAAACCCCAAATCCCTCTCCCTGCGCACCCATTGCCAGACCTCGGGATGGAGCCTTACCGCCCAGGCTCCCTACAACAACGTGGCTCGAACCTGCGTGGAAGCCATGGCCGCCACCCAGGGACACACCCAATCCCTGCACACCAACGCCCTCGACGAAGCCATCGCCCTGCCCACGGACTTCAGCGCGCGAATCGCCCGCAACACTCAGCTATTTATCCAGCAGGAGACCGGCACCACCGACGTGATTGACCCCTGGGGGGGCAGCTATTACGTCGAGCGCCTCACCCACGAGCTCGCCCACCGGGCGTGGACCCACATGCAGGAGATTGAAGAACTCGGGGGCATGACCAAAGCCATCGAGAGCGGCGTTCCTAAGATGCGCATCGAAGAAGCCGCCGCGAAGACCCAGGCCCGTATCGACTCTGGCCGGCAGACCATCGTGGGGGTCAATCGCTTTCCCCTTGAGCAGGAGGACGAGCTGGACGTGCTCAAGGTGGACAACTCGGTGGTGCGCGAGGCGCAGATCGCGCGCCTGAAGCAGCTAAGGGCCGAGCGTGATGACGCCGGGGTGCGCGAGCGCTTAAACGCCCTCACCCAGGCCGCCGAGCGCAAAGAGGGCAACCTGCTGGCCCTCGCCGTGGATGCTGCCCGCTCCAAAGCCACGGTGGGCGAAATAAGCGACGCCCTCGAAAAGGTCTACTCACGACACGAAGCTACCATCCGATCCATATCTGGGGTATACAGTAGTGAAGTGGGTGAAACGAACCAAGACTTGACCAGGGTCCGACAGTTGACCGCAGACTTCGCCGAACGAGAGGGACGCCGGCCGCGGATCCTTGTGGCCAAAATGGGACAGGACGGTCACGACCGCGGCTCCAAAGTCATCGCCACCGCCTTCGCCGATTTGGGCTTTGACGTCGACATCGGCCCCCTCTTTCAAACCCCCGAGGAGACCGCGCGGCAGGCTGTGGAAAACGACGTTCACATCATTGGCGCCAGCTCACTGGCTGCAGGGCATCTGCAGCTGGTGCCCGAACTCATCGCGTCCCTCCAGGCTCAGGGCCGAGAAGACATTATGGTGGTGGTTGGCGGGGTCATCCCCCCGGGCGATTATGACGCCCTCTACGAAGCCGGCGCCGCGGCCATCTTTGGCCCCGGCACGGTCATCGGTGAAGCCGCCGAAGACCTCCTCACCCAGTTGGCCCAAGCCCTCGACCATGACTAAATCCAAGCCCAAAGCCCCCACCAGGCGTCGCCCCCTCACCCTGGATCATTATGTGGAGGGGGTTCTGGCCGGAGACCGTGCCATTTTGGGACGGGCTATCTCCCTTCTAGAGAGCAACCGCCGCGACCACCAGGACAAAGCTCAAGAGTTGCTTCACCGCTTGCTGCCCCACAGCGGTGGCGCACATCGAGTGGGCATCTCCGGGGTGCCCGGAGCGGGCAAGAGCACCTTCATTGAGGCCCTGGGCAGCAACCTCACGGAGTCGGGCAAAAAGGTGGCGGTGCTGACGGTAGATCCCAGCAGCGGCGTCAGCGGCGGCAGCATTCTGGGGGACAAAACCCGAATGAATAAACTCGGCCGGGACCCCAACGCGTTTATTCGCCCCTCTCCCACCTCGGGCTCCCTCGGGGGGGTGCACCGCAAAACGCGCGAGACCATCCTCTGCTGTGAAGCCGCCGGCTTTGACACCCTCCTCATCGAGACCGTGGGCGTGGGGCAGTCCGAAGTGGCCGTGTCCAATATGGTGGATTTTTTCCTGGTGTTGATGCTCCCCGGGGCCGGAGATGAGTTGCAGGGCATCAAGCGGGGCATTCTTGAACTCGCAGATTTGATCGTAGTCAATAAAGCCGACGCCAACCCCCAGGGTGCCAAAATCGCCCGACGCGAATACCTCAACGCCCTCAAGCTCATGCGTCCTCTTAGCGAGCACTGGAAGCCCGACGCCCTGGTGTGCAGCGCTCTGAAGAATGAAGGCCTTGATAAGATCTGGAGACGGGTGCTTGAGCACCACACCGCGCTCTCTGACTCTGGTGACCTCGAGCAAAGACGCCACCAGCAGCAGCTGGCGTGGATGTGGAATATGGTGGAAGAGCAGCTCCTGGGCGCCTTCAAAAGCGACACGGACGTGCGTGGGCAACTAAAGAAGCTCGAAAAACAGATCAACAGCGGCGATCTCACCGCGACCGCCGCCGCCAAAGCGCTGCTACAGAGCTTTGGCGCCCTGAGCTAAGCCACGCAGAAGAAGTTCTGGCCCTCTCGCCAGCACGTGTCTCGCAACTCTCCCCGAATAATCTCGCGAGCCCCCCGAGCCCCCACCGCCGAGAGGAGCTGCTCCCCTGCAAAGCGCGGAAGCTCCGCGGGCGAAACCACGGGGACTCCCCGTCGATGGGAGCCAATTTTTCGCGGATCAATGTCAATGTAGGCCAACACATTCACCCCGCAGGCCTCCAGGTATCCCCCGAGCTTTTTACCAATGGGGCCCGCTCCCCAAATGAGCACGCGTTTATCCCGCGCCAGCGGCCCCACCGAGAGGTAGTGCGCCTTGCAGCGCAGAAACTCCCGCTGGCTGTAGCGCGGGTCGGTTCTTGAGGTGCGTCCCTCCAGATCCCGCCAGTGCAGCAGCGTCTCGTCCACCTTGCCAAAACGCAGCCCCGCCTCAGCGCAGCGCAGCCACAGGTCATAATCCTCCGGCCAGCCACGCTCCTGATAGCCCCCCAGGGCCACAATGGACTCCCGACAAAACATAACCGAAGGGTGCGGAAGAGGGCTCTCAACAAAGCGCTCCCGCATGATGGCCTCATGATGAAGCAGACCGTTAATCCAACCATCGTAGCGGGCGTATCCTTCTCCCAGGGCCTCGTTTGGGGAGTCCTTAAAGGAGCGGATCCTCGAGCTGACCACCTTGAGGGTGGGATCTGCCTGCACCAGATCCCACTGTGCCTGTAGGCGCTGAGGCTCCAGCACATCGTCGGCGTCCATTCGGGCAACCCACTTCCCTTCGCTGGCAACGAGTCCCCTCTGCAGGGCCTCCACAAGTCCCACCCGGCCGGGACGCAGCAACACCAAGCGACTCGCCGCCGGCCAAACGTCCGCAAGAATCTTCAGAGTGTCGTCGGTGGAGCCATCGTCCACCACCACCAGCTCAAAGCGCTTAAAGGTCTGCCTTTGGAGGCTCTCAAGAGTCTCCCGCAGGGTCGCCGCCGCGTTGTGGACGGGCATCAGCACTGAAATATCAACCGCAGACATGCGCCGGCTATACGCCCTTTGACACAGACCCGCCAGCACAATACGAATAGGCCATGACCGAGCTCAGAAAACTCTATATCGAAGGCCCCGCCGGCTACCTCGAGTGCCTGCTCCGGGTGCATCCCAGCCCCCGCGCGGCGGTGGTGGTGGCCCATCCACACCCCATGCACGGCGGCACCATGGACAACGCGGTGATTTTTCATACAGACCGAGAGCTGCATCGCTCCGGCATGACCACCCTGCGCTTTAATTTTCGCGGAACCGGCAAGAGCGAAGGGGCCCACGATGAGGGTGTGGGCGAGGTCAAAGACGTGGCCGCGGCCGCCTCGTGGCTGCGCGGGGTGGCCCCTGAGGTGCCCCAATTGATCGTGGGATACTCCTTTGGCTCATGGTGCGGCATCCGCTTCGCCAAAACCAACCCCTCCACAGACGGGTTCATCGCCATTGGACTCCCCATCCGGCGTTTTGAGTTTGAAGACCTCAACGGGTTCCCCCTGCCACTGGCGGTGGTGCAGGGAAGCGAGGACGAGTTTGGCACCCCCGACGAGGTCGCGCCCCTGCTTGAACGAGTCTCCGGTCCCACCCAGCTGCACGTGATTGAGGGCGCTCCGCACCTCTTCCCAAAGCGGGCCAAAGAGCCCGCCGCGCTCGTGCTTCAGGCCGCCGATGAGATCCTCCAAAACCTCCCCACACCCTGAGTTCAAGGAACGCACATGTCCCTTAACACCCTGCCCCCCCCCTCCTCTTTTGCGACACGCTGGTCGTTGACCCCTGCGGTGGTTCACCTCAACCACGGCTCCTTTGGAGCGTGTCCCACCGAGGTGCTGCAATTTCAGCAAGAGGTGCAACGCCGGATCGAAGAAAACCCCATGCAGTTTTATGCACGGGATTACCCCAACATCATGGGAGAGGTCCGGGAGACGGTGGGAGACTTTGTGGGTGCCCCCGCCGAAGACATCGCGCTGGTCAGCAACGCCACCGAAGCGGTCAACACGGTGCTTCGCTCTCTCCCCTGGAAGCCCGGGGACGAGATTCTTCTCACCGATCACGGCTACAACGCCTGCAAGAACACCGCTCGCTTTATCGCCGAGCACCACGGGGTGAAGCTGGTCGAAGCCCCCCTCCCCTTCCCCATCGCCAGCGAGGATGACGTCGTTGAGGCGGTGCTCGAAAAGGTAACCCCCAACACCCGACTGGCGCTGCTCGACCACATCACCAGCCCCATCGCGCTGCTGCTCCCCATCAAGATTCTCATCGACGAGCTCCGGGAGCGCGGCGTTGAAACCCTCATCGACGGCGCGCACGCACCGGGAATGGTCCCCCTTGATTTAGCAGCGCTGCAGCCCACCTATTACACCGGCAACTTCCACAAATGGCTCTGTACCCCCAGAGGCGCAGCGTTTCTCTATGTCTCCCGGGACCAGCAGCACAAGATCCGCCCCCTCTCCATCAGCCACGGCGCTGAACTCAAAGGGCCGGCCCGCTTTCGGGCAGAGTTTGACTGGACTGGCACCGACGACGTCACCGCCCTGCTCGCCGTACCCAAAGCCATCGAGTTCTTAAGTGGTTTTTTTGAGGGCGGCATCAACGAGCTGATGATGCGCAATCACGCGCTGGCGGCGCGAGCGCAATCGCTTCTCGCCGATGCTCTCAACATGCCCCTCCCCTGCCCCGAGTCCATGCTTGGCAGCATGGCGGCCTTTCCCCTGCCTCCCACCAACGTCGCCCCACACCAGCCAGACCCCTTCCCAACAGCCCTCTTTGAGCGCTGGAAGATTGAGATTGGGTTTGCCCCCCCCGGTCGAGCCACCCATCGTTGTTTTAGAATCTCTGCCCAGGCCTACAACTCTCTGGACCAATACCGCTACCTGGCCACAGCCCTGCAGAAGAGCGAGCTGGCAGCCTCCACCCTTTAGGCAGTCGCCCCTTAGTCTTTAAGCGCACCTATTTTTCGCGCATGCTCCCGCAACATCTCAGAGGCGGTCGGCGTGAATTCGGGCTCAGGCCTGACGCGTTTTCCGTCTGCGTTCTCCACATAATCATTGAGATTTAACGTCCCGCTTTCTTTAACGGGCAGGAGAGTCCGAATCTCGTAAAGTTCAACTTCCTCACCGGAGCGCAACAGTTTCAGCAACGCCCTCTTAAAGGCAGTTGGTTTCGGGCGCTCATTTCCTTTCACCGTCTTCATCACTCCATCAGGAAGCTCTTGCGCCAATTGGAGCAACTCGGCGTGCTCTTCTTGAAGAAGGTAACGCTCGTTAACCGCGTCAATATTGTCCCCTTTACTCCGCGCCATAATGGTCCGGGTTCCTCCACCTGGCGCTGGCACCTCAACCTCCACCAGCTCAGAGTGTGGACGACTCTTCTCCTCCTTCGTACCGAAACTTCCCGGCGTCTTTTGGTCCTCGTAGGCTCGCTTGAGAGAGGCGACCACCGTCGCCTCCATACGCTCCACCAACTCGATGGTGACCGCTATTTGCCTCGCGCTCATAAAAAAGCGCCCCACCTTAAAGAGCTTCTCTTTCCGAGGCGAGCTCTTTTCTGACTCTGAAGCAGCGGTGGTCTGAAGGTCTGCCGCCGGAGGAGGCTTGGCTGCCTGAGAAGGCGCCTTCTTCGCAGCTGCAGATTTCTTCGGTTTTTTCAAGCCATCCTTCGCCGATGACTTCGCCTTTGGGAGCTTTCCCTTGGTCTCGCCGGATTTCTTCCGCTCAAGGGTGTCCTTCGAAGCTATTGGGAGCTTCCCAGACTGCGACCGCTCGACCTTCGCCGGTTTCACTTTCGGTGTCTTTTCAGCTTCAGCCGCTGGCTCAGCGTCGGAGGATAAATCAGAGGAGGAAGCGGGGTCCTTCGAGGGCCATTGAGAAATTTTCACCATACTCCACTATCCCACACCCGGAAGTGCGGGGGGAGAAAAATATCAAAGCTCCACTCCCCGGAGGTTCTCGGAGCTCTCCCCGCCCCAATGGGCTAAGAGGGCGGGGACCACCACCATATTCAGCAGCGTCGAGGTTGTCAGTCCGGTTAAAATGACCAACGCCATGGGGGCCTGAATCTCGGTTCCCGGTTTTCCCAAAGCGAGCGCCAGGGGCAAGAGCCCAAGCGCCGCGGTCACCGCGGTCATCAAAATGGGCGCCAAGCGCTCACGCGCAGCCTGGGCTACCGCCAGGGGCCGGGCCCTCCCCTCCAGCTCAAGGTCGCGGCTACGGGTCGCCAAAAGGAGCCCGTTGCGAGTGGCGATACCAAAGAGCGTAATGAACCCAATGGTCGTCGCCACCGAGAGCACTCCACCTGCCAGGTAAACGCCCAGGACGCCACCAGCAAGCGCCAGGGGCAAATTCACCAAAACGATGATGCTCCGGCGAACACTTTGCAAGGTGGTGGCCACAATCAAGCCGATGCCCAAGATAGCCAGAAGCCCCAGCAGCAAGAGGCGTCTCCCCGTCTCCTCCTCGCGCTCGAACTGACCAGCGTAATCAATTCGTACCCCCGCCGGCATTTCAACCTCTTCTTCGATATGCGCTTTGACATCCGTGTAGACGCCCCGCACATCCCCACCGGAGACGTTTGCAGTGACCACCAGGCGACGTTGCACATTCTCTCGCAAAACATAATTGGGGCCGCTATCGCGGCGCACCTCCGCCAGCGCGGATATCGGCACCATCGCTCCCGAAGGGGTCGGGATCAGCAAGCGCCGAAGCGATGTCAAATCACTCGTATGGTCGGAGGGGTATTTTACCACCACGTCGGTGGTGGTCCCCTCCTCGTACACCTGAGCCGGGGTCGCCCCCCAAAGCGCCGTGCCCACCGCGCTGGCCGCCTCGCCGGTGGAAAACCCATAGGCAGAGGCAGCCAACGAGTCTATCCGCACCATCAGCTGAGGAATATCCACGATCTGCTCAACACCGAGGTCCACCACCCCCGGTATTCCCTCCATTGTATCTCGCACCTGCTCCGCCACTCGCCGCAGCTCCCGAAGGTTGTCTCCAAAAACTTTCACCGAGAGGGCCGAACGCTGCCCGGAGATCATATGCTCAATCCGGTGCGAGATCGGCTGCCCAAGAGTGAAGTGCGCCGGCACCACTTTGAGACGTTCACGAATGTCCTCAAAGAGCTGCTCCCGGGTGCGACTGTCACGGGCGCTCACCCGCACTTCGATCTCCGTAGTCTCCACCCCCAGCACATGCTCATCCCGTTCAGCCCGGCCCGTGCGGCGCCCGACCGATAGCACGCCCGGATCTGCAAGTAACGCCCGCTCAGCCATGGTGCCCAAAGCGTTGCTCTCGCGCAGCGCCGTGCCCGGCGCCAGCACCATGTTGATCGTGAGGCTGCCTTCATTGAACTCCGGTAAAAACGAGCGCCCCAGCCCCGCAAACCCCGCAGCGCCCACCAAAACCACCACAGCCGCCCCCGTCAGCACCCGCTGAGGTCTCTTTAAGGACGACTCAAGAATGGGACTGTAGATACCAGTCAACCATCGCATCAGGGGAGGCTCCTGCCCTTTCTCCCGCGCCGCACTGGCCGGCAACAAAAACGAGCAAAGCACCGGAGTGACCGTCACCGCCACAACCAGGGAGGCGAAGATAGCCGCGAGGTAGGCGATCGCCAGGGGCTGGAGCAAGCGGCCTTCAAGTCCCCCAAGAAAGAGCAGGGGAACAAAGACCAGCAGAAGAATATACGTCGCGCCGACAATGGACGCTCGAATCTCCATAGAAGCCTGCAACACCGTCGAGAGCACCGAAGGCCTCTCGGCTTGCGGCAGCATGGCCCGCTCGCGTAAACGACGGGACACGTTCTCAACATCCACAATGGCGTCATCCACCAGCTCCCCCATGGCGATGGCGAGCCCTCCCAGGGTCATCGTGTCAAGAGTCAGCCCAAAGAGCGCCAGGGCCCACACGGCGCTAACCAACGAGAGCGGGATAGCCACCACGCTGATGATGGTTGGGCGCATGCTCCACAAAAACAAAAAGAGCACCAGAATCACCAACCCCGCGCCGTCCCGCAACACTGTCATCACGTTGCTGATCGCGGTGTCGATAAAATCCTGCTGCCGAAAAACGTTCCGATGCAGCGTGATCCCCTGGGACTGCAGCTCCCCTTCGATATCATCCAGCGCGCTATCGAGCCTCCTGGTGGTTGAGAGCGTGTCGGCCTCGGGCTGCTTGACCACGCTGATGAGCACCGCGGGTCGAGCGTTGTAGCTGGCAGCTCCACGAGCCACCGCGGGCCCCTCAACCACCTTCGCCACATCTCTTAAACGCACCGGAACACCATCGCGCATGGCCACCACCAGCGCCTTCAGATCGTCAACCCCGTGCGCCCGCCCAAGCACGCGCACCACCGACTCCTGCCCACCGTCCACCACATAGCCCCCAGGAGCGTTGCGGCTGCCACGCTTCACCGCCTCCACGATCGCGCTCAGGGTCACGCCATAGGGTTCAAGAAGATGGGGCTCCACCAAAATCTGATATTGCTTCACGTCGCCGCCAATGGGAACAACCTGCGCAACCCCCTCCACCCCAAGCAGCCGACGACGCACTTGCACATCCGCCACGCGGCGAAGGGCCATGCTCGAGAGGGTCTCACTGCTCATGGCCACAAAGGCGATCTCCCCCATCACTGAAGACGCGGGCGCCAAAAGCGGCGCGCCAGCCTCAGGAGGCAGGGAATCGCCGATGCTCTGCAGGCGCTCAGTAATGCGTTGACGGGCCACTGTAGTGCTGGTGTCCCAATTGAACTCCGCCCACACCACCGAGATCCCGGGAGCCGACGCCGAGCGCACCCGCCGTAGACCGCTGGTGCCATTAACGGCGGTCTCGATGGGATAGGTGATTAAACGCTCCACCTCCTCAGCCGCCATTCCAGTGGACTCGGTGACCACTGTCACCCGGGGCGCCGTCAGATCTGGAAACACATCAACGGGCATGCTCGTGGCGCGTATCACGCCACTAAGCAAAAGGGCCGCAGCGCCGGTGAGAACCAGCCAGCGATGGGCAAGGGAAAAGCTGAGAATGCGTTCAACCATCAGTGAATATGTCCATGGGGTGCTTCGCCGCTGGCCTTATCTGCCAAACGAACCAGGTGGGCGCCACGGGTCACGACACGCTCTCCGCTGCGCAGCCCCTCTGAAATCGCCACCAGATTACCTGCACGAGGCCCGATTCGTACGGCGCGTTCCTGAAAGTGCTCACCATCTACCTGCACGTACACCACGTTACGACCGTCCTGATCAACCAGCGCGCTGCGGGGAACCACCACGCCCTCGAAATCCTGGCCGGCGGGCAGGTTCACCTGAACCAGTCCCCCCACCCGCAAGTGCTCTCCCGGGGAGCGGAGAGAATAGATGGCGTCGACGGTGCGAGACACCGGATCGACAATGCGGCCAATGGTCACAATAGAGGCTGCCGGATTATCCCCCGTGACCGCGATGGGACTCCAGTTGTCCAAGCCCGCCACCTTAAAGCTGGCATCCCGATCTGAACGCAGCCGCGCTGCGTCCTGCTCCGGCACCCGGGCCACAATCCAAAGTTCCCGGGTGTCCACGATGCTAAAGAGAGTCTCACCGGGCGAGACGGTCGCCCCCGGGGTAGCCATCACCGCCACCAACGTCCCATCAATGGGCGCTGTGAGGTGCCAGCTTCCCTGTCCGGAGCCACCCCGGGCCCCTGAATAGAGCGCAGCGCCACGGCGCGCCGCACTCACAGACTCCTGCGCAACCGCGCGCTCTAGACGAGCATCTTCAAGCTCGCGCTCCGAAATAGCCTCATCCCGAATCAGGCGCTGTGCCCGCTCCAAAGCTCGGCCCGCTGCCGACAGGCGTGCTTCCGCCTCTGCCACCGCCAGGCTCGCCCGCGCGGCTGCCTCGGGGGACGCAGGAGCCGGAATCAGAGACGCCAACACCTCGCCTGTGCGCACCGTCGCCCCGGGGCGTGGCAAACCCTTCTCCGGCGACACCAGGCGACCGGTAACAGGCGCGCCGATCACAGCGCTTCCCCCAGGAGGTGTCTCAATTCGACCCGAAACCACCACCGATGGCGCGAGCGCTGCGTCCGCAACAAACGCGGTGCCAAAGGGGACGCCCCACTGCTGCTCTTTTAAGAATTCAATCACCCCATGGTCCTCGTCATCGCGGGGCGTGGAGGCCTCAGCCTCCTCAGCGGTCTCAAAGACCTGCAATTCGATGCCATCCACAACACCAGTCTTAGCTCCGGTGATCCGCAAACGCCCGCGGTAGGTGCCCGCTTGTTGAGGAGTAACCTCCAGGCGAAAGATTCCAGAGCGCAAAGCGGAGGATGTTTCCGCCCGCAAGGCCTTGGGGCCCTGAAGCTCGAGGGTCAGAGTCGCCTCCTCCAACGCACGAAAATCCGGAAGCGTTGTCAAATGCACAAGAAACGACACCGGCTCCCCCACCTTCCCCGGAGAGTGCTCGGCGAAGAATTCAAATCCCTCGCTCCATAAAGTCGTAACCACCACCGATTTGTCACCATGACCATGACCTTCCTGATGGTGGTCATGACCCTCCGGGTGGTCCTCACTGTGGTGATGGGAGTGATGCCCCCAAAAACAAGCGGCCAAAATCACCAGCGACATAAGACCAACAAGCCTGGCGCCTGACATTATTAAACGCTTCATTCGTAATCTCCTCTCGCAGCGCGCAGGGCCACCTCCGCTTCTTTAAGCGCGAGTGACACTTCAAGTTGGCGCAGCTCCAGTTGCGTGCGAGTTCGTTGTACATCCAGCAACTCCGCCAGCGAAAGCGCTCCCTCTCGATAGCCACTCCGAGCAGCCCTCTCCAAGCGCTCTATCCGCTCGCCTGTGGTCTCTGCAAATCGTTGCACCTCCTCCCGCGCAGCGACCAGGCGGAAACGAGCGAGCGAGCGTTCCCTATGCCCCGCTCGGCTGGCAGCTTCAACCCGCGCCTGAGCCTGACGCTGACGAGCATCCGTACGAGCTCGGAGCTCCTGTCCCCGGGAAAAGAGAGGAACCTCCAGGGCAACCGCCACTTTGTATCCTTCACGCTCTCGTTGCACATTTGAGAGAAGCGGCCCCCCCGAGAGCACCAGGCCCGGCAGCCACGACCAACTCGCCGCGCGCCGTGCCGCTCCCGCGTTCTCCACCGCACTACGCAACAAACGCTGTGAAGTACGACTCTCCTGGTCACTCTTCTCGGTGGACTGAAGAACGAGGCCTGTATCCGCATCCAGGCTCCCCACAAACTTAACCTCGCTCGCCACCCGCCCCAATAAAGACGCCAGTTCACCACGCAGTCGCTCGGCACCTGCCTGCGTTTGCCGCAGCGCACTCGCCGCGAGTTCTTCTTCGATCTCAATGCGAGACTGGTCATAACCCGACACGCTCCCCTCCTCCCGACGTCGCCTCACCACCCGAGCTGCCTCACTCAGGCGTTCAAGGGCCTGCGCCTCGATGACTTCCCGCCGCTGATGCGCCAAAAACTGATAAAAGACCGTCAAGGCCCGCACAACGACACCGCTTGTCACCAACGCTGCGTCCGCTTTAGCACCGGCCAAATCAACACCCGCCAAATGCTCGCGAGCAGCCCGAGCTCCCGAAAGGTCGATCGGCAGACTGAGCAAGAGCGACTCCTCCCCGAGGTGCTCCCGCTCCCACTCGAGGCTTGGGTTGGGATAGAGCCCTGCTTCAATACGCTCTGCCTCCGCCAAAGCGACAGCCGTCCGCGCCGACCGCGCCGCCGGGTCCTGAACACGGGCCAGGCGAATCACCTCCTCCGCAGAGATCGGATCGCCCACCACTTGCGAAGGGTAGAGCACACTCAACACTAAAATAAGAGACAAGGTAGAGTTCATTCGATTCACCGCTCTATGATTCGCCAACGCCTCCCGACAAGAGAGTGGTTAAGGCCAGATGGCGATGTTCTTCCCACAAAACAAGCTTTGCGGGAAGGAAGCGAGAGGCTTTAAGTCGAAAAACGTGGCATAAAAGTCCACAAAAAGAAGGCATTAGGGAGTCTCATCCCACAATGAGAGAATGAACGCGTCCACAGGAGGGACAAAGGACACGAAAGCGCCCCAAGGAAATAGGAACTCGGGGCACCTCCCCTAAGAGAAGGGCCCCAAAAGTCCGAGAAAGTCACGAAGAAGTAGAGAGAATTAACGCAGTTTTCGCCAAAGCGTGATCTTGCAGAGAATCACCTGCGCATCCAGGACATAGACCTGCCCATGGCGGCCAAGGGATCTCGAGAGCTCTGTCAGGGTGCTCTCTGTACCATCGGGCTGCCACTTGATGAGAAGGTCACCACGAACAATATAGAGACCATCCGTGGGGGCGCTGGAAGAGACGAGATGGTCCAGGTCAAGATCGTAGGTGGTCCACGATTCGGTGGCGTTGTCATACCAACGAATCCCGGTGTCGGGGATCTCACAAGCCACTCCATCTGCGTGCAAAACAGGATCTCGGTCGCACTCCAACTCAAAGGACCTCCAGGTAGCCCCAAGATCGGTGCTAAGCTTCTCCAGCACATGATCCCCCTGATAAAAGCGCAAAACAATTCCCCAATCACCACTTAACTCACTCACCAGGTAATGCCCCCAGCCCTGGTGAATGACGCTCTTGCGAGACCAACTCGGAGAAGCTACTGAGACATCCATCGCCCAGATTTCCGTGGACTCGGCTTCACCACCGCTCTCATCGGATACCGAAGCAACAATCGAGTTGCCCACCAGAACATAGTCAGCCGTGGCGTTCCCATTGGAGGAAAACTTTTTCTCAAGGGAGGGCACACGCTTCCAGGTAAGTCCTGCGTCCAGGCTCACTCGATTGTACCGGTTGTACTCACTCGGCTCAGAACTGCGGTCATAGAGCACCGGACTCCCTGCCCGATACACGTAATCGGGAGTGTCCTCATCAATTAGCTCCCAGCGTCTGGTTCCTTCATGAAATCGCCGAATAGCGCTCGAAACCTCAGCCACCAAGGTCCCGTTAATGGAAACCGGATGGAGCATGTCCTGAGAAAATCGTCCCTCGCCCCAAAGTCCGCCATCGAAACGGTCGAACCCATCGGAGACAATGGGAGTCTCAAAGGTGCCCTCACGATAAACCGTAAAGCCCTCAATCTCGTCACCATAAGCGGGCAACGACGACGGAAACCCTATCCCATTACGAGGATAGAGATGAAATCGGTCTGGGTCCTCATCAAAGGCTTCACGGCGAAAACCCACTCGAAAACCCTGGTCTTCTAAACTCACGACAACCGCGCCACTCTCACAACCATTTCGTCCAAAAACGCAACCCGCCCAATTACTGCTCCCCTTAAACTCAAAGGTCCCTTCTTCCCCAAGCCAGGTCATGCTCCGATCTTCACGAAATTCGATCACGCCACCGTTCAAAGGCTCAACCCAGGTCCCAAAAACCCTCTCATCTGGTTCAATCGTGCTTGAGCAAGCAGTTAGTGAAGAGATGAAGAGTGCAAAAATAATAGTTCGTACAGATCTCATAACAGGTTCCAATGTTCTACCAACGTCGCAAAGCAATCGCGGCATCCAATTAAGATTACAATTCTTGTTAACTTATTAAACCAAATCACTGACATCTGAGTGGCCACCTATGATGACGCGCTCTGCGCAGGGGTTCGATATCAAACTAAACGAGGCTAGCCTCCCGACCTCTGATTCGTAGGGAAAACAAACCGAACTCTCACTCCCTACAAAGAACGACGATAGATTTCATAAACGTCTTCTGCGCGAACAAGTGGATTGTTCTGTCGATCAGGTCGGGTTACCCAATTCGCCTTTTCCGCTAAATCCCCCACAGGTTGGGGGCGCCAGGCAAAATCGGGGTTTACCTTCTTGTCGGCACCCTTAATCCAGGCGCTCTCAATGACCGAGCCATCGTTGGCGTATTGAATCCAGAATCGATAGTCACGTGCCTGCTTTTCATAGGCGGTCCCCCGCAGTTCAGCTCGGTAAAAAACAGTGTACCCCTCCTTGGGGAGTTTGGATTCGTCAAAAAACCGTGGGGGGTTAGTTGACTCCGTCACCCGACCCTGATCATAGGGGTAGTTCCAGACCGCCTTCTTGCGAGTAACATCCAAAACAAAAGGTACAGGCGCCTCAGCCTCACCGCCCCACGCTTGAAGCACCTTGCTCAAAAAAACATGAGGAGCAGGATCATGCTTGTCATCCTCAGAGCTATTATAGCGCTCCCCGACAAAATCCACCGAGCCCCTCAGGCTACCACTCACCTTCACCAGCAAACCGGAGATATCGTGGGGAGAGAAGGTCACACCTTTATAGGTCACCGGTTTTTTCGGTTCATCCAGCATGCAGGAGACCTCGGAGGAATTGTTGCAGTGTCCTGCCCAGTCAGCATCACTCTCCCTGGAAAAATACGAGCGATAATTATGCTCCATCTCGTATTCACGGCTCTTAGCATCAAAAACCTGGTCGTACTTCTCCAGTGCCCCGCCTTTCGCGAAGAGGTTGTTCTTCCGGTCCGCTCTCAGAAGCTTCTGCGCCTTCATGGGAAACCAATGGCAACGCCAAGTCGTTTTATGGGATTTCCACTCCAGGGAGACAAAATCACTCTTCCCCGTTTTGATAAAAGAATCCAGAATCTTCTTCGCGTCCTCAGTTAACAGGTCTCCAGCGTTGTCACGAAGCTGCTTAAGCTCCTCAACTCCCTTAGGAGTTCGATTAATCCGAAACAAACTCCGCAACCAAGCAAGCATCACCCCAAACCGAGTCCTGGGACGCTCGGCGCTTTCCACCATCCGCACCAGGGTGAGGGCCTCACCACGGTCAATGTCTCCAGCGGAGAGAAGTGTCTCGCCCTTAAAGCTCTCAATAGCCTTAAGTAGTCCCTTGTCAAAGGGACGACCCGTGCTGATGAAGTGATGAACCATCGCCCTTGGCAAAGAAGGGAAGCTCTCAGGAGTAGAATCGAACGCTGCTTTAAGAGCGTCGCTCCCTTCGCTTCCTTTCACCAAGCCACAGAGACAACTCGCACCGATGTTCGCTTCAAACGCGTCTTCCACAAGTAGACCCGTTTCCCTGGTATCAACAATTGCGGGAGTAGAATTGGTGTTACCGATAAATCGGGTCAAATCCTCGTTGAATCGTGTCGTCAATGAATTGGGCATCGGGCTCTCCTGAGCAATAGATAGATGCCCCTATTATCGGAGAGACCTCGGCAGAGGTGCTCCCCGTCACACTCAATACGTGACAAATCACACCAACTAAGCGGCAAAGAAGAAAAGAGCGGCAGAATAGGTAAGACCAGCTGCAGGCAGTCTTACCAATTGCCCTATTGAAACGACATTTTCGACCGGCTAATGGTTGGTCCCGGCAATGACCTCATAACCTTCAGAGTGGTAGGAAGCCGTCGGGGCCATCTCCAGAACCGCCGCAGACTCAAGTTCATACATTGCCGCCAGGTCAAAGCTAAGCACCGGATAAGCACTCAGGATGTCCGCCGCATAGTGAGCTATCAGCTCTTCTGCAATCGCCGACTCCACCAACGCACCGATGCGAGAAGCGTCGGTCTCTTCGACGGTGCCAGACACAATCTCAAAGTGCGACAAGCGCTCCCCGGTGTCCACGACGTTAAAGGTCACCTGGCCACCTGCGTGGCTCCAGGCCACTGGCAGGCTGTAATTAGCATAACCCATCACAGAATACTCGGTTCCGTGCTCCACATAGGTCCCCTCCACCCGCACGTCCGCAACCTGGAGTCGAGGGTTCATAGACCCACACGATGTAAAGGTGGGTGCGCTAAAAAACTCCAGAGCCAGTGAATAGGTTGAAATTCCTGCTCCCTCTGTGCTCCAACGAGTCGAATCCGTCGGCACCAACGTCCCATTGAAAGCGCCGTTCCACCAGGCACCATAAACCCCCTGATTGAGCGCATCCACGTATTGAGCCACTTCCATGGGCTGCTCCTCGATGAAACGAAGGGGGGTGTACTCTGAGTGATAGCACCCGTCCCGCAGCATCACCCCAAGAGGCTCCCGGTTAATTGCTCTGGGGGCACTGATAAGGGTGTCAAAGCCCGCGGTCATCCCGCCAGTGTTCAAGTCACCGGGCTCGGCGGCTTCAAACTCAACCGACCTCAATTGACTCTTCAGGTGAAGCGCCGGGCCCTCTGTCTGAAAACGCCCATAGGGCTCGACAAGGAGGTCCTGATCGAGCTCCATGGTGGTGATAAGATGCTTCACCGCCGAACCCACGTTCATGGGATCCAGGGGGTTCAACAACAAGAGCCCAATGGCACGTTCAAGGGTCCCTTGAAGTTCGTCGAAAATAAAGTCGGTGAAAAAATCAAGCCCCGTGTCCAAACCCTGAGCGATGGCGCTCAAGGGGACCCGGCCCAAATCAAGGACCGCCAGCCCCCCAAGAATCTGAATGTCCCCCAAATCGATCTGCATATCACGAATGGCATCCAAATCGATCATCGAGTCATGAAACTCCACGTCCCCCCGCACCAGCGCCACTGTGACCTCGCCCGCGGGATCGGTGGTGATATTAAAAGTCGCCTCAAGGGTCATATCATCGATAGTGAGCCCCGAATCGATCCACGCCTGCGGGCTGGGATCAAAGCCGGCCAGGGGCGCAAGGGGCTCCTCGGGGGCTTGGAGGTTCCTGCAGATGGTGTTGTAAGGGGCCATAGGGGGCAGCAGCGCACAGATAATCATCATAGAGTCAAGCTGGGCCCCACCCATATCCAATACAGCGCTCACGTAATTGAAACGGGCCTCCACGTTCACCGCCGCGCTGGTGCGAACCGTTATATTGAATCCGGGCACCCCACCCTCATGGGCCACTGCCACTGTCGCGTCCAACCCACCACTACGCGCCAGCAAACTCAAAGCCAGCTGATTAAAATCGAGATCAACCACGTGGGACTTCACCACCACATCACCATAAAACCCCAATTCACCATCGAGAGTGAGCGTCCCCAACCCCACATTGAGAGGCGGAATCACGCCGACATTAAGGCTCTCCCCTAAGAAGGGGTACGACTCTTCAAAGAAGGTCAAAGACTCGGTCAAATCATCGGCGCTCAGGTTGTTGAGAAGAATCTCCCCAACGGTCGCCAAATCATCCACTTCATCGCATTGATAGACTCCGTCCACCATCGTGCAGGGGTGGTGCCCGTCATCAAAGGCCTCCTGACCAAGGCGATACACAAAGCCGTCGTTGATCCCTTCGGTCTCGCGCTCGTTGAGCGCGTAGGGCAAATAAGCTGAGGAGTGATAAAAACCGACACTGGTCGAATCTTTTCTCCCCCCTTTGCTGATCAACTTCGCCTCGACAAAATTCAACCCATGCTCAGCCTGGAGGGTGTATTCAAAGCCACCGCCGACATCCACCCGCACTGGCTCGCCATTGACGGTGAGCGACTCAATTCCTACGCCTTTGTCCTGCACCGCCCCTATCACCGTCACCCGTCGTATCCCGTCGAGGGTAGCTCCTCGCTCGGGGTAAGAAATGAGAACCTGTGGCCGAGCGTTGGTGCAATCGGGGGCGCATCCATCCCCCGCTTCGAGGTTGCCATCATCACACTCCTCAAGAAAGTTCAGATCGGTAAACCCATCACCACACACTGACTCGCCGCAGCGACCGTCGATACAAATAGACACCCCCTGATCAGCCTCACAACTAAACCCATCCTCCGCTACGATGTTCCGGCACTCCACTCGAGGCACACACATATCCAAGGTGCAGGGGTCACCATCATCGCAATCGACGTTCGTCTTACAGATGTCAGGGATCCCCACCAGGCCATCCTCCGAACAATTCGCGGCGCTAAACAAAAATACGAGCCCCATTAACACCATGGCGTATGAGCGATGCAGCATTCAACTCTCCCTGTCGGCTTGTTCTAAAACGAGGGGCACCATGGCGACTCAAGCCTGAGTCGTCAAGATCAGACTCTTGAGATTGCGAGGAAAAGTTGACCAATGACTCAGCACGTCAGAGCTCCTGAGCTTCTTAGCGCCCACAGCCCCTGAAGTTGACCCGGCTCCCCCTCATGGGACACTATACCCTGACAAACACTGTTACTCTGCGGGGAATCTCATGAAAATACCTAAGAACCGACCAACGCACCCCAAAACCGAGGACCCTTCTGCTGCAGAACCCACACCCCCAGCTCCCGCACAAACTGCTTCTGAGAACAACCTCAGCGCGACCCTCGACTCGGCTCTGCAATCAATCGTCTCCCCACTGAGAGAGGCCTTTAAACCGAGCGTTCGCCCCAACGAAGCCCGCATCAGCCAGTCGGACCTTGACGAGCTGCTGCAGCAATTCAAGGACCTTCCCAAACCTATCGAACTCGCGAAACTCCTGCGTTCCCGTGGCTACCAGAGCACAGTCGAGAACCTGGACTTTGCCCGAAGCCCCCTGGTGGGAACCAGAGCACCCGGTGTAGGACTCACCCCCATTCTGGGAACCTCCCTCTACCATAACGTCAATTTCAGCGGACTGCATTTCAAGAATTGCAGCTTTGACGAGCTCAACCTGAAGGGCAGCACCTTCCAGGACACCCACTTCACGCATTGCTCTCTTAAGAAGACCATCCTGCTCAACGCCTCCATCGACAACACCAGCTTCAGTGATTGCGATCTCTCCCACGCGCTCCTCGACCACGCCACCATCAACCAAAGCAACTTTGGGGAGTCCAACCTCCGCAGTTTAAACGCCTGCCACACCATCCTGAAAGACATCACCTTCAGTGATTCGAACCTGGAGGCTGCCAATTTCTGGGGTTCCGATGTTTCAGGGGGAGATCTCTCTAACTGCAACCTTCGCAATACCCTGCTTTTTGAGACCAAAGCCGGGTTCTCCATCACCGGAGGGACACCGAACACCATCGTCTCCCCGGTTGTAGCCCTTCTTTGGAACCCGGAGTTCCCGGGTATGAGCGGTTCCAAGGTCGTGGACCGCCTTGAAGCCAGAGACAACGTCGTCTTCAAAATGGATTATACACCACCACAAAGTGATCCCGGCGCGCTCTCTCAGGATATTCTACGGGCGCTCGATGTCCTTGGGCGAGGCAGCAATGTCGACACGGGAGAGACCTCCAAAGCCCAAGAGTTGCTCGCCCTCGTAGCCGAAGAACCGGACACCTACCCAACCCTCGCAGCGCTGCTGCAGCGGACCGCCGACGTCGTCCCCTTCCTCAACGGCATCATCCTGCCCGGCGGGGCTGATGTGGAGGCCGAGTTCTACAACCAAACCCTCTCCTCGACTGACAACCAGGCCCCTCACGACTACCGACGGACCATCATGGAGTTTGCATTGCTAAAGCACGCCCGGCGGGGCGTCCCCCTGCTGGGGCTGTGCCGGGGTGCACAACTCGCCAATGTCTTCTACGGTGGCACCCTTCGCAACGTCAAAGGGCAATGGGCCAAAGTTCAATCCTACACCATTAAATCCCCTTCGGATAAATCAAAGGGCTTTCTTCACCCCCTCACCGGCTCCGCCCTGGTGGGAGCTTCGGCCCACAACCAAGCCATCGATGTCATCGGAGACACTCTTGAAGTCGTCGTTCGATACGACGGGATGCCCAAAGCGGTGGAGACCAAACTCGGCGTCCCCCTCGTCGCCACTCAATTTCACCCGGAGTTTCACGGAGACAAAACCTCTCTGGCCGCCCGCGGACTCACCTTTGTTCTCTCCGACGCCAACGCCGGCGTGTGGGACGGTTTTCGTACATGCACCGAAGCCCACCGCGCAAAGCAGGCCGCCCTCTCGGAGCTCAAGGCAAAAAATCCGAAAAGTAAACTACCCTGAACCGCTCTACTCGATTAAAACACCTCCATGTATTATGCCCTCCTCTTCATCCTATGGAGCAATCCCTCTCCACTCGTCACTACCCCATGCCCGATTCCTTCTTCCCCTCCCATTCACTCCATCACCACCGAAGGGCTTCATAGAACGCTCCCCCGCGTAGTCACCCGTCACATTCGACAACGCACCGGCGAACCCTTTGACTGCGCCACGTGGGAACAGGAAAAAATCGATTGGGAAAATCTCGAGATCTTCGCCTCCGTCGATGTGAGCGCCACCTCCACCTCCGAAGGCCTGAATATTGTCTACACCTTTCAGGAACTCCCGAGGTTCTTCGCCTTTCCCGCCGCCAAAGCCACTGACCAGCAGGGCTGGAGCCTCGGACCGGGCGCCTCCATGCTCAACATCCTTGGGCGTGACATTCGCCTTGACTTTTATATCCGCACCACCGTGGCTCCCACCCCCTTCCTCGCCACCGAGTACATGCTCTACGCCCAATCTCACTGGACAGAAGATCTCCCCATTGAATGGATTCTGCAGTTAACCCACGTTAACTCCTACAATCCCGTGCTTGAATTTGAAGAACGCTCCTTCATCTTTGAGCTGGAGCTTTATCACCGCCTCTTCTCACGCTTTAAACTCCTCTACACGGCCGACCTGCAGGCCATCTACCATGACGCCAGCGTCCCTCTCTTCACCCCAAAAAAAGGGGTCACCCACAAAATGTTTCTCTCGGACTCCGACTGGGATTATGTCCCCAAGCTCGGAGTGGGCGTCGCCTTTGACAGCCGGGATCAGCTCTTCAACCCCCATCGCGGGATCTACCAGGAAGTTCGCCTCTCCCAATACGGGGGATTCATCGGCGGCCCGGCCAACTACCTTGAACTACTCGTTGACTTTAAAGGATATATCCCCGCCTTTAACAACGATATCCTGGCCCTCTCGGCCCTCGGGCGCTATCGCCCCGGGACCATGGGAGCCTACAGTTTCTTCTACGTCGGCGGCAGCAACACCCTCCGGGCCTACGACACCAACTCGGAAAACTACGGACAACACGAGCTGCTGGGCACAACAGAATACAGGCTCCAGTTTTTTGAGCGACGTCCACTGAACGTTTGGGACAGCAACGTCTTCTATGGGATCCAATGGGTCTTTGGAGCCGATATGGCGATGCTCTGGCAGCCTGAAGACACCACGCCGCAAAGCCTGACGTCGCTCTACACCGGGTTACACCTTCTCTTTCCTGGCTTTGACCGTCTTCGTATTGAGGTGGGAGTTCACAACTTTGATGAAGGGCTCCATCACGTTCAATACGGACTCTCCCTGGGACTCTACGAGAAGCCCCTCATGCAACGACAACGTATCCGCTAAAGCTCAGGGGTTTGCCCCCAAAGTGGAAGATGCTCTGGACTCCCTGAGTTTACCTTGATCATCGTTGCCAAACTCATGGCACCCCAGCTCATAATAGTCCTCAGGGTCAAACTTCTTCAAAGCTACAATCCCATTATAGAGGCGCGCCAGTCGACGGTACTCCGGCTCATCAAATGACTGAATCAAGTCCATCTCGACCCCACGGGAGACCACCTCAATTCCCCGCGCGATGGCTGCGGGGTCGTCATTGTCGGCCCCATAGCAGAGCGCAGAGCGAGAGACGATATTGGCGGTTCCCACCTCCCCCACCGACATCTCCCGAGCAAACTCCCAAGACCGCTCCTTATCCCCACGAACACCCGTAAGGAGTTTAAAAAGCCACCAATCCGGCGCCAGCCGATAAAACTCAGCTAACGCCGCCCGGGCTGCATGCAGGGTGTCCACCCGCCATGGCGCCAAAGGATAAGGATTGATCTTCGCCAGCTCAAACGCCTGATGCAGGGAATCCCGCACACCCGAGATGGTTGAGAGCGTTTGGAATATCCCCGCCACCAACGCCCTCGTGCCTCTGGATCCTGCGTTAACAAGCCAGCAATCCGCATTGGCTGGAGAAATATTAATACACTCCTCGGATGTCTTAATCGCCTTGGACAGCAACTCAAGCCGAGCATCCCTCCTCCCGTCATCCATGCGCCGAGCAATGAAAAAGTAGTTCATTGCCAAGTGCCATAAGATAACGGGCTCCCCGGGATGAAGCTTGTCGAGCCCTCTCAAGCGTCGATTGACTTCATCCAATTTGGTTTCGTAACCCAACTCAATACAGCGCTCAAAAACATCCACCACGTTCTTTCGCTGCTTCTCCGACAAATGAGCAAACTCCTGCTCGTTTCGGGCCCTATACGCTCTTCTAAACTCCACCAGGGCTTGCTTACTCAACGGGCTAAGGCGCTTAACGTCCAGAAACTTCTCCGCCGTGACAGGCTCAGAGAGGATAACGCTAGCAAGGCTCGACCCAGGAGCGAGCGCCATCAACACCATAATGTATCCAACAGCACTCCACAGAGTGCTCCCTCCCAACCCAGCATTCTTCACCATGAGCACCTCTCCATTCAAACCTCATCCACCGGGCACCAAAAAATCACAGAAAAACCCAGCTCGCAACGGCGCGAGACTCTATCCAAACCGTCCAAAGAGCGCTATCCTTGAGTCCCATTCAGTAGAAGGATAGTCTTATTTCCATGCGAACCTCCTGGGGTCTCATTTTATTTGTCGCAAGCTTCATTCTTTGGGGTCTGATCTTCACCCTCCCCTGGTTCAACCTCACGCTCTCCCAGGCGACCACCGCGGGGACCCTGATGTATGGCTCCAGTTATTGCCTCTTCTTCGTGGGCGGCTGGGCTCTCTGCGGCGGTCAAAAGCCCACTCGAGCCCGCATCACCGCCGCTCTTCATAAAATGCGCCACAAATTGCCTCGACGCTTCCACTAAACACCGCTTCCTGCGCCCCTCAAAACCGGTAGTTTAGGCCCATTCCCATCACCAACGCGAAGGGTTCCAGAGTCGTGTGTCCAGTCCGCTCGGTAGCCGAATCAAAAATCATGGCCATCACGCCACCAGTACCGCTCCAATTCTCCCCAAAGCGATACGTCGCACCGCCGTTGACATAATGGGCGTCCAATCCAAAGCGCACGGAAGTGCGAGTGTGGTCCCTAAAGCCGGTCACAAAGCGCAGGTACCCCGCCTTGAGCACTAAGTCGTCAAGCACTCTGTATTCAACGCCACCGCCGACCTCCCACGCCGCCTCCAACTTCCCCGTGATATCAAACCCGAGCAGCTCGCCATAATTGGCCTGCTCGTTAAAAAACCAGGCCGCTGACCCCATCACGCGAAGCTCCGGGCTCAACTTATAAACCCATCCCAGGGAGACCGTCCCGGGGATATCACTGCGTGACACGCTCTCGTCTTCAAAAAGATCGACGGTATCAACCTCGGCGACGGTGTGCAGCTTGATACGAGTGCTTGTCTCTCCACGAAATGCCACCTGGAAAGCGTCCGAGACCTTCCAATGAAGCCCCGCGGTCAACGAACCACCACCCCCACGATGGTCCACAACCAGCTCCAGCGAGTCCTCGTAAAACCAACGCAGATCCGGACTATAAAGCTCAAACTCCGAAGCGACCTCCACCCCCCCCCACGCGTAGGCGATCTTTCCCCCGAGCGAGAGAGAGACAGCGTCACTCACCCGATAGGCCACGCCCGTAAAAGCCCCGGCAAGAAAGCTCGTCGCCCGCAGCGTCGTGTTATCGAAGCGGGCGTCCTGGACCACATTCCCCCCACCAAACTGTAGATCGTTCACTTGGCTAATCAAATAAGGCTTGTTTTCAAAAAATGCGGGATGCTGCCCCTTCAACTCTGTTCCCCCCACACCGATGAGGCCCGACCCAAAATACAGCGCCCAATCCCCCCGTCGATAAGTGACACTTAACGCGGGGCAAATGGGAGCCCACTGAGTTTTGGAGACCGACCGCCCTCCCTGAGTAAAACCCTCGACCCCCATGGTGACCTGGTTGTCCAGATTCAAAGAGCCCCCCTCCGGGCCAAATGCCACGCCCGCAGGATTGTAAAAGGCCCCGTCGGGCTCAATTGTAGCGTAACGATTAGGATTCGCGATGTACTCTGCACTCATGCTTGAGTAACGGTTAATCGCCCCACCGCGAGCCGACCCCGCCAATAACAAAACAAACAAGATTCCGGCTAGAAAACGCATAAAGGAGCCCTTAATGGTCACATCGCGCCAACAGATTTCAGGAATATGCCGAGTTGCTCAACCCAAACCCCAAAACACCTCATCTACCTCTTCCTGCACCTTTTTTTAAAGAAGAGGCTCAAATAAGGCAAAAAAAAACGCCGGTTGCCAAAAGCAACCAGCGTTTTTGGTGAGCACCGCTCGGATTCCACCACGAGCCGCCAGTATAACATAAAGAACCCAAACGGAACTCATAGAGTATTATCGTCAGGCCCTGCCTGATTGGTGTGTCGAATCTTCTTAAGGTTTCATCAATTGAGATCTTCTTCAGAGCAGCCCGAGCGAATTGCAGAACCACGAAGCAAAAAAAAACGCCGGTTGTCAAAAACAACCAGCGTTTTTTATAAGTGTCGCCTGAGCTCTACCACGAGCCGCCAGTATTATTCATTAAGAACCCAAACGACACTCAAGGATAACTATCGCCACTCTGGTATTTTCTGTTGCGTCCAATCTAAATCACCCCTGCGTTTTACTAAATTAGCCAGCACACCTCTCCCAAGCGAGCCCCCCGCTCTCCATCTCTTCTTGATAAACACAGTTTCATAAGCAATATTAATAAGTTAATGAGTTTCAAGGCACCGAGAGGCTCTTCGCAATGACTCTATTTTCGAGCAAAACCATAGGTCACAAGCAGCAAAAGCAATGGTATTACGATCGCGAGCCAATCCGAATTAGGCTCCAGCAGCTCCCCCTAGGTTGGCGAGAGCGCTTCCCACTCTTCCCTAAGCTGCAACATTTTCCAATTTTTGTCCCAGAAATCTTCCGCAGGCGGCCCGAGGAAATTTCGTTCATCTCCCTCGTACTGCGTAATAAACTCCTGCAAAGACCCAAAGCCGGGCTCCCCATTCCCACGCAAGGTGCTCCCCAGGGAATCCCTGAGCCCTTGCTCATTCAAACGCTCCGCCGCCAAAAGCAGCATATAGGCCTGTTTGGCACGAATGGAGACTCGTTGCCGGGCCATCCCTTCTTCCAACCTCAAGCGGTGCTCCTCTGGAGTAGAAGGGATCGTGTCCTCGTAGGGCTCCGCAACCGAAGGCAACTCAAGAACCAGGGTTTTCGCCTGCTTCAAAGCTCCCGCATAGAGCTCCCCTTCACTGGCCCCGGGCAACCCCAGCGCTTCCCCTAAAAACGATGAGAACTCTTTAAACACCGGGGATAATTTATCCTCTCGAAGTTCGTCCCCCTGATTGCGCATCACATTATCGAGGCGGGTATAGGCGAGATTTTTCTTCTCCTCCGCGCTGCGTTTGTTCGGATCTGTAATATGCCCGAGCTGCTGAGGTAAAAAGCCCTCCACCAGGGTCTCCTCCTCACGGTGCGCGGCCTTGGAGATATCCTCCGCAGCGTCCTTAGCCAAATTGGAGAGGTCCCCACCCGGTCGAGTTATCTCTGACTCGGCGGGGAACGCCTTGCGGCGCCCCTGGACCTTGACACTTCCATCGGCGTTTAATGAGAGCCCCTTAACGCTCCCTTGAATTGTTTGAGAGTCCAGAGCGTTAATAAGCTTCTCCGCCAGAGGCCCCTCTTTACGAAAGATGGGCTTATCAACCTGCACATCTCCGTTGGAGCTGAACTTCGCGTTCTGAAAGTTGGGAATCCCAACGCTGCTCAAGCGCACCGCTGTTTTCGCGACGTTGTGAACGATGCGCTTCAGATCTGCTTCCGTCATGGGCCCGCTGCTCTTGATATCAAAAGACTGCGTCCCCACTGTCACCTGAAAGCTGACCCGCTGAGCCCCCAAATCAAGCGGGGCCTGGGTGATCTTGTAGCTCAACCCCTTAATCGTGGATTCATCGGACTCGAGTAAGCTCGCATCTGCGGCGTTCCTGGGTGCCAAGGCCGCATCGCCGAGCTCTGAATCGCCGGTGGGCGACGTCAGCGCTGACTTAGGCGAACTGGGCTCCGACAGTCCCTTAACCGCTTCGTTCCCTGAAGAAGCGTGAGTTCCTCTACTCTCTCCGGAGTCAGCGACGTAGCTATCCTTCGGAGCCTCTCCCCCCTTCGGTACCGCCTCTGTATCTTTCGGTTTCTTCCAGCTCTTAAATCGGTCGACTATCCCGCGCATGAAGTTTCCAGGTATTCTCATCGCAGTCCTCCCTCAAGGGAGCGTACGACGGATTCATCCGAAAAACCAGATATCTACAGAGCGCGACACACCTCAGCACGACTGGTAATCCGAATCTCTTCAAGGGTCGTCCAACCACTAATATCGAGTGTCTCAGAATAAATCAGGTTACCGTCGCCGTCGAAGGTTTGTGTTCTTGTCTCATCATAGCACCCGTCTCCCTCTCCTTCACTGAAGATTCGTACAACCTGCCGCTCGTCATCATGATAGGCCCAGGAAACCTGCCAGTCTCGACAATCTCCAAAACGCCCCTCAAAGGTCATGCTCCCTTCGAGCGGTCGTCCCTGGCTGTCCCAGGTCGAATAGGTCTCCGTCCAATAAGGAGCCTCTTCTCCACCCCGGGTTGTCGCCAACACAAGAAGGCGCCCCTGCGGATCGTAGGTGGCCACCTCCACATAATTGATTTCTCCAGAAGGTTTGGCGTCCACACTCGAGGTCCAGCGCATCCCTCCCAATACGTCAACTTCTGCGACGAAGTCATCTACGCGCTCATACTCTCTCTCAACCGTTGAATCAAAAACAAACTCCCCACTCAAAGTGCAACTAAATAGGAGAGTCTCGCCATCAAACGCACAGGTCGTTTGAGAGGCATCAGCGTCATCTTCATCATAGATAGTGCTAAAGTCAGTAGGATAGGTTCTACAACGAGCCCCTGGAGGTGGCATGGGTGAGGCTGGCTCGTCAGGTGAAGCCGAAGCCTCCGGAGCATCTCCTGTCCCCACGGGCGTCCCTTGAGCCCCCTCCGCACCAACTGTTTCTCCACCGGATAACGTGGTTGGCTCCGAAGGCGACACCGAGTTTTGCCCACAAGCCGCCATACACACCACACACACCACAACCAACACACCATTCATTCTCTTCATCACTCTCATTCTATTCTCCGTAGATAAATCGGACAGGCCAAACAAAGCACGCGAGCCTCACCAGGCGCTAACGCGACCCCACGCGAATAACCAGAACAACAGCATTTGTCCATGAATGGTCCATGAAACGAAGCATTTCTACCGAGTAAAAATCCACGAATTATCAACAACTTAACCGACAAGTTAGAGAGACAAGCAAAGAGCAGCCAAATCAAGAAGCTGCATAACCTTTCGCTTCTAGCTCTCATCTTCAACATCGGCTAGAATTTTATGTAAGATAAGGAGTTGAAAGTATGAGTGATCCCAAAATCCCCTCGGGGGGTTCGGCGAGTTCTTTCGCCTCACCAGACGCAGCGAATGCTCCTGGGGCGAAGGCTACCCCCACACCAAGCAACGACTCAGTTCCCCAAAAAGACCGTCAGAAAATCTTGCTTGACCTCTCTGGTAACATCGCTGACCTGGCTGACGAGCGAGATTGGAAAAAAGTCAACTTCAAACTCGCCGCCCTAAATCGTTCCCTGGCCGCCACTTACGGGAGCGGAGCGATAAACAGCATCCCCACAGAGACCTTTGATGAGTTGCTCTCTGACCTGGAGTCCACTGCTGATTCAGCCAAGCGCGCCTACCAGTGGAAAACCCTCGATTATATTCTGGCAATTCTCTCGTTGGGAATCTTCGCAGCGTACAAATCAGTACACACCGCGGCCGCGCAAGGGGTCGAAGAGCGTTCCCGAAAACTCATGGAAGAGATCACCCAATTCAAAGAAGGACACGCTCACGATATCTACGACGAAGATCAACTCCTAAAACCCATCGTCACCCCGACCACCTCCGAGTTGGCCTTTCCTGCCGTGTCACGTTACCTCGTGAACCAACAGGAAATCTTTCGCGATTCTAAAACCCGCCTCGATGGACTCATCGACACCACCAAAGAAATGCGAGTCCTCGACCCAAGCGGAACCGAGCTTCAATGGACCCCGGAGCTGCTGGCAAAAACCGGCCTCGCCGATATGAACCTTTTTGCTATTCAAAAGGATGGAAGCCTGCAATTAAATACAGACGCTTCCGCTTCCTACAAAGGAATCTCCGGCAAACAACTCGACAATATCTCAAGAGCTATCGTGTCAATGGCAGAGCAGGGCTATGACATTAGACTGTCCAATCCCGCCGGGGGAACCACCACCGCAGATATGATCCTGCACAGCGTGTTTGGAGAAATCAACCAAGCCGTGGCTCGACTCCGGGCCGCAGACCGAAAACACCTCTTCTTTGACCGCGCCTATGAGAACGTTCCTGGCCTCACCCCGCCCGAAACCTTTGGACAGGTCATGGACAACTTATGCAAAGACGATATCACCGACGAGGAGTTCAATCGTCTCAATGGTGTCCTCGCCGACGCCTGGCGGCTGGAAAAAACTCAAGGTCTCGTCGCTGATGACCTGACATTCCTTCAGTATAAGCTCCAGTTCATCTCCTTGGAGGTTAGCACCGTTTCAGAGAGTGGTCTTCGTTGGCACGACGGAGACGGAAGATTGAACGCCGCGGAGTGGGCATTTTTTCATCTCAAAGTGTCCGACCTTCCCGATAAAGAACAAACCTACTATTGGTGCGAGATTAAGTGGAAAGACCGGGCGGGCAAAGAACAAGAAAGCTCCCGACTTGTCGCCTCAGATAAGAAGCCGGCCACCGTGGACAGCATTAAAGCAACGCTCGCGAAAGACGGCTGGGCAACCGCTAAACTCGACATATCCATTGACGGTGAAGTCTACAGCGTGCCCGGAAAAGACGAAGTCCTTCCTGCTGTCGAAAACTTCTCAACGGGGCAAATCCGCGCGCTCCAAACCGATGAAGGCAACATCTATCAAACCCCGGCGAAGGTTCCTCTCGATAAGCTCAACGATCCTAAATCCCTTAAACAAGCTCAACAAGCCGTCTCCCACGACATCAATCGCTGGGTGATGAACACCGCCCTAACGAGTTGGGCGGAAAACAGCGGTAACCCGATAAGAGATCTCCTAAAACCCACGGTTCCCGATACCCAACGAGTGTTTTTGAGGCAAAGCAACGGCGCCGAGAACGCAGACTTTGACATCGGACAGGTAGACGTGATCGAGAGCGGAAACGACACAGGCGCCTTCGGGAAGTGTGCCCCCATCTCCTTCTTCTCTGCCGCCATATGCGGTATTTCCACCGCTGGCAGGGATGCTATTGAAACCCTCGCCCAATCTCCCGACAAGGATGTAAGCGCCACCGCGACCCGTATGAAAGCGCTCCTCACCCATGTTCCCATGGACGAAACCAACCGAATTCACATCCACCGACAACTACAGGCTCTCAGGACACTAACCCTTACAGACCCCAGCGCGGGTCTCCACATCGAGCGCATCAATCAACTTGTCACCAGCCTCATCGACCAACTGACCGTCAAAGAGGATGCCATCGGTCCTTACCTTGAAATGAGCTTTTACATTCCCGATTTGTCTCGGGATGGTTATATGCGTCGTATAGCGCATCGAGTCCAAACCGGCCACATCAGCATCAAAGTGAGGCCCCGGGATATCCAGGAATACATCGAGCATACCAATCGCGCGGACACCTACCGAGGCGGCAAGCAACACATGATGGACTTCTTCAAAGATCCGTCTTCCATGAACCGCCTTGAACTGATGAACAACCTCGGCGTGGGCCTCATCGCAGCCGGCGTCGACAAGGCCCTCAAAAATGCAGGCAAAAAAGATGGCCTCCTCTATGGCCCCTCAGCCGGAACCGTCGCCTCCATGGTTTACGGAACCCCCGTTCGTTCAAGCTATATGGACACAGGTAAGCCCGCTGGGAAACTGGGTTCCCCTACCTATCAGAGATCATTTGAAGAGCGACGCAGGCGACTTCTTCTCTTCATGGACGCCACTCGTGACACCGGCGGCGCCATCGCAGTATCCATGGGCTATAACAGCGACACAGGCCACGTTAACTTTGTCCAGGACTGGGGAACTCCCTCCATCGCCGGTGTTGAGATTAACGCAGAAGCCCTCGCTCGCACCCACATGAACTTTTCCGAAAACTCCGCCTCAAGCTCGGCCTGGAATAACGACCGGGTCAATTACTGGGGAATCAACCCTACCAAGATTGTCGATGGCTTAGGCGAGATCAATCAATCCCTCAAAGCTGCGGGTAAGACAGCTCAGGTGCAGGAGATTGATCGGCTGATCAACCTTGCCCAAAAAGCCGAAAACACCTTAGCCAATCTTGCCGAAGCCAACGCCAAAGGTTCGGGTCGTGACGCGATTTCTGCAGCATTGGACGATGACGACATCTGGACTACCATCATGAACACACACTCCTCCTACAAAGACGAGGTGCGTGTCGCTGCCGCTCAAACCATGGAGTTCATGAAATCCAACCTCATACTGGATCGCTCCAACGCCAAGAAGATCGAAAATGTGGTTCTAATGTCCGCCAACACCGAACGCGACGACAGTCTCAGTGACAATCGCGGTGACAAAAACCGGGTTGGAGGAGGAAAAGTGGGGAGCCAGGCAGCCGGCTCCGCAAATGCCACCGACGCGAGCTATTTTGTCCCCATCAACGCCTTAGCTGGAGGATGGGACAATGACGATCCCGAAAAAGTTGAACGCTACGCTAATTATTCCGACAAAACCGATTACTTTATTATGCTCAAGAGCATGACCTGCATGCTCCCAAGACCATAAGGGACTCCCCATGCAATTAGCCGAACTGCAAAAAGCATTAATCAGTGCCAACCTCCTCATGCCAGAAGAGCATCGTAGCGGTGTCTATCAAGAGCGTGATCGTAAACGCCTGAACCACCTTGTGGCTCTCGCCCAATGGGCACAAAATAAAAACACAGAAATCAGTCTGGACTCCCAACTGGACACCCATACTCTTTACGAAACCATGACAAAAGAGTTGGATATCGACATCCATCGCTTTGACAGCCTGCAAACCATAATGGAAGCCATCGACGACCACGACGAGCTTAATCCCGCTCCGCTGGACTCCAACGATGAGGCGCTCGATCAATACGGAATCGCCCTCCAGACAATGCTCACCGAAGTCCTTGCCTCGGAGCCATGGCGGGAAGGGGGAGACCCAGAACTTTTTAAAGAAAAGTTCCTCATCATGCCCGAGCCACCATCAGCTATAGACTAACAAAAAAACCGACTACCGCTGTCCTCTCAACGCCAACTTCAGCGTAACGCCGTCACGAATCAGGTCATCGGGCTTCCCCGGATAAACCACATTAAAGTCCTTCCGATTAATGGAGAACTCAGCGTTGGCAGAGACCTTACCCTGCTCCGATTCAATAGACGCGGGAAAGCTCACCTCCCTGGTAACCCCGCGAATGGTCAACGCACCCGTAACTTGGTGGGTAACCCCCGGCCCAAGCTCTGACGATTGTTTAATGGACCTCGACACAAAAGTTGCGGTGGGAAATTGCTCACTGTCAAAAAAATCCGCCCCCTTCAGGTGTCGCGCCAACTTACTGCTCCATGGTCTCGGATCTTTATAGTCAGCAACAACCGAGGCGGTCTGAATAGAAAACTCAACCTTTTCATCAGCAGGCCAGAAGGTCCCCTTCCAATCGGAGAACCTGCACTCATGAATCCCACTCACCTTGGACCCCACAAAGACAATGTCCCCCACCAAAGCGATTGACTCTTGCGCTGGCTTCAGTTTCCCTGTGGAAGTCGACGGTGTCGAAGCTTCCCCCGATTCCCCCACTCTCGCCGGAGAGACTCCGCTCGTCGGGTCCTTAGAGCAGGCCGCCAGCGCTGCAGTAAAACAAATCACCAACCCCACAATCCTTATTGACCTCATACCGATATCCCCTTTGAATTCGGCTGTTCTCACAACCGATCGTTGCCCTACAAAACAGCCCCTCGATACCCCAAATCCTTGCGCAGCAAAACACAAAATGAGAGGTGTCCTTGCCGAAAAAGAGCAAAGCGTTTATCCCCCCACTCACCATCACCAACACAGGGAGACATCATGACAGCATTAGTGACCGGCGCGAATCGAGGAATCGGACTCGAATACTGTAAACAACTTCTTCAACGGGGAGAGCAGGTCATCGCCGTCTGCCGAACCCCATCTCCTGAACTAAGCGCCCTGAACCTTCGAGTAGAGACTGGTATTGATGTTACCATCTCCGAGAGCATCAGCACCCTCGTCCAAAGCCTTGAGGGGCAGCCCCTTGAACTCCTTATTAACAACGCCGGGATCCTCAAGCGAGAGTCCCTCGACGATATGAATTATCCTCAAATCCTCGAACAATTTGAAGTGAATGCTATGGGGCCCCTCCGTCTGACTCACGCGTTGCTCCCCAATCTTCACCAGGGCTCCAAGATTGCCATGATGACCAGTCGAATGGGGTCCATCGCAGACAACACCTCCGGGATGCGCTTCGGATATCGCATGTCCAAGGCTGCCCTCAATATCGCGAGCGTCTCTCTGGCCCATGACCTCCGCTCCCGAGGCATCGCAGTGGCCATTTTGCATCCCGGATACGTCCGCACTGAAATGACCGGACACAGCGGCCTGATTGATGCTGATGAATCGGTGCGAGGACTTCTGGAACGAATCGATACCTTGACCCTGGAAACATCAGGAACCTTCTGGCACTCCAATGGAGAGATTCTTCCTTGGTAAACAATGCTCCGGCTAGCCTAGGCGATTAATCTATCCCTGAGCCGCTTTCCCTTCCTCGACAAGGTGCAAAGCGCCTTAATAAATGCGTCGTGACGCTTCCAGCGTAAAACATAGTCCACTTCACTCACCTGCCCCTTGGCTTTAATCAGAGCCGCCAGATCACGTCGCTCCGCCCTCGACCAATCTTCAAGACGAGGGATATGCACCACCAGTGGGCTAAACTCTCGCAACCAGAATTTCTCACCAGCGCTCCATCGAGGCAGGTCCCGTATCTCCAATAATTTGCAGACTTCTTTAACCGCCGCCTCCATCTTTTTCGACCGTGACGATTTCAACGAACTGGAGTTCACGCCAAGGTAATCAGACACCAGCAACCCAAGCCCGGGAAGACTGATCCTATCAGCCACGGTGCTCCTCCCCGAGACAAACAATCGCATGTTAGACTCTGCCAATTTCTTTAATCCCCTGCGGCTCGTCCTATAACCTGAGCGTTTTGTTCGTTTCTCCGACTCCTGCTCCCCAAACGCCGCTACCTCCGGGTCAATAGGTCTGAAACCGAGTTTATGATAAAACCAGAAGGCTCCTGATTGCAGTGCATCATCGTTA
>JAZAIZ010000354.1:0-8044 GCA_036230545.1 Myxococcota bacterium
AGGAATTCCGTTATCCTGAGGAAGAAGAAGTTTGGGGGGCGCGTGGCTGTTTTTGTTCATAAATCAGAAGATGCACAGGCGATCACTATTCAGATCACCGAGAGCTTTCGGGTGGGGGATCATAGCGACTTCAGCAAGGCCTACGAGTCAGAGACGGGGGAGAATCTCTCTTTTACCATTGATCTCACCTCAGCCCAGTACATGGATAGCGCGGCGTTGGGAATGCTGCTGGCTATGCGAGAGCATTTTGGGGGAGAGAGTGCCTCCATTCGCATCGTGGGTTGCAGCGCCTCTCTCAGGAGCATTCTTCGAATTGCACGCTTTGATCAGCTCTTTAGCCTGGAATAATCCTTTTCATCAAAAGGCGGTGAAGCCGCGAGAGTTCCTGGGAGCTCCCGCGGCGTTTAGAACCGTAGACTAATCTTCCAGAGGGACACACCGACCGCCCCTGTGAGTGTCGGGGTGAGACGAGGGATGGGGATTTATGTGGTCTTCTGACGCACATCGCTCCCAGGGTCGGCAGTCTTCATGGCTCTCGCAGCGTGAGCCTTCAATGGGGAGGCATGCCAGCGGTCTGCGACAGTCTCTGGTACAGGCCCACTCTCCCGTTTGTTGGTTGCATTTGCAGCGCGAAGGGACGCAACCATCTTCACCGGAGGGACGGCATTGCTCACCCTCGGGGCAGCCGGTGTGGCGGCAGGTGAGGGAGGGGTCGGGATCTTCGCAGGCGTTTTCGGGGGGGAGGCAGGCGACCATCTCACCGCAGTCGGCGGTGCACACCCACTGACCGGATTGTCCGTCGCACTCGCACGCCGAGGGGACGCAGCCATCTTCGCCGGAGGGCCTGCACTCAAGGTGGTCTGGGCAGCCGCGTTCATGGCAGGTGAGCGCGGGGTTGGGGCCCTCGCAGCGGAGCATCTCGGGGACGCAGGCCATGGCGGGGCGACAGTCGTCGGTGCAGATCCACTCTCTGGACTCACCATCGCAAAAGCATTCGGAGGGTACACAGACGGTGGCTGCGCTTTCTCGACAAACGAAGCCTTCCTCGCAGCCTGTGGTGCGGCAGGTGAGGGAGGGGTCGGGTTCTTCACAGGTGGTGTCGGGCAGGCAGGCGCCACAGCAATGGGGGGCTTCGAGTTCGAGGTAGGTGCCCGGGGGACACTCGGGTGGGGGGGCGATGCAAAGGACATCTTCGCAATTGGGTGCGGGGCGGCAGACGCCGTAACAGACAGCAGCACAATCCTCGCCAGGACGGCAGTCCGGTGGAGGATTGCATTCGCCAAATTCAACGGAGCAGACCTCGTTGTTACGGCAGTCCTGAGAGGAGGCACAGTGCCTGTCGGGAATGGGGTCGTCTTCGACGCAGGTTTGGCAACAATCTCCCGGAAGTGTGACCGGATGGTATCCGTGGGCACAGCGAATTTGAGGACAGGCGATGTCCCGGCAATCGGGTGTGCACTCGTCCGTCAGGAGATTGCCTTGCGAGTCGTAACAGCGCTCGCACTCGACGCCATCGGGCCTCACCTCGCTGATACATCGCTCAGGTTCCTCGGGGAGGCAGGAGGAGTAGATGACATCCCCGTCCACATAGGCGCAGACGACGCAGTCGGGGTCAGGAAGGGTGACTACGACGCAGGCCAGTGAGGTCTCGCCACAGCGTTGCATGGTGACCTCTCCTTCTTCGTTAAGGCAACGCTCACAGGTCTCTCCGGTGACGGTGTTGACCTCAAGGAGGAGGATGGCGCAGTCGTTGGGGTTGGGGTGGGATTCGCATTGTCCGTCTTCGTCACAAAACTCAAGCTCTCCATCCTCACCCTGGTTTAATTCGAGGGTTACCTGACGACTTTGGTTGGGGGTTTGAGGGAATTGGGTGGTGGGGCTGCACGCTGCAAGGGCCAGGAAGACCCCGAGCAGGACGAGCCTGGATAATGGGGGGAACAACAATCTCTTTAAGGTTGAAGTGGTCATAGGGGTCCTCTCTGTCCGGTGTGTCCGGTGTTATCTGCCTATGAAAAAGCATGTTCTATGCCAGAAAGGAGGTGCTTGTATTTAAAGACTTTCTTCGGAACGAACGTCAACGTTTGTTGACGTTCAGGGGCAACGTTGTCTTGTTTTGTTGGCGTCGTTTTAGAGGGGGGGGCTGGTGATGGGAGCCATCACCAGTCTTCCTCAGGAGAGTTCAGCGAAGGTTGTATTTGAAGAGGGACTCTTCAAATTCGAAGACCTGGACCTCCCAATTGGAGAGGTCTGACTGCAACTCACCGAGCTCTTGGCTGTCGATGGTGAGATGTTGCTTGTCTGGAATCTTCGACAGCTCGGTCAATTCTTCTGCGTAGAACTCCGCGATTTCATCGACGGAGATATTTTCCATTTCAAGTATTTCATTTTCAGTCATTGAAATACTCCTTTGAGTGCACACGGTCATCCGGGAGGGCTTACATAAATATGTTACGCCTTTTGCGGTGATTTCAAACCCCAAAAGCGATGGGGGAAATGCGCAGGAAGCCCTGGGCGTACTTTCAATGGAAAGCTCGCGGGTGGGTCTTGACAGTGTCCTGTTATGGGAATGTCGAGTTCTTTGTGTGGTGTTTTTTTGAGCGTGGCTTTAGCGGATAAACTTGACAATCGGGGTTTGCTGTTTTTTGTAAAAGTGAGCCTTGGATTAACCTGTGATCTTGTGGGGTTGCTATGTCGATGTTTGGAGGGCCTCCGTGGCTTTGGGGCATTATTTGACGTCGGTGCTGGTGGTATCGGAGGGAGAGACGCCTCTTGATGAGGATCCGAGGTCTTGACCATGGCTTCTTTGGAGAGCGTGAGTGAGGGTCGTTTGCGAAGTGTATTCGTGTGAACTACCTTCGCATACACCCTTAGAAGCCTCAGGAGGCCTACAGGAGGTGATGGTGAGCAGGAGGAGGTTCGGGGAGGGGGTTGTAAGGAAGAGTCCCTGGGGCCCCTGCAGGAGGCCCTGAGAGGGGTTTGAAACTCGAGAAAAGGCTGGTTTGGGGCGTTTCAGGGGGGCCTCTTATGGGGGTTTAACGCCAATATTTGTGGGGAAATCCACCATTATTTGCCCGGTGGAAACGTGGCTGAGGCCTGTTGTGAAGCCTTATGCGCCTATCCTGTTGAGATCGTTCAACCCTCTGAAACAGAGATTTTGGCATAGTCTCTGCTTTATCTGCTATGAACTTTGTGGGTTTCCCCCGTTTTTTTTAGAGGATTTAGGACATGTTGGAATCGATAGAATCCGCACTTTCTGCCAGCGCCTATCGGCCTTTTGTGGTCGAATATGGTCGCCCTGCGGGAATAGCGCGAGCGGTTGATACCACCCCTGCTTCCTCAGCTGAAAGGCAGGAGCGCTTCTCGCGTCTGCCCAGGCCTGAAAAAAACATCATTTTGGAGCCTGTCTCCTATGGGTCTGATGCGAGCGTGCAGCTTGAAGAGGCCTATCCATTGTTTGAACTCTACGCCTGAGTTCCTTTTCTTTGTAGTGTAAATCATTCTTTTGACATCAGGGTTTCCTGTTGTGAACCAAGTCGTTTTTTGGGGGCTGGTTTGTCTCCAAATGGTTGTTCGCAATTAATCGTTGAATTGACGAAGGGCCTCGTAATAAATCCGAGACGTCTGGATACCCAGACCAATTTTTTGGGGAGAACACACAATGGCAGACAAAGAAAAGATTGAACATCTTGAGAAAGAACTTGAGGAACTTAAGAAACGTTTGGAGCTTTTGGAAAAGAGTCAGGGAGTCGATGATGTGGAGATGACTCGCATGCTCTTGCGGGCAGTCTCAAGCAACAAGCCTGCTTCATAGACGTTGCATAACGCGTAGCGTCTTTTCAAATAGAACAAACTATCTCTTTGTGTGCTCCTTAAATTACTCGCCATGCAATGGGTCTTCTGCTAGGTCGCTTTCCCGGAAAGTTTAACGATTTGTCAGAAAGAAGGCTGGTATGTCATCAGAGCAACATGCATTTTTCAACGACACCAATCTCGCTTCCGAACGACTTGGTGCGGAAATCTTAGGGTGTAACGATGAGTTCTTTGCGCCCGCTTCGAATCTCTTAAAAAACGAAGAGCCGATTTGGATTGAGGACAAATACACCGAGCGTGGGAAGTGGATGGATGGTTGGGAGACTCAGCGTCTTGGCACTTCCCGCCGGGGAGGATTTGATTGGGCGATTGTTCACCTTGGGGTGCGCGGTGTTATTACCGGGTTCTCTTTTGATACAAAACACTTCACTGGTAACTTTGCCCCCTATGTGGCGGTTGACGGTTACAATTTGGACACCTGGCACATTTCTGAAGGCGTACGAGAGCGTCGTACGGAGCAGGCCATCATGGTGTTGTCCAAGAAGACGGAGTGGGTTGAGATTCTTCCAAAGCAACCCCTTGGGCCCAGCAACCAATTTCATTTCCCCATTGATAACCAGAACCAATGGACTCACGTGAGAGTGCGAATTTTTCCCGATGGTGGGATCGCGCGGTTGAAAGTTCATGGCAAAGTAAAGCCCGATTGGAATCAGGTGCCGAAAGAAAATATTATTGACCTTGCGGCGGTTGAAAATGGGGGCGAGATCGTTGAGTGGAGCGATGAGCACTTTGGGAAGGCCCGCAATGTTTTGATGCCCGGTTTTGGTGTCGGAATGTTTGATGGTTGGGAGACCGCGAGAAACCGGAGAGAGGGGCATGTCAACGAGTGGCTTATTGCCAAGCTGGCTTCTCCGGGGAGTGTCTTTGCGGTGGAGTTGGATACGTCGTATTTTCTGGGCAACTTTCCCGATAAGGGGTCTCTTGAGGGGGCCAATATTAAGGAGGGAGAGACCTACAGTGACGCAAAATGGGAGATCATTTTGCCGCCCACGAGTTTGAGTCCTGATAAACGTCATCTCTTTGAGAAGGAGAGACTGGAGGGGGAGGGGCCTTATACTCATGTTCGTTTGAACATCTTTCCCGACGGTGGCGCCTCGCGACTGCGGGTGTTTGGAGTTCGTTTGTAATGGTTTTAGAGACAACTCCTCTTGAGGCGGATGCCTATGGGCCTTATGGCTCGCTGATTATGGCTGCTCGTGGTGATGTTGAGGCGAGGTCAGCAAATCAGGGTAGGGCTAAGCGCTATAACCGCTTGGCTGATTTTGCCAATCTTCGTTTGGCGGATGCGTCAATGAATATCTCGGTGTTCAGGGTGGATCCTTATCTGAAGGTGTCCTTGGATATTCGTTTGTTGGAGAAGCATCCCAAGTCTACGCAACTCTTTGTGCCGATGAACGCGGAGCGCTATTTGGTGATTGTGGCGTTGGGTGACGAGCGACCGGATTTGTCGACCTTGAAGGCCTTTGTGGCGCGTCCGCATCAGGCCATCTCCTATCACCCCGGGGTGTGGCATCATCCCATGGTGGCGCTGGATAGCTCCACAGACTTTGTTTGTATGAGCTATGAGGATGACACGCCCGCGGATTGTGTGGAGTACCCGTTTTTGGAGAGTGAGATCGTTCAGGTGCAATTTGCCTGAGGTTATCAGGATGTAGAATAGGATAAGAGTGAGCCCCCGGCCTTTGTGAGAAGGTTGGGGGTTTTCTTTTTGGGGCTGGTTTTAGAGGGAGTAGTCGAGGCTTAATTCACATTGCCCGATTTCGACGTTGCAGGAGGCGGTGGCTTCGGAGCTGTTGGGGCAGCTGGCCTGGACGCACATGGGGCAATTCTTGTGGTCGCGGGCGAGGTCCCGAGCTTTTTTGGAGAAGCGCTCAAGGTTGACGTCTGCTCGAAACGCCGCCGGGCATTGAAACGCGGCAAGGCAGGTGTTGGGGCCCGCCAGCTCGTAGAGGCTGACGACCTGGCAGGTGTCTTCTGCGCCGCAGGTGACAGCTTTGTTGACGAGGGCCTGGGCGTCGTCGGCGATGCGGGAGCAGTCTATGCAGCCGCTGGTGATGGCGCTTGAGGTGGCGATGGTGATGGCAATGGTGAGCTTGAGGATTTGGGGATGGGGCATGATGATGGCTCGGGGGCTCTGGGGTGATGGCGCGTGGTGGCGGGGAATTGGTGCATTGTGTGGGGTGAGGGTAGCACAGGAGGAGGAGGCCTCGAAGAAAATCATCTGTTTTAGGGCTGGAGGAGCTGTGCGGTGTACATTTGAAACCGGGTGGTGTATAGCTGGGGCATCTGGCACTTCACTCTGTGGGCTCCAGGTCATCCTTGTGCGCGGTCAACGGGCATATGGGGGCGACTGGTTTCGACGGGGATTCGGAGGTGTAAAGGAGCGTGTCGCGGTTGATGTGTCACCGCGTTAAAAAGGCATGTCAAAACTTAAAAGCCAACTCTGATGTTGAGCTCGCCTTAGCAGCCTAAACAGCTTGCTAGGCGCGTCGGTCCTCGGTTCTGTCCATGACTGAGGGTCACCGGCGCCAAAACAGTGGACTGGATTCATTCTGGCGTCTCAGCGGAACGAATCGAGAAAAGCTGAGACTAGCTCGTCTCAAAGCCTGTCGTTGGGCGGTGGGGTGAGTTAAATAAATCAACGACTACACACGTAGGGCCTTGCATCAAAGGTTCTCGGACGCGGGTTCGATTCCCGCCGCCTCCACCACAGGGGAAGGTGAAGGCTGCAGCGATGAGTTATTTACAGCGCTACAGCCAAACTCTCATTAGAAGAGGGGCATTGGGAGCTTGAGCCAGCTCTCGGTGTAGTGGGAGCGCTTTGCGTAGCAGGCTTGGCCCTCTCCCTTATGCGGCTGCCAATTTCCCGACATGGTTACCGGAATCCTGCCGATTAGGGCTGCTTTGGTCGGTTGCCTCGCGATTTTGTCGCCTGGTGAGGCGGGGTTTTTCTGAATTTTTCTCGCCGCGATGTTCAGCAGTATCCCATGGAATGGGGGCGCGAACGTGCGTGGGATAATGTGAAGGTGGAAGAAAATGGGTTTAGGGATGGTGCCCTTTCTTATGATATTTCATCGGTGGCCATAGAGAGTATTGGAAGATCAATGACTTGGAGGAACCGCCTTGTGGGGCAGCCCTTGTCGTATCGGGGGCTCCCGCGAAATTAATGCAGAAGTTGCTTGTCAGATGGGGGCACGTCGTTTAGTGCTGTGGGCATTCGAGTTGGCCTCTCGGTCAGCCTCGACGCACAGCAGGACCTCCCATTTGAGGCGCGCGTCGACCCCACGAATTTCTCTCTCCTATCGCTGTTGTATGGGTTTGGGCGTCACCGCAGGAAGATCTCCGCAGGGTGACGGGACCACCGGAGTTTTTTTATGTCCGACGCATGTCAGCAGGCCCCCTTGGGTTTTGCACAATTTGATCTTCATCCCTCCATCATGAAGGGGATTGATAACGCAGGCTTTGAGGAGCCTCGCCCTATTCAGGCCAAAACCCTGCCGGCGGCCCTTGAGGGCCGCGATATCCTCGGGTTGGCGCAGACAGGCACCGGCAAGACTGCAGGCTTTGCGCTCCCCATCCTTGAGCGCATCATGCGCGACCCGGGTCCCGGTCCACGGGCGTTGATTCTCGCTCCTACCCGGGAACTCGCTGCGCAGATAACCGCAGAGATTCGCACGCTCGCCAAGGGCACTCGCATTAAAGCCATCAGTATCTACGGCGGCGTTGGGCAGGGACCTCAGGTCACTGGGCTTCGTTCTCGCCCCGAAGTGCTTGTGGCCTGTCCTGGCCGACTTCTTGACCTGGTTCAGCAGGGCCACGCCAAACTGGGCAACATCGAGACCCTGGTTCTTGATGAAGCAGACCACATGTTTGACATGGGCTTTCTCGTGGATATTCGTAAGATCCTTAAGTGCCTTCCCAGAGACCGACAAAACCTGCTCTTCTCCGCTACCATGCCGAGCGCTATTCGGCGCCTCGCCGATGAGATGCTCCACAAGCCCCATGTGGTGGAGCTGGCTCACAAAAAGCCCATCGACCTCATTGAGCAGGTGATTTACCCCGTGCATCAGCGCAAAAAAATCAAGCTCCTTGAGCACCTGCTGGAGAGCGACTCCATGACCCGCGCCATTGTGTTTGCCCGCACCAAGCGCGGTGCAAAGACCCTGGCCCAAAA
>JAZAIZ010000355.1:0-6528 GCA_036230545.1 Myxococcota bacterium
TCATCCCGGCTGTGCTCAGCGACCTGCTTAAGCTGCTCGTCCGCCTTCAAGGTCATCGCAGAGATCGCCTCGCCGTGGGCGGCGGCCGCACCCTGAAGCTGCGTGGCAACCTCCCCGAGTCCCTCCAGCAAGGTCATCCGCTCTTCAAGGAGCGCGTTCTCCCGCTGGATTTGATCTTCAACCCGTCCCTGAAGTTTACCCAGCACCTCGGCAGCAGCCCGTGGCGCTTTCTCTGCTGACTCCACGACCCCCTCCAGGGATCTGCCAAGGCCGGCGCCAAGTTCAACGAGCTGCTCCTTGACCACCTCATCGAGACGCTCAATGGACACGAGGGCCTTCTCGGCGCTCTCAAGCTGTAGCGACTCCAGGGCTCCCATATTCTCCGAGATCCGGCCTCCCAGCGCTCCAAGTTGCTCACTCAGTTGAAGCCCCAGCTTCTCCTGCTGCCCATGAAACTCTCCGGAGAGGGTGACAAGACGCGCCCCGAGGCCTTCATGCTCAGCTCTAATGTTCTCCAGCAGCCTCTCCATCGAGACCTCAAAGCCACCCACCGTCGTGGTGAAACGAGCCAGGCACTCCCGGTTCTCGTCTCCCAGTCCCAGCAGCCCGGCCTTAAAACGATCAATCAAAGCGCTTAGCTGCTCGTTAATAGCGTCCAGCCGCTCTGCCTCCTGCGCGGCGATGGTGTCAGTCAGCGCCACCACCAGCCCTTTGAAATCACTGGTCCACTTCTCCTGCTCGACCATCCGCTGCGCGGCGTGATCTTCCAGCGTGCTGGTCCATTGTGCAAAATGCGACTCGGCACTCTCACCGGCGCGCTGCGCTGCTTCCTCTAGAATCGGCTTGAACTCCCGAGTAGAGACCTCCACCCATCGTGTGGTGCCGGCCTCCATGGTCTCGGCCACCTTGTCCGAAACAACCTCCAGCATCTCCCCTGCTTGAACGCTGAGCGCCTCCTGGCTCTTCACCAGACGCTCAGAGACATCCTCAAATTTGTCAGCCATCCCCCTTGCCAGCGTCTCCTGACTCTCCTGCATCTGACGGGTAAACCCACCCACCGACTCGGTCAGCTCGCCAAAATGGTCCATGGCCACCGGGACCGTCGCGAGCTGTCGGGTCAGCGCCTCAAGCGCCTCAAGTTGACGCCCCGCCACCGACCAGCGATAGAGATTGGTCGAGAGATGCCGGGAGATCTGCCGGTGAACAGCAGCCCGCTCCCGTCGCACCAAAACAGCCACCACCCCAAGCAGCGCCGAGAGCGCCACCCCCGCCACCGAAGTTCCAAAGGCCCGACTCAACCCCATCACCGGCGCAACCAGGCCCTCACGCATCGTCTCAATCTCGTTGCTGCCCGCCAGCACGGCCCGAGCTCCCTGCAACGTGTCAACCATCCCAAGGAAGGTCCCCAGCAACCCGAGCATCACCAAAAGCCCAAGCAGATAGGAAGTCGCCGTTGGAGTGGGCAGCGCCACGGAGTGGCCCAGCAAACGCCCCTCCACCACGCGACGAAGGCGCGGGCTCAAGCGACTCAAATCGGGCAGGGACTCCGACGCCTCCCGAGGTGCCGGCGCGACGGTGTCCAGGGAGTCCAGCTCCCCGCCACAGGCTCTCATCCAGCCCCCATGCCTCCACAGCTCCACGAGCCCCACCCCAAAACCCGCGCTGATAAGCCCAACGATGCCCAGCGCGAGGTGATCCTGCCCCCAATAGCTGCCCGAAACATAGTGAACAATCCATGCCCCGACACCCGCGGCCAAAACGGTGATTATTTTCATCATCCTCTCAATCCTGTCGCTTTCATGATTCTGTCGACGCCTCTCCAAAACTACACAACGCTTCGATCAACGCGTGCATTCGCTCCATCCGAAACTGCAGCAACGCATTAAATGACCTTTGAAGCAAACCAACAAAATCGCCGACCCACTCCTCAGGCTCCCACCACCGCTCGATGTCTTCGAGAGAAACCTCTGCCGGCAATTGTTCCATGGCGCTGGTGAAGCGCCGCCGAAAGACCCCCTCCAACTGAACCGGGAGGCGCTGTACCAAATGCGTAAAGCCAAAGGCCATCGCCTCATGCAAGGCCGACTCCAGGTGCTCAAAACGCATCCCCTCGGTACCCAGCCCTCTGAAAACCGGCTTCATCCCCGTCCGAAATCCCTCCAACCGCTCGATGACGTGCGCATCCCACTCTCGAAAAAAATACCCATAGGGCGCCCAGGCAACCCCGCCCAGTTGTTGGAGCGCCGGACCCTGCTCGTCAAAGCCGCCCGCGCGCTGGAGCAACTCGAAGATCTCCCCGGGCCCGGGCAAAAACGCCACCGAGTCACTGGGCCGCCCCTCCCCCTGGAAAGAGCTGGAAACCTGAGCGATGAGCTCCCGCTGAAGCACCAGGAAGCGCTTCTTCACCGACTCAACCTCCAGAGCCGGCGCACGGGCACCTTCAAGCAAGGTAAGATCTTCAAGCTCATATGCCAGGTTCATGCTGCCGAGGATATCCGTTAAATCCCCCACCATCGCGCCAATATTTCCGGCCGAGACCGTGCCGGAGGTCGAGACTATCCCCAACTCCCTGACAACAGGGGCGAAGGGACCGCTTCCACCAAAGAGACTCAGCTGCTCCATCAATCATCCATTGGGCTAAATAACTACTTAATAGTTGCGAGTACCATATCCCCCCGACAGGACCAAAAGCCAGAGGCGCTCTCGGAAATAAAAATGCCCGAATTGCGCTCCAATAAGATCCTGTGGCAGGGTCATCCCCCGGGGAAGCCTTCCAGGAACAGGAGTTCACGATCGTCAGTAAACGGGAAAAGAAACGAATCACCCAGGAGGGTGTAGACAAGCTTCGAGCCAAACCAGGGTGGGATCCCACTACCTTCCGATCCGAGCGTCCCGAGGACACCCTCCAAAGCCTTAACCAAAACAAACGCACCCAGAGCGCCTATGAGACGGAGTGTGACCTCTGCAGGGAGCTCCGCAAACAGAATGACGATCCCACCGCGTTATGCGAGGTTCATCTTAAGGAAGTGTTGGGATTTTAAACTAAGAGGCGGGCGCTAAGGGGAGAAACGGGGAGTTCGACTCAATCAACCGTCGTATCCTCGTCTTCGCCTTCGTCGTATTCAAAGAAAACCCGGTAGAGGCTCTTCTTCTCAGCTTTGCGGGTCTTCTTGGTCTCGAGTTTCCTGGGGTTGCGCTGTCCAACGCCCACTCCCACCGGCGTGTGGTGACCATCTTTCTGACCGCCACGAACATCTCTGGTCTGATTAACCACGTCGTTTCCAAACACGCGGTTACGAGAGAAATCATCGCCGTTCATTCCAGCGGTCGGCATCTTGCCCATCAATCCGGGGCGCACGGGATGCGCGACGCCAGGACGGTTATCAACTAAACCATCCGGGTCCTTCCCGGCCTGCGGAATGTTGGTGCTGATGGGTAACGCTTTTACCATGAATGCAAAGTCCTCCAGACGATTCTTTACGCCTCAAGAGAGTTATCGCACTAAGTTCTGAAAAGTTGCGTATCACCCGCCATTTTTTGGTATCCCGTCAAAGGCCCAATAAATTCCAACACAATAAACATTAGTTTAATCAATATCTTAGAGTCTTCAACGCCCCCTCAAACCCCCGATCCCGAGGCCCTCTGCTGCTAAAGAAGCGTCCTCAAAACATCAAGTAAATTCAAAGGACTCCCCCAAAAGCTCCGCCAAAAAAATGGTGGATTGAGAGAGCCCAGGACGGGAATCTTCCAAATGCCGGAGAGGAGACAGGTCCCCATCTTCCCTGACAACTCTCTCAGCCAGAGCGCAACCCCAGGATTTTCACTGGAAATCCCAGAATTTTTCCATTAAGTCCGTTGGCTTATTTCGGTTTGGGGGCGTCACTGCCTCTCAGCCCACACAAGCAAAGTTCCCAAAATCCATTTAGAGCACTGAGAGAAGACCAACATGAAGAAGAGCATTCAATGGTTCGCAGCAATTGCACTGACCTTAAGCCTCACACTCCCCGCCCATGCAGAGACTTCCACCAAAAACGAGTGGGAAACCATCGCCAACGTCGATGGCTTTATCACCAAGCGTAAGAGTGTCCCTGGCAGCAACGTCTTCGCCTTCCGTGGTGAGACCGTCGCCAATGTCTCCATCGGCAAGATCCTGAAAGTGTTTCAGGACTCCTCCACACGAAAAGACTGGGTCTCCATGTTTGGCGGGAGCGGTGAGTTGAACGTCGTCAGCCCCATGGATCGCACCTACTGGATTCGATTCAACACTCCCTTTCCGACCTCAGACCGAGATTATGTACTGCGCGCAGTGGGCAAGGTCGATGAGGCAAACCGAGTGTTTACCACTGACATCGAATCCGTAAACCATGTCGGCCGAGGAGAGAATGACTGCTGTGTGCGCGGCCACGCCTTCGGTACATTCTATCGCTTTGAGGCCATCCCCGGCACCAACACCACCAAGGTTGAGGTTGAAGTTCACACCGATCCCAAAGGCTGGATCCCTGGCTGGCTAACGAACATGATCCAAAAGAAGTGGCCCAAAAACACCCTGGGCGCACTTATCCGGGAGGCAAGCAAAGCCACCACCGCCAATCACCCCGATTACGCACACTGGCATGATGTCGCTGCTGAAGCGACAGACGCCACCGCAGCACAATAAGCGCCCTCAAGCGAGATCGCTAAAATGCTCAAAACGCTCCCCCTCGGGAGCGTTTTTTTTTGGGAGGGACAGCCCCGAACTAAATGACTTTAGTTTGAGCGTGCATCCCCGTTGCCTGTGGTCCCCCCTGGGTCCCAAGGATTTCAGAGATGCGGTTGTCTTTCTTGCCGATTCCCACCACGTGCTCGAGGATAATCGGCTCACTCTCCTGGGGCGTGCTTAAGATCATCGTCCCGGTTCCGAGTAAAATCCTCTCGAGCACATCGGGCATCACCTTATCCCAGCGAATCAACTCCGGGCGATAGCGCTTCACCTTGCCGAAAAACCCATAGCGATGAATCACCTCATTGGGACGAAACACCCAATAATTCACTCGGGTCTGCACCCAAACCGAAGCGAAGATGATAGAGAAGGTGCCAAACATCATCCAGTAGAAGGCCGCGTTCATCTCAGGCTTCAGGGCATAAAACCAGCCCTGCACGACCTCTACCATCCCCCACTGCACCACCAGCAGCGCGGCAGCCCCGAACCCAAGAATGGCAATCAATGAGCGGTCCTCACTAAAATCAAAGGAGATCACAATCAGATTGAAGATGAAGATGCCATTCCAAATCAAACCGAGGAGATGGGCGTTGGTCTCATTCAGGCTCAGCGCGCACCCCAACGAGGCGATCCAGGTCATATAGAAAAAAACTACTTTTGGCATCGGTCTGATGATCAGACGAGCGTCTTCTCGAACGCTCCCCTGCAGAGGCTGTCCAGTCGGCTCCATAACGTTCCCAGGCTCCTTCAATTGGTTCGAAGTTCTTTGTGAACGGTATTCTTAGTAATTTGCTACAAAAGCAGCAAGAAATTGCCCCCCCTTTATGGAGAAATCATGGCAGCGACGTCACCTCAATAACTCTGTAGCATCCAATCTGAACGAACGCAGCTGAGGTATTTTTGTTCGCGCTTCTTAATCGTCGAATTATACTCCTCAAGAACGCGAACATCCGGGATACGGTGGCTGTGCGTGAAGTAGATCTTCTTCGGCGAGCGCGGGCCATGAAATTCCGCTACCACGGGAATGTGCTTCTTGGCCAGGTATCGCCGGATAAAACGCACGCTGGCGTCAACACAGGCCGCCGATGAACGCCACAATCTGGCTCCCCCAACCACACACGCTTCAAGAGACTCGCGAGAAGCGCCCTGCTCCTCCATGGAGTTAATCAATCGAGTGAATGCAAAATGCCCGTACTCCTCGGCCAGAAACTGTGTCGACCGGTCAAGAAACGACAAGCCCGAGATGGGCAGCATAAAATGCACCATCCCCGTTAGACTGGAGTTGGTGTCTCGGATACAAACCGCCGAGCAGGTGCCCACCACCGTCACCAGAACCTCCTCCGCAGAACTGACCGCATATTCCCCAGGCTTTAATTTGACCGCGCAGCGGCCCCAGTACGGATCCCAGTACCGCACCACGTTATCAGACATCGGTAAGGTTTGAGGTTTGTAGTCATCGGACGCAAATTCAGGCAATGTTGCAATCGACATAGATCCCCCCTAAGCAGTTCAGACTTTACCAATCAGAGAAGACGATTCCGGAGTACGCCGGGAGAGCTTAAGGTCAATTCTTTTTGAGTCTTGCCCCTTCCCTCTTACTCGTATGCTTTCATGCTACCTCGGGATACATCAATGCAGAATCAACCCTCCCCCCTCTGAAGAAACCGTGTCTCATCTTGAATCAAAGATAACCATCGGGGAATGATAACGTTATCCCCGTGTTCATAAATGATCCTCTTTGAAAGAAAATCACCCCTGGTCACGATTTCATCCGATTGGATCGCATTAACCGTTTACATCAATGGCTTCCCTTCGGTCAGATTCATCCT
>JAZAIZ010000356.1:0-4789 GCA_036230545.1 Myxococcota bacterium
TCATCTCTCAGCTCGATTGGGCAAGGAGTTGAAGCACATCATTCCCGAGCTTTATCGAGAGTCGAGTAATTATCCCAATTATGAGGGGCGTTTCGGGGCAAGCGCCCGTGAGATCAGAACCGCGATGTTGAACGCGGCACACAGCGAAGCCTATCAGTGCTTGAGCCCTTTCGCGGTGCTTTCAGAGATCGAAGCGATTCTGGAATCGAAATCGGTTTACGATTTTCTAAAGCAGGACGTGGTGGGCAAGTTCCACGACCATCGTGGTTTCTTAGAGGCGGTGAATGAGATTTTTCTCGGCTGGATTGACGATGAAATTCGGGATGCCATGGGGCTTGCGGAGGAGCGCAGTTATGGAGAGCTCTTTTCGAAATACATTAACCACGTCTCACATTGGGTGAAGCAGGAGAAACTTCAGGACAAGGCCTCAGGAGACTTTGTCGATCCGGATCAGCTGTTTATGAGGGAGATTGAGAAGACCCTCATGGGGGATGGCGAGAAGGAGGAAGATTTTCGCAAGAGTGTGATCGGGACCATTGGAGCCCGAGCCCTCGATATCGGTGAGACACCGGATTATGAGGAGGTCTTTAAGGGCTATGTACTCCGTTTAAAGGAGGCGTTTTACTCCAGTCGTCGGGAGGAGCTTCGAAGTATTAACGAGAACATTGTGAAATTTACCTCCGAGGAGGAGAATGCTCTGGAGCCTAAAGAGATGGAGCAGAGCCGGGAGGTGCTGGCACGGTTGGAGGAGCGATACGGTTATTGTGAGAAGTGCGCCCGGGACGCAGTGATGCACCTCTTGAAGCATCGCTACGAGGAATAGGGCAGAGAGCCTTCTTCATGGGGCTTTGAAGCTACCTGAGATCGTTTTTTGGGGAGAAGGGACCAAAAGGGTGGGGCTCTGCGGGAGTTTCCCCTGGAGCTTTGGCTGGTTTTACGGGGATCCGGGGGTAAAGCGACTTGCGCTTTAGTGCTCCGCGACGGTAGAAGCGAGCCTGCGTGGGGGGGCTAATAGCCAATGGTGAGGCTTGGAGAAGAAGATGGCAGATACGACCAATATGACGGAGATTATTCGCGGGCTCTCTCAGGAGAAATTTTCTGAGATTTTTTTGGCGTCGACGCGTCAGGCACGGGAGGTCTATTTTCATCGTCACGGTATTAAGGCTCCCAAAAAGTCGAATAAGATGCTTCGGGCCGGACAGAAGAATGAGATTCGTGCGAAGGCGCTGTTTGAGTTACTCGCGGAGCGCTCCGATGAGGAGATGTCCGAAGAGGTTCTGCGAACCTGGTTGTTGACCAAGCGTCCGATGCTGGCTGTGGCGTTGGATCACCTGGGCATTGAGCACAATGAGGGACTGACCGATTCCGAAGATGTGGCTAAATTTGAGAAGCTTTCTTCGAAAGAGCTCAAGGCCCTGGCTGCTCTCTTGAAAGAGGTTGCGCCCGTAGAAGAGGTGGGGATTTACCTGCGCTATATGGGCGCACCGGGCGTGGACAAGGTTCTTTAAGGGGCTTTTGGGGAGACGTGGCCGGGGAGGTCTTCCAGGAGGTCTTTGGCCTCGGCGGCTTCGGGGGATTGTCCAAAGTCCTTTAGGAGTCGCGTCAGGTATTCTTGAGCTTTGACGGTTTCCTGTTGTTCCGTGAGCGCCCGTGCCCCAATGAGGAGGGCCTCGGGGGCGAAGTCTGAGGTGGGGAAGTGCTCAAGAAGATAGGCTGCGCGCATGCCTGAGGCTTTGAAGCGGCGCTGCTTATAATAAAAGCGCGCCACATAGAGCTCGTGACTGGCGAGTTTTTGATTACAGTTCTCAATTCTTTCCCGGGCGACTTTTGCTTCCTTGCTGGTTGGGTGTTGTCGGGTTACCGCCTCATAGGCGGTGATTGCTCGTCGCACGCTGGTTTGATCTTTTTCGGCGCTGGGGGGAAGGAACCACCACTCCGAGGGTAGCTGGGCATAATAGGTGTGTCCGATATGAAGCAGGGCATAGAGATAGAGCTCGTGCTTGGGGTAATACTTCTGAAAGTTGCGGTATCCATCGACGGCTTGCTCGTATTGGCCACGCTCCCGGTTGGCGTCGGCGATTCGGAGCATCGCGAGCCGGGCGAAGTTGGAGTAGGGGTGCTTGCTGCGGACGCTGGAGAAGCCCTTGATAGCTTCGGGGAAGAGCCCATCAGTGAGGTCTTCCATGGCGTTGTTGTAAAGTACCTCGGCCTCGTCTTTTGGTTTGGGCTCGGTGGAGCCGGTGATGGCGCATCCGTGCAGGAGGGTCAGCGTGATGAGGACTCCGAAGAGCCGGGAGAAGAAGGGGGAGCGTTTGTTCATAGTGGGGGTGGCATAGCAAGTGAGGTGAGGAGGTTCAAGCCGCTCGCATCATCGATCTATATGGGCTACGTTAGCAGAAGCGACGACCCTTGCCCCCAATGGATATAATTACGATGTCATCCGAGCTGCAGGAATTAGAGAACGCCTTCTCCCGCTCCCCCTCCATGGCGACCTGCGTTGCCCTCTGCTCTTGTTACCTTGAGAGAAATCAACTGCTTGAGGCGATGGTAGTGTGCAGGAAGGGGGTGAAGCTTGAGCCAGACAACCCTAGAGGTCAGGCGCTGCTTGCGGAAATTTATCGTCGCCAGGGCAAGGTCTCAAGGGCCAGGGAGCTTGTTCTCGCTCAGATCCAGGATGGGCTGCCCTGCGCCGAGTCCTATGGAGTATTGGGGAAAATCTACCTGGAGGAGGGCCTGAGTGAGGAGGCGACGGAGGCCTTTCGCTGCGCTTTGGAGTTGGCGCCCGGATACGTTGAGGCCCTTGAGGCGTTGGCAGAACTGAGGGAGGAAGGAGCGCTCGGTGTTGAGCGAGCGGAGGTCCGGACGGAGTCGCCCCGTGCCGGGGAGGCACATGCGGGGTATCAAAGCATCGACGAGGTCTTTTCAAGTGAGGCCCTGGGTTTTGGGGAAGGGGCGGTGGAGGCTCCTGATTTTGGGGGAGCGATTCATGGGACCGAAGTCGCCACTCGCGGCAGTTTTCGCAACACTGTCTCGATTGCGGTGGGGCTCTTTCTGCTCACCGGTGTCTTGATCGTGGGTTTGCAGGAGCGCGCGTTAATGGCTCAACAGGTGGAGGACAACCTTGAGCTCCTGGTGAAGACCATCGAGCCGGATACCTACAGCGCTTATCAGGAGGGGCTGGTCTTCGCCGAGGCCATCGAGTCGCTTGATTCTGGGAACGCGGTGCTGGTTGGGATCACAAGTTATATTCATGCCGTATTGGGGACTGAGCACGGGGTTGAGGGAGCTGTGGAGCGTGCCAGCGAGCTTGTTAAAGCGGTCCCTCTTGAGGCGTTGAACGTCCCCTATGGGCGAGCCGCCTGGGCTCAGCTCGGGCGCCATGGGGGAGCCTCCGAAGAGGTTGGGCGTTTTCTTCTTCCGAAGATTCAAAGGGGAGGTGTGGGGCCATTTGAGGTTCTTGAGGCATTTCTGGCGCTATGGGTCGAAGATGCAGGCGGGCAGGATGTCGTCTCCTTGCGGGCTCGGCTCCTGGAGTCTGTGACTTTCCAGACTCGGGTGCATCACCAGCTGGGATGGTATTTTTTCAAGGTGGGGGATTGGAGACGTGCGCTAACCGCGTTCGATAAGGTACTGAACAACAGCCACGATCACGTTGGGGGGATGCTGGGAAAAGCCCTCGTGTTGCTCTCTTTGGGATCTGAGGCAGGGAGAGAGGGGGCTCGAAACCTGTTGAAGGCAGCAGAGACTCGCTCAGTAGAGCTTGAGTCGCCCAATTGGAGCGCCCTCTTGCGTTGGGTCCAGGCGGATGTAAACGCTCATGCCAGTGAGAGCGCGTCGCGTCGCGCGTCCGAGGCGTCGCGACGCGCGCTTCTTCAAGAGCACCCTCTGGCGCTTTTCGCCTATCGAGAAGGGCGGATCCAGTGGGAGCGGGGGGACACAGCCTCGGCTCTGGAGCATTATCGAAGCGCGGCTCAACAGGAGCCAGGCTCGATTCATTACACTCGTGCGCTCGTGAAGGCCTGTGTGGGGCTCGGGGAACACGGTGAGGCGATGGAGGTCGTTAACGCAGCGGTGAAGCGGGGGATTGTAGATCTGGAACTTCAGGTGATGGTGGTGGAGCTACAGTTGGAGGAGGGCCTTGAGGTGGAGTGGGAGCGCTTGAACACCAGCGCGCAGGGGGATGCTGTGGAGGTTGCGGCGAAGGCTCGGTGGCTTCAGGCACGGGGCTTTCTGTCACGGGGCGACGCGGATGATGCTGTGGAGTTTCTGGAGGGGTATTTGGAGGCGATGCCGCGCTCTGTGTCCAGGAGCCGACAGGCGTCCTTGTGGTTTGAGCTGGGGAAGGCCTATGGGGAGCTGGGCAGGGAAGAGGAGTCGCGAGCTGCATACGAGCTGGGAGCTGAGACTGATCCGGGGCGTCAGCGGTGCTGGAGATGATGTTTGTTTAAGGGGGCGCAGCTTTTAGGGCAGCCGGGGGGATCAAGAATTGATGTAGTGCTCTAACTTCTCAACGAGCTTGTCGGAGAGTTTGTCGAGGGAGTCATCCTCCAGTGAGGGAGTGTTGTCATCGTCCCTGGCCCAGCTCATAAGGCAGGCGAGGATGGCCTCTTTGACGGGGGACTGGTCGGTCTCATCAGGGATACCCTCGTCACTCCATGGGGGAGGGTTGAGGGCGATGATGTTGCGCTCCCGAACCCAGTCTACGATGCGAGCTCGCATTTTTTGATCTCTGAAATCAAACCAGTGCTTTCTCTCTTCGGGCATGGTGAGGAGAATATCTTTAAAGCGG
>JAZAIZ010000357.1:0-2744 GCA_036230545.1 Myxococcota bacterium
CCCGGCGAATATCCTCAAAGAGAGCCCCCTGAACAATGCCAAACCAGGCCACATCCTCGCGCGTCCGTGCCGCCAATGCCCGCTTCGCCCAGGCAGTGGTCCGGTCCACCGACTTGAGAACATACTCCCGCTCTGCCGTCGCGTTGGGGCACTCATCCAGCACCATCGCAATATCCGGTCCAAGGTTCTCCTGAACCTCCACCAACCTCTCCGGCGTCAGGTCATGCAGACTCCCATCAACGGGAGAGCGAAAAGACACCCCGTCATCGGTCACCTTCCTGAGGCTCTCCAGGCTAAACACCTGAAACCCCCCGCTGTCAGTCAAAATAGCTCCCTCGCACCCGCTGAAACGGTGCAGCCCCCCAAACTCCGCTACCGCCTTGTCTCCGGGACGCAGCATCAAATGAAACGCATTGGCAAGGGTCAACCCGGCCCCCATGGCGGTTAAATCACGGGGGTCCAGGGATTTAACCAGGCCCAGGGTCCCCACCGGCATAAACACCGGCGTCTCCACCACCCCATGCGCCGTGGTCAACCGGCCCCGGCGCCCCCTGGAGGTTGTTGAGGTTTTCAAGAGGTCAAATTGAATAGGTCTACTGCTCATCCCGCACTCCTGGGCTCACAAATCAACATGGCGTCGCCATAGGAAAAAAAGCGATAATGCCGCTCCACTGCGTCCTCGTAGGCCGCCAAAACCGAATCCCGCCCCGCAAAAGCCGACACCAGCATCAAGAGGGTCGAGCGAGGTAGATGAAAATTAGTTACCATCGCGTCCACCAGGCGGAACTCAAACCCCGGATAAATAAAGAGAGTCGACTCTCCCGAAAGCTCCCCTGTGATTGCAACCGTCTCCAAAGCCCGCACCGCCGTGGTGCCTACCGCCACAACGCGGCCTCCCTCCGCCCGAGCACGTTTGATACGCCCAAGCGACTCCTCCGACACAGTGTATCGCTCCCCGTGCATCTCGTGCGCCCGGACATCCCCAGCACACTCCTTGCGAACAGGCAGAAAGGTCCCAGGCCCCACATGCAGCACAACCTCTGCCGTCTCCACCCCACGCTCTTCCAATTTCCTCAGCAGCTCCGGGGTGAAATGCAACGACGCCGTCGGAGCAGCTACCGCCCCCGGCTCTTCAGCGAACATCGTCTGATAATTGTCGCGGTCCTCCGAAGTGTTTCCCTCGGGACGCTCGATATAGGGTGGCAGGGGCAACTGCCCCTCGCGCTCGAGAATCGGCCAAAGTGGGCCGGGCGAACGCACCCGCACCATGCTCCCCTCCCGCCCAACGATCCGAAGTTCCACATCCCCCACCAACACGGTGGCCCCTTCCTTCAGAGCTTTCCCGGGTTTGCCAAGGGCAATCCACTCTGAAGCCTCGGTCACCGGCCCATCCACCGCTCGATGAAAAAGCAGCTCCACCTTCCCCCCGCTCGGTCGGCGCCCCAACAAACGCGCCGGGATGACCTTCGTCCGGTTCACCACCAGCAAATCTCCCGCCTCAAGCAACTCCGGCAACTCCCGAAACTCCCGATGCTCCCGCTCTCCCCCCGCCCGGTCCATCACCAGCAAGCGGCTACTATCGCGTGGGGAGGCAGGCATCTGGGCAATCCGCGACGGTGGCAGATCGTAGTCAAAGAGATCCAAGGGCAGTGCTTCATTCACAACTCGACGCTCCATCGTGCAATTGAGGGCAGGAATACCAACCCGTCTCAAAGGGATATGCGCCGATTTGTCAACCCAGCAAACCCAACTTATCGCCCCCGATTTTTCAACGCTCCCCGCATCTCATCCATCAACGACTCCATCTCCCCCATCTGCCTACGCCGCAGGTCGTCCAGACTGAAGGGCCGCTTTTTCGTCCAATATTTCGGCTTGGCCCCACGACCATCGAGCTTCTTGCCCCCAACAACCCTCTCCTGAACGCCCTCCATGCCTCCCACGACGAGATCCTTGAAACGCGACATCATCTTGTCCTCCAGGGGCTGCGGGCGAGCTCCGCCCCCCCCAGTGTCCCCAGACGCACTCACACTCCGAACCCGCCGGGGCCTTTCCACCCGTAGTTTCTCCACCTCCACCACCTTCACCCGCGGCGACTCAACCACAGGAGCCACGGGAGTCTCCGCCACCACAGCACTCAACCCCAACCCACTCTCCTCTTCACCCGCCTCCGCCGCTTCCTCCTCGGCTTCCAGGATCCCCTCGGAAGCCAACCACCGGGAAGCCACCGAGGACTTCACTGAAAAGTTAACGTCCGTAATAGACACTCCCCCTGCACCCACCCGCGCGATAGCCGTGTTGATCCCCACCATCTCTCCACGAGCGTTCAACAAGGGCCCCCCGGAGTTCCCCCGGTTCACCGAAGCGTTGGTCTGAAACACGTCCTTGCCTTTGACCTGCCCAAAATTAGCAATCACCGTCGAAATCACCCCGGTGGTAAGGGTAAACAATCCCCCCTGCTCCGGATGACCTATCGCAAAAACGTCGTCCCCAATCTCCACGCTGCCCGCGTCCGCCAGCGGAATGGTAGGCAAGGGCTTGGGCGCCCCCACCAGCTGCACCACCGCCAAATCAAGCTCCGCCGCGGGGCTTGAAGTAACCACGTGGGCCCTATAACGACGAGCAAGATCCACCGAATTGTCCCCGGTAAGTTTGTCAGGCTTCAAATAAACAAAGAGCCGCTTAAAAGGTTTGCCAGCAGCATTGAGCACCACATGAGCGTTCGTCAGGACCTTCCCATCCTTAGA
>JAZAIZ010000358.1:0-5712 GCA_036230545.1 Myxococcota bacterium
GTTGGTCAGAAAGTTGCTGGTTCCGATCAAAATCTGAGTGGGAACAGGGAGCGCCATACGCTGCGACGCAAAAATTTTCGAGATCTTAGGGATAACGAAGACAAAGAGCATGGCAGTCACGCCCACAGCCATCACCAACATCAACACCGGATACACCATGGTCCCCACAAGCTTGGACCGCAGCTGCGCCTGGCTCTCCGTAAAATCCGCTAATCGATTAAGCACCACATCCAGCGCCCCTGAACTCTCTCCGGCCCGGACCATATTCGTGTAGAGCCCGCTGAACACTTTAGGGTGCTCACTCAGAGCGTCCCCCAAACTGGCTCCCTCATTCACCCGCTGCTTCACCGCCGCTAGAATTCCCTTTAGGGTCTGGTTGTCAATCTGCTCAATCAATGCGTTAAGGGAGCTGACCAAGGGGATCCCGGCCCCCACCAGGGTCGCCAACTGGCGAGTCGCCACCGCAAGATCCTGGCTGTTGACACGCTCCGCAAATAAGCTCGAATCAAACGATTTTCTGGCGCTCTTCTTCTTAACCGGACCAGCCTCATTAAACTCCGTGAGGAAGATCCCCTCCCGGCGCAAAAGGAGCTTGATCGCTTTGGGACTCTCCGCTTCCCGGGTGCCGTTAACAGACTTCCCGCTGTTGTTGACTCCCTTATAGGCGTAAATAGGCATGCATCAGACCTCTGTTGTCACCCGTAAGACTTCCGCGCTCGACGTCAACCCCGCCAAGACCTTCTGAGCACCGTCCTCCCGAAGAGTCCGCATACCCTGAGACTTAGCCTTGTACTTGATGGAGTTCGAGTCCACGTTCTCCAAAATCAATTTTCGCACCTCATCGGTGGGATTCAACATCTCGTAAATCCCTATTCGTCCCTGATACCCCGTATCAAAGCACTCCTTGCAACCCACACCCCGCCAGAACTTCGGCTTGGGGCCAATCATATCGAGGCTGAGCCCCAACTCGCGAACTTCTTCATCGGTCGCTTCATATTGCTCTTTGCAATCCGGGCAGAGGGTCCGAACCAGGCGCTGGGCCAAAATACCAATTACTGATGACGCGACGAGAAAGGGCTCCACCCCCATGTCCACCAAGCGTGTGATCGCACCAGCGGCGTCATTGGTGTGAATGGTCGAGAGAACCAAGTGCCCGGTGAGCGCCGCCTGAATCGCAATCTCAGCGGTTTCCAGGTCTCGAATCTCTCCCACCATGATCACATCGGGATCATGCCGCAAAAACGAGCGCAGCCCGCCCGCGAAGCTCAAGCCGATCTTGTGGTTCACCTGGGTCTGGCTGATCCCCTTCAGCTGATACTCTACAGGATCTTCGATGGTCAGAATGTTCAAGTCCGGCCGATTGATCTCCGACAGGCAGGCGTAGAGTGAGGTGGTTTTTCCCGAGCCCGTTGGCCCGGTCACCAGGATAATACCGTGACTTTTTCGAATCAGCCCCGACATCATCGCGTGATTTTCAGGAACAAACCCAAGATCGCCAAGACTTATCAGCACCGACGAGCGCTCCAATAAACGCATGGTAATCCGCTCACCATAGGAGGTGGGGGCGGTGGCCACACGGATATCAATATCTTTTCCCGCCAACTTGATTCGAATACGCCCGTCCTGGGGGAGTCGCTTCTCAGCGATATTCAGCCCGGCCTGAATCTTGATACGACTCGTGATAGACGCTTGAAGTTTTTTGGGCGGCCGAATCTTCTCGTAAAGAATTCCATCAATCCGAAAACGCACCACAAGATCCCGCTCTCCGGGCTCAATATGAATATCGGAGGCGCTCTCTTTGGATGCCTGAGAGAGGAGCGAGTTAACCAATCGAATAATGGGCGCTTCATCTTCAGCGTCCAGAAGATCTACCGCTTCTTCGATATCCATGGCGAAGGTGTCCAGATCTTCATCAGACATCTCCTCCATAGCCGCAGCCGCGTGGGCTGTCCCACGATCATAGACGAAGTTAATCGCGGTCATGATCTGATTACTCGCCGCTAAAACAACGTCCAGCGGAGCTCCGAGCAACACCGACAAATCATCCAGCGCGCTCACATCATCGGGTTCAGCGCAGGCCACACGCACAGCCCCACTCTCCAGCATCGTCAAAGGCAGGAGCTTATACTGCTTGCAGAAGTTGATAGGGACCCCGTTGATTAAATCATCGGGGATCTGATCATCCACGATTTTAGGGATACACCGGAGCCCCAAAAAACCTCCGAGCACCTCAAGGTACTGCACCTCCGTCACCAGTTTTTGTGCCAGGAGAACATCCCGAAAAGACATCTCCCGTTGAGCCATCAGCTCATTAACCTCCTCCATCGCCGACGCCTCAACGAGCCCCCCGGACACAAAGAGCTCCGAAAGCCTGTCGTCGCTGAATGATGCCCCATTTATGGAGGCTGACTCCAGAGCCGCCTGATCCGACTCTTCTATCACTTCCTGCTTATCCATGTTCAGAAGCCTTAACCGGTGGAATGCTCTCTAAAACCTTAACCTTATCCGACGGAAGACTCTCTTCCTCCATCGCGACAGGAGCTGTCTCTCCCTCCTCCAGAGAGCTCCCCTCGAGTTCCTCCACCGGGCCGGGCGACACCAGGTTGTCTTGATCACCTCCGTCACCACCATTTTCTATTTTTTGACTCTCTCGCAGCGCCGCCGCCCCCAAAAGAGCCAGAGGCCCACTCTTTTTAGAGTAATCAATATGCGCTCGATATTTCTGGTTCTGGCCATAATAGTCAGCGCTAAACTCCTCATGCTCACCCATCTTACGCTCGAGGATTTTCTGAAAGTCCTCTGTAGACTCAACAATATAGGGTGTTAACACCAGGAGCAGGTTGACCTTCTCGACTTGAGATTTCTTACTCTTAAAGAACCATCCCAGCAGGGGCAGGTCTCCCAAAATCGGAACCTTGGACTCGCTCTCAATCACCCGGTCCCGCATCAAGCCGCCAAGAACAACGGTTTGCTGATCATCCATCACCACCACGCTCTTCACCGACTGGCTCGAGGTGGTTGGGGTCCCAGCAGAACCTTCCCCCGCGATGATATCCTCCACCTGCTGATCTACCTCAAGACGAACGCGATTGTTGCCTGTGATCTGGGGAGTCAGGGAGAGCTTAAGCTTCACGTCGATTCGGTCCGTCTGAGCAAATCCACCCAAGCCACCCAAGCCACCCAAGCCACCAAGGCCACCAAGAGCGGAGGAGATCCCCGAAGCCCCTCCCAGGGCCGATCCCAAGGAGGCGCCACCGCCCATGACTCCGCGCTGAAAAGGCACCTTCTTGCCCACTTCGATGTTCGCCTCTTCATTATCCATCGTCAGGATATGCGGCGTTGAGAGAACCTGCGTGTTCGAATCTTTCTGAAGCCAATGCAGCAACACTCCAAAGCTTGGCAAAGAGACGTCCGTTCCCGGTAGCGTAAAGCCCTTGCCCACGATCCCCGCGAGGCTGCCCCCCGCCATGCCGATCAAACCCGCCGGGGAGAGGGTGGGGCTGATTCCCCCCATGGCGTTCGGAGAAAAGGGACCACTCTGTAAAAAGCCAACCGTGTTTCCGCCCCCCAGGGTCTCACCGATGTCGGCTTTGGAAAAGCGTCCTGGTGTGTGCCAGTCAAGAGAGGCATCCTCACTGCTGCTGGTGGTAACCTCAAGAATGGCCGCCTCCACATAAACCTGACGTCGAGCCCGATCTAATTTCTCGATTAACTTACGAAGGGAACGATAATCGTGGGCGCTGGCGATGATGATGAGAGCGTTGGTTGCCTTATCCGCTGTAATCTTAATCTCGCCTTCAAAAAGCACCGCGCTCTGTTTGGTCTGAGAGCCCGTGCCTTTTTTTCTGCCTTTTCGGTTCTTGGCGCTGGAATTGCCCTGCGCCAGTGAAGACAGGGTCGAGGCAATATCCTCGGCCTTGGCATTGTCGAGATAATAAACATGCACCCGGCCCTGCTCCGCTTCGGAGATTGGCACATCAAGCTTGGCAATAAGCTGCTTAATCGCCTTAAAGCTACGCTTGTTCGCCTTGATGATAAGCTGATTGGTGCGTTCATCGGCGATAATCTTCGAGATCTGCACCTCACCCCCATCTCCCTCCCCAGCCGTCGATGACTTTTTGCTGGACTTCGAGCGGGAGCCTGCTCCTCTCCCCTTGGTCTTCACATCGAAAATCTGAGTGAGCTTATTGGCGATATCCGCAGCGGTGGCATATTCAATCTGGACCATCCGCAGCTCATCATCAAAACCCGGAACATCAAGCGCCTTCAAAATTCGCAACATTCGAGTCAGGTTGGAGGCATACTCACTGATAATAAGCGCGTTGCTGGGCTGAAAGGTCGTGATAGTCCCCCCCTTGCCGATTAAAGACTTCAGCACCGCGGTAATCTGACTGGCTTCAATATGCTCCAAATGAATCAACCTCGTGACCATTTGATCGGAATACTCCGGGCAAACATCGTTGGGTCCAATGCAGGTCGGAATCGTCTTCTTCACCGCCGCTTTCGAGTTTACCAACTTCAGAAATTTACCCATTCGAACAATGGTGACGCCGTTGATCTCAAGTGCCGCTAAAAAGACCTGATAAGCCTCGCGCTCGGAGATGGGGGTTGGTGAGAGAATCGTAATGCGCTGACTCTTAATTTTGTCGGGGATGATGAAATTCTTGCCCGTAATATTGGAAATGGCTTTCACCACATCCATGATCTCCGCCTTGGCAAACTCAAAATTATACTTCTCCGTTTTCGGGCGTGTCGTCGCTTTCTTTCGAGGCTTCGGTTTAGGAACGGAAGGGCTTGACTTCACTTTGGAAACAGGCACGGGGTCAACAGAAGGCTTGGCGCTTGAAACCTCCGCTCTAGCCTCGACCTGCTCTCTCCTCTCAGTCTTTTCTTCGTTATTGTCCTCGTTCTTTTCCTCAGCCACCTCTTTGTCAGCCTCGTCCCCAACGTCGCGGATGACGTTCTTCCCTCCCTTAAGAGCTTTCCGCAGCCCAGAGCTGTCAATTAAGCGGCTCCGGGTCCCGTCGAGTTTTTTCTTTAGGAAGTCCGGCGCTTGCGCGATCTCCGACATCCACCAATGAGTCGACAGGCTGATGTCATCGGAAACAGGGATCCCAGAGTCTCCCGTCGACGCCCCAACCTGCGGCACCATAAGAAACACACTTAAAATGAATGAAACGCGAAGCATACACTCTACCTCTTCTACAACTGAAGGGGACAACGCAGCTGCCGTTGCCCCCGTTTCAAAAGAATATGGTCTTTTTCGATACGACTTAATCGATAGGCCCGTGACCCAACAACGATCTTCTCCCCAACCCGCACAATGGAGTTGCTCCCCTCAACCAAAACCACCGCAAACCCACTCTCGGGAGCATCCGATGTAACAAGCGCCCTGACCTCCACTGCACAAAGGGACGAGGTCTCAGATCCAGAAGCCCTTTCACGAAGCCGATAGGGGCTCTCAGCAACGGCAACAACCTCAAGGCCATAGCCGCGCTCCAACACTCCCGGCTCCTCCACACCCCGCAGGCGAATACTCTCTCCAGATTCCTCAAGGTCAACCGACGGCGAAAGCAAAGAAGCGACGCCACCACCAGCGGCCATCAGCCCTACATACCCCGTCAATAACAACCCACGAACCATTGCTGCTTCCCTTAACGCCCAATCGAATAGTTCATTGTTCGAGAACGGCCCCGCCGGACCATGTCCACC
>JAZAIZ010000359.1:0-1385 GCA_036230545.1 Myxococcota bacterium
TCGTTTACGGGCGCCTATTATGAAGTGCCACCGACCACCTTCGAGGCTGCAGACCCGGACGTCCCCGGGAGCGGTGTCTATGAGTTTACCAAGTATTTTCTGATCGGAGACGGTGATGTCTCTTCCATTAGAGACGAACTCTTTGAAATCCGTGGTACGTCCACCGGGGTGTGGATGGGGCAGGTGCTCGACTCAAGGGGCGCGCCCGTGGAGGGGGTTGAGTTGCATGTCTACGATGCCCTCAAGCGGCCTTATTCTCAGGTGGCGCCCTCAAGAGATGGTCACTTCAAGACTCGGTTGGAGCCAGGGGAGTATTATTATGTGGTAACCGCACCGGGCCGTCGTCCTTATCCCGCCGAGGAGGCTCGCTTTGGCGAGTCTACGAAGATTGTGGTTAAGGCCGGGGACAAGGGTCCCTATAGTCCGATTAGAATATCGGACGCGGGCGCCGTTAGGGTGGAGGTGCGAAGTCCGGATGGACGGCCGCTGCCATCGAAGGTCATGCTGGTGGCCAACTACGAAGTCACCGCGGATTGCGCGGCCTGCGTGAGTGATTGCGACGCACGCTGCGACCCCCGCAACAACCTCTTTGAGTTCGCTCTGGGGGAGCATCGCTATCACACAGATCTCAACTGGCGCGAGGGCAAGGGCGGGGAGTACATTGAGGAGACCTTCTATGCTGCGGCGGACGGGGTGGCGGAGGGGTTGGTTCGACCTGGCACCTACGACGTTTATGCGTCGAGGGGGGGAGAGTATGACCTCAGTGTGACCCGGGGTGTGACGATCCGGCCCGGGGAACGGGCGCAGATTCAGGCGGTGCTGACCCGAGTGGTGGACACCCGAAATTATATCTCTGCGGATTTTCATATTCACTCGGGCAACTCCTTGGATTCGTCTCTCAACCTCGATGACCGGGTGCTCTCCGGGGCGGCAGAGGGGTTGGAGTTTATGGTGGCAACCGATCACAATTGGGTGACCGATTACGAACCTGCCATCAGCCGGAATGGCTTGAACAACTGGGTCAAGGGCATTACCGGCGTTGAACTCTCGACCTTGGAGATGGGGCACTTCAACGCTTTCCCCCTTGAGCGGGACATGGGGGCTACCTCCCGCTTTCCCTTCGTGGATTATTGTTACGAAGCCAATCGAGAGAAGGTGAACATGAGCGCCTTTGACTGGGTGGAATGCAGTCCGCAACAGCTCTTTGACAACCTTCGGGCTCTCGGCCCCTACGGTGAAAGCGACACCCTGATTCAGGTCAACCACGCGCGAGATTCGGTGCTGGGGTATTTTCGGGAGTATTTTGTCAACCCCTACACCGCGGAGCCGGAGATCCCCACGGCGGACAATTATGGATTCTCCGAGCTGGTGCGCCCCGCCAACAA
>JAZAIZ010000360.1:0-6056 GCA_036230545.1 Myxococcota bacterium
CCTGGCAACCAGGGAAAGCCAGGAGCGCCCTCGATCCCACGCTCGCGTCGAATGTAGCCAAGAAAGGGGTTGTTGATGAGCTCTTCCCCGAGGGTGGTCATTGGGCCGTGGCCGCTATGAACCCGCAGGTGTCCGGGGAGCGCGGTGAGTCGTCGTAAGCTCTCCACCATTTGCTGGGGATCGCTGAGCGGGAAGTCGGTGCGCCCGATGCTACCGGCAAAGAGCGTGTCTCCAACGATAATGTCGGTGTCATCAAACCAACAGCCTTGGCCGGGGGTGTGGCCGGGGGTTGAGAGGAAGCGCAGGGTGGTGTCACCTAGTTGCAGAGTGAACCCGTCTTTTATCTCATGATCGATTCTGCCACAGGGCCGATCAAGCTCCGGCATGCCAAACATCGTCCCCTGCATGGGGAGGGTCTCAAAGAGGGGACGATCATCAGCGGGCATGTAGGTGGGGACGTCCCACTCAGCCTGCAGAAAGTTCAAGGCACCGGCGTGGTCGAGATGGGTGTGGGTTAGGAGAATCATGCGGATATCGGGGAGGGGGTCGAGCGCCTTTAGGTGCTGTACGAGCTCGTCGGTCTCTCCGGTGTCCACGATTGCGGCGGCTCCGGTGGCAGGATCGGAGATGAGGTAGGTGTTTACGGCGAAGCGGCCAACGGTAAAGGTCTGAACGTTCACGAGAGACTCCTGCTGAATGATGAGCTCTCTCTTAGGGGCCATCGCGCCCTTCCGCAAGGGGCAAAGAGCCTGGCTTGTCGTGAAATGCTGGGGGAGGGGGCCGAGCCATGGACACGGCTTGAATTCCCCTTTATGAAGCGGCCATGTCTAAACGTCGCATTGCATTAATCACCACCGGGGGAACCATTGAGAAGACCTACGATGAGTTCAGCGGACTGCTGTCTAATCAGATAAGTGTCCTGGACGTTATGTTGGCTTCTCTGGAGTTGAACGGCGTGGACATTGAGCGCTTATCGTTAATGAATAAGGACAGTCTCGATATGAGTCCCGGCGAGCATGCCCTGATCGCAGAGAAGGCCGCGGAGATGGCGGGAGAATGTGAGGGGGTAGTCATTGTTCACGGGACAGACCGGTTGGCGATCACTGGTGAGATTCTCCATGAGCGATTGGGGACCCCCGCGGTTCCCATTATTTTAACCGGGGCGATGCGTCCCTGGGAGCTACGCCGCACGGACGCGTTGCAGAATTTGACCGAGGCGCTGATGGCGGTCCAGTTGGTTCAGCCTGGGGTTTATGCTGTGATGCATAATCAGGTGTTGCGCTTTCCCGGGGTTGTGAAGGACACGGCCCGGGGGAGCTTCGTTTTGGCAGCTGCTTCTGGAGCAGAGGAGAAATAGAATAATGATGTATACCACCGACGATGTTAGAATTGAGCGGCTTCGTCCCTTACTTCCCCCGGCCATTCTTATGGAGGAGTATCCCGTTAGCGAAGGGGCCTCCGAGCTGGTGACTGATACACGACGACAGGTTGCGGAGGCGCTGTGTGGGGATGACGACCGACTGCTGGTCGTGGTGGGGCCCTGCTCTATCCATGATACCGAGGCGGCGCTGGAGTATGGGGAGCGGCTCTCAGAGCAGATCACTCGATTTCAGGAAGATCTGATTATTTTGATGCGGGTCTATTTTGAGAAGCCTCGCACCACCGTGGGCTGGAAGGGCTTGATCAACGACCCCGGCCTCGACAACAGCTTTGATATCAATCAAGGTTTGCGACGGGCGCGCAGTCTGTTGCTGGAGCTCGCCAAGCGGGGAGTTCCGGCGGGGACGGAGTTTCTCGATACCATTACACCTCAGTTTATCGCTGACTTAGTGGCTTGGGGGGCCATTGGGGCTCGGACCACCGAGAGTCAGATTCATCGGGAGCTCGCCTCGGGGCTGTCCATGCCCGTGGGTTTTAAGAACGGGACTGCGGGCAGTGTTGATATCGCCGTTGCGGCCATTGGGGCAGCCAGCCACCCCCACCATTTTCTATCGGTGACCAAGCAGGGGATCGCGGCGATTGTGGAGACCCGGGGGAACCCGAATTGCCACATTATCCTGCGAGGCTCTGCCCAGGGCCCCAATTATAGCCCGGAGATGGTTCAGGCCGCGGTGGGCTCTTTAGGGAAGAACCAGCTGAAGGAGCGGCTGATGGTGGACTGCAGCCACGGGAACAGCCAGAAGGACCACAAGCGGCAGCTGGAGGTCGTGGAGTCACTGGTGGGGCAGCTCGAGTCTGGTGCTCAGGGCATCTTTGGGGTGATGCTGGAGAGTCATCTGGTGGAGGGGCGGCAGGACCACAAAAGTGGCAGCTCCTTGGTTTATGGCCAGAGCATTACGGACGCCTGTCTGGGTTGGGAGGACACCCTCAGGGCTCTGGAACGCCTGGCTGCAGGAGTGAAGGGGCGGCGCGCTCACGGGCAATGAGACACTGAAAACAAAAACATATTATAAAACAAGGATTTATGCCCTTTTTGCAGCGTCCATTGTGAGTATCATGGATGCCGATCGGTGCAGGGTAGGAAGTCACAGGGTTAAGCCTTGACATTTAAGCGTGGGCGAGTAAAAAGCCCCGTTCTTAGTAAAAGAATTCGAGGAGTTTAAGATGGCAGGAATTTGTCAGGTAACCGGAAAAAAGCCCATGTATGGGAATCGCGTCTCGCACTCGAATATCAAGACGCCTCGTCGTCAGAATCCCAACGTCCAAAAGCGACGATTCTGGGTTGATAGCGAGAACACCTGGGTGACCATTCGGGTCAGCGCCCGTGGGATTCGTATTATCAACAAGCGTGGAATTGACGCGGTGGTGCGGGACATTCGCAGCAGAGGCGAATCCCTCAACTAAGGGGTCTCCCTTTCTTGGCTTGAGTTTCTTCTCCCTTGGTCTCTTCAAGGGAGTATTTCCTCTTTAAATATTCGATGAACGCTGGAGGAGCCCTCTGTAGAGCTCCGAATGGCGGGGTTTATGGGGTGGGCTGTGTGGCTTGGGCCGAATCCCCAATGTGCGGGATTCCGCGCTCTTTGGCGAGGACCATCTGCTTTTGGCGCTCTTCGGCGCGTTGCCGGGTTTTCTCGGGGAGGGTGTCTGTGCAGTGGGGGCATTGGACGCCGGGGCGGTAGTGTTCTGAGCGCATGTCCTGGGGGCTGAGGGGGTACCGACAGGCGTGGCATTGGTCGTAGGACCCCTCGTTGAGGTCGTGGTCGACGGTTACTCGATTGTCAAAGACGAAGCACTCACCCTCCCAGAGGCTCTCTTGCGCGGGGATCTCTTCGAGGTATTTGAGGATGCCGCCCTGGAGATGAAAGACTTCGTCGTAGCCGAGCCCCTTCAGGTAGGCAGTCGATTTCTCACAGCGGATCCCACCGGTGCAGAACATGGCGACTTTCTTCGTGGTTTTGGGGCTGTGGTGGTCCTGAATGTATTGGGGAAACTCCCGAAAGGTCTTGGTGTTTGGGTTGGTGGCACCTTTGAAGGTACCGACATCGATTTCGTAGTCGTTGCGGGTGTCGATGACCAGGACGTCTGGGTCGGAGATTACCGCATTCCAGTCTTTTGGGGCGACGTAGGTGCCAACGATGTGGTTGGGGTCAATGTCCTCGACCCCCTTGGTGACTATTTCTCTCTTGAGTTTGACCTTGGTGCTATAGATGGGGAGTTAATCGAAAAACGACTCTTTGTGCACCAGTTTTGCTAATCGAGGATCTGAGCGGAGCAGCTTCAGGAGGCCATCGACGCTCTCTCGCTTGCCCGCGACGGTGCCGTTGACCCCTTCCCGGGCCAGCAGGAGGGTGCCGCGGACATCGTGTTGCTGCATATAGTCCAGCAGGGGCGCTCGTTTGTCTGCAAAATCATCCAGTTGGGCGAAATGGTAGAGGGCGGCGACGACGATAGGGGAAGATGACGGCATGCGGAATCCTGAGGCGCTTATGGTAGTGGGTCAGGTTTAGCCCATGATTTAGCGATCTGTCCAGCCCATTTCGTCGCTGCACTTGGGGGCTCTCATTTAGCCCGTTTGGTGTAGACGACGGTCAATACGGCTGGGACAAAGAGGAGGTCGGCCAGAAACGCGACCCCCACAATCCCTGCTCCCAGCCACCCCGCGACGCGATTGCCGGGGAAGGAAGAGAAGCCCAGCACGCAAAATCCCATGATGAGGATCAGTGAGGTGTTCACCACGGCTCCGAGGGAATGGACCACCGACTCTCGGATGGCCTCCTGGAGGTTGTCTCCTTTGAACTCCTCGCGGAAGCGCGCGATGAGGTGAATGGTGTCATCCACGGCGATGCCGATGGCAATGCAGAACATCACCGAGGGCATCAGCTCCAGGTTGATTCGAGTGGCGCCAAAGAAGCCCACCGCGGCGAGCAGGGGGAAGACGTTGGGCAGGGCGCTGGCGACCGCAATTCGGACGCTGCGAAAGACCACCCCGAGGGTGAGGATAATGACCAGCAGAGCTCCGAGCAGGCTCTCGATTAATTTGCCCACCAGCGAGTTAAACCCGTGCGCGGAGAGGAGGGCGATGCCGGTGACCTTCGCCTGGACTCCGGTTCCCGCAAAGAGCTGATCAAGGCGAGTCTGGGCAAGGTCTGCTTTTTGGGTAAGGACCACGCCTCCGGGATCGGTCATGGAGAAGTTGGCGCGGGCCTCCGAGAAGTCGTCGGTGACGATTCGTTCGAGAATGGACTCGGCGTTGCCTTCAGTCATTAAGAGAAGTTGAGCGACGGCGGCCCGGGTGTCGGGGATTGTGTTTTGGCCCCGAAGCGCCAGATTGAGCTCTTTGACGACGGAGGAGAGCCCAAAAGAGCGTAGCGCACCCAGCTCGTCTGTGAAGAATTGGAGGGCCTCATCCATTTTTCTGAGGACCATCGGATCTTTAAAGGCATCCGGATCTCCTTGAAAGTTGACGTCAAGGTTGGAGATGCCCGAGAACTCGTGATCGAGCAGGGTGTTACCAACGCTCACCGGGTGCGTGGCGGAGAGGACCTTGGTGAAGGTGTAGTCAATGTTAATGTCTCGGCTGAAGAAGATGCATATCCCACAGAGGGCGACGCCCAGAAGGCTGAGGGCTATCGAGCGCGGGAGGGTGGTGATGACGTTGATGGGGCCGGCCAGTCCCCGAACCACTCGTGGGGACATGGACACGGGGGGAGAGTCGCTTAAGGCCAGACCGGCGGGCACCACCGTTAGGAGCACCACAAACGCCACCATGATGCCAATGGCGGTGAGCAGCCCGAAGCCATGCAGGATGGGCATGTCGGTGAAGGTCAGGGAGGCGAAGCCTATGGCGGAGGTGAAGCTGGTGAGGAAGCAGGCACCGCCAACGGTCTTTCCTGTTTCGATTGCGGCGCTGCGGTAGGTTTTTCCCGCCAGGCGCTCTTCATGGTAGCGGGTTAGAAAATGCAGTCCGTCCCCAATGCCGATTACCAGCAGCAGGATGGGGTAGGCGACCGAGAGCGGGGTGATGGCCTCGCCGAGGAGGGTTGCGATACCGGCGGTGATGGAGCAGGCGGCGAAGATGGAAAGCAAAGGCAGCAGGACGGCGTGTTTTCTCCGGAACTGCCAGTAGAGCATGAACGCGGCGAGGAGATTAACGATGGGAAGCAATGTGCCGAGGTCCCGGCGCATCCCTTGCATAGAGGCTACCCGGGTGAAGGGAACGCCGGCGTAGTGGGCGGTGATGGGGAGGCCCGAGTCGGCGATGGCTTTCTCGGTTAGCTCACGGGCTCTTGTCGCCGGAGCCACGACGTTTTGCGCAACTTTGAAATCGTCTCGCAGGGTCACCGAGAGGATAAACGAGTTGGCATCGCTTGAGACGAGGTATCTGGCGCCAGCGGATTGCCGTAGCTGTTTGAGGCGCTCGGTGTCATCGCCGGGGAGGAGAGAGCGTGAGCCAAAGGCGGGCGAGATCAACAGCTCATCGTTGGCCGACTGCATAATGGGGCTGTGGGCCATGGAGGCCACCCGAAGGGTCTCCTCGTGGTTGGCGAACTGGTCCCCGAGCTTCTCGGTGAAGGCGGCGAAGGTGCTTAAGTCGACTCCCTTGCGGTTGAGAATAA
>JAZAIZ010000361.1:0-3215 GCA_036230545.1 Myxococcota bacterium
AACCTCCTGGGTTTGACGATTGCGGCAAGCTACCGTAAAACCGGGACCCACTTCAACCTGGGAACCTGAAAAAACGCATGAGAGGGAGGTATTTCATGCCTGATTACGACAACGACCGACCCAAAAAGACCTGGAAAGAGCGAGACCAGCAAAAAGACGGGTCCGCCCACCGAAAGTCCGACCGTTCCCAGCAGGGGGGCACCGGGCGCGCGGAGAACTCCCGGGCCTATCGCAGCTACAAGACGCAGCTGAACAAGCTCTTCGATGGGGGCGGTGCGGTGCCGGACGCCCTGAAGAGCAAATTGGAGGGGGTGGAGGTGGCCGCGGACGTTAAGGCCGCCCGAGAGGCGTTGCAGGCCCTCAGTGAGGCGATGACCCCCCGCAAAATTAAGAAGGCGCTGGTGGCCTACCAGGAGGAGTTTGGCTTCCCTCGAGACAAGGCCATCGTGGAAAAGCTCCTCGACCTCGATGATGAGGCGATCGTGCTGCAGGCCCTCAGCACGCTCAATGAGCTGCTGGAGGAGGGCGCTATCAAACGCGCCAGCTCGTTGAAGATGCGCATCAAGACCGCGCAGATGACCGTGGACACCGCCGAGGTGAAGGCTGCGGGTGATGCGTTGCTGGAGAAGTTGCGCTAAATCGGGAAGCGCTGTGGGCGGAGACGAGGGTCTCCGCCCCGCAGGCTAGTCAATAAAGGCTTGAGGGACCGTCTCTTTGAGGTTCTCTTTGCACGAGTAGGTGGCGTCAAAGGCCGCCTGGTCGTACTCGGGGTCGAGGGACTGGTCGTCGGCATCGAAGGGGTGCGGCATGACGTGGCCGTCAAGGGTGAGCCCACCGTATAGCCAGTTTTCGTTGCCGTTGTAGGACCCGTTAAATGCGTCCAGGTTCGATTCATCCAGCCTGAAATGAAAGGTCATGGCGCCGAGCTTGAGGGTGGCGTCCGCGTCGCGGATGACGACGTTCTCGAAGCGGGACACGGGGGTCTTGATAAAGAACGCTCCGGGGGTGTCACTGGCCTCGCCGGTGACGGGGTAGGTGTTGCCGGTCATGACGCCGTTGTGAAGAATCAGGTAGGCACCTGCGGCTTCGGTTTCTCCAGCCCGCACCTCATAGGCAGCGAAGTCGTCAAAGAGGATCTCTGTGAACTGAAAATTGGCGCTATCCCGGTTTTGGGGCAGCAGGGGCGGGTAGCTGAGTGCGACCTTGCCGGTGACCTCTTTGCGTCCGGTGACGGTCGCTTGTCCTTTGATTTTGATGCGGGTGCCCTCACAGTCGGTCTCCACGGTGACCGGCGCGAGGGTGTGGCCGGGAGCCCGGGGGGAGACGCCGCTGTGGTTGAGCTGGCATTGCCCCACGAGCCAGTCGGCGGTGTAGGGGGCATTCGCGGAATAGGCGGCGAGCAGCTCGGTGTCCATCAGGCCCCCGAGGAGTTGCATGGTGTTGCCAAACCCGCAGGTGGTGTCGAGGTCGATGGCCTTGGTGACGATGCCAAAGTTTTTGACCAGCAGTCGGGCAGCACCCTGGGCAAGCACTTTTCGGAAGGAGCACTCTTCTTCCTTTTTGGGGATGAGGGTGTCGGGCAGGCAGTCGTAGGTGTCGATGAACTGGATGGGGTGGTAGTCGGGATCCAGAAGTTGGTTCTCGGTGTCGAGGGGAACCACGATGTCGGTGTTGTTGACGTTAACCGTACCGGAGAGGTGGTTCTCGCGCTCGCCCACGACGCCGTTAACAGCCTCGAGCCGCATGTTTTTGATGGTCATGCCAAGGAGGGTGCCCTCCGACTCCAGTCGGACTTCGGAGTTTAGCAGGCGCACGTTCTCAAACACGGCGTTCGCGGTGGGCTCGCTGCAAACCCCGGTGGTGGTGTCCAGCATCATTTTTGGGGTCAGAGAGCCCTTGAGGGTTCCGGTTTTCATGATGAGCGACTTGGGGGAGCTTGAGTCGACCACATGGAAATTGCGGACTTTGGCGTCGAGGGTAAGGGTTCCGGGCAGGCTGGTGTTCGGGACTACCGGGTTCTCCGGATCACCGGTGATATAGCCGCGGACGGTCTTGGTGCCACTGAAGGTGACCGTACCCTGAACTGAGACCGTTTTGCCGAGGCAGTCGGTGGAGATGGTGGTGAGTTGGGGGAAGGTCAGGCGACAGCGCTCCACCGTATAAACTACCTCACCGCCTGGGTGGCCCACGGCACCATAGATGGTTGGGCTGGCTTTGACCGCTGGGCTCTCAAAGCCACATTGGTCTTCGTCACTGACGTATTTGGCGAGGGTGCCAAAGTTGCGCACTGTGAGTCGGGCTGCGCCCTCGCCCAGGGGAGCGGTGATGTCGCAGGAGTCGCTCTCCGGCAATTTGATGTCCTCGAGGCAGGCGTAGAGCCCTTTGAACTCATTCGCGCTGTAGTCGGGGTCGAGGCCATCGGTGTCGCCGCTCATCGGGACCGTCTCGGTTTTGCCAAAGATCTTGACTGTGCCGCTGAGTTGGTTGGCTTTGCCACCATAAACGCCGTTGATGGCAGTGATGTTGGAGTCTTCAACCACCACGTCAAACTCGTTGCTCGGTGTGGACACGTGAACGTCGGTTTTTTCGGTGTAGACGACGTCGGAGATTTTCACGTTGGGGGTGGGAATGGAACAGACGCCGTTGGTCTCATCCATGACCATCTTGATGTGAACGTTGCCGGTGATGGCGCCGTTTTTCATTTTGAGCCAGTTCTTGTTGTTGGATTTCTTCACCGTAAAGTTGCGCGGAGTGGCGCTGAGGATTTTGATGGTGACCGACTCGGAGGTGGAGGGAATGGCGGGCTTCTCGGGGTTGCCGGTGAGATGGCCGGTGACGACCTTCTCTGCGGTGACGACGACCGCGCCTTTGACCCGGGTGGCGGTGCCCTCGCAGTCGGTGGAGATATCGGTCCACTCATTGAACTCGAGCAGGCAGTTCTCCACGCGCCAGGTGGCGGTGCCGCTGCCACCGGCGTCGCCCTCGTAGACGTAGCTGGCATCCACCTGCTCATTGCTGAAACCGCAGGTGGTGTCGTTGCTGATGGCGGTGGTGATGGCCGCGAGGTTTCGTACGGTGAGTCGGGCGACTCCGGTGGCCACTTTGTCTGAGAACCAACTGAGGCAACCGGCCTGCAGGGTCATGCACAGGAGCGTAAAGGCGATAACAATGGATTTTTGGGGAGAAAGCCTGGGGGTCATGATAGGGGTCCCTGT
>JAZAIZ010000362.1:0-1709 GCA_036230545.1 Myxococcota bacterium
AGAGTCCCGCGGCGGTGATGGGGCCGATCCCTGGAAAATGGACGACGCCGTCGCGGGACACCGGGAGGCTGTGGCTCTCGTTGTCTTTGCCAAAGAGCATGACCTCCACCATGTCCCCGGGGCCGAGAATGTAGTTGCGGGGAATGGGGATGTCGTTGGCCGGGGCGAAGGTGGTGGGGCTACCCGCGAAGAGGTCGTAGCCAAATTGCTTGATGGGCTTGGAGAGGGATTTGGGCACGGCGCGCTCGCCAAGGGTGGGGGTGTTGATGCTGGCGCGAGCTTCAGACTCGGTGCTGGATTGTGGGCCGGTGCTGCGTTTGGTCATTTTAACGGGGGCAGCGGCAGCAGGCTTTGTTGGGGTAGCACCCTTGGTTTTGAGGTACTTCTTTTTGAGGGCCTGCTGATCGGCGGGAGAGAGGGCTTTGAATTTGGCGATGTCCTGGGGAGTGACGCCAAAACTCGCGGTGGGTGCCATCAGCGAGAGTAGGAGCAGGGCGCTGAAAAGGGCTTGGGGGACCCGGCTTTTGGGGCGGTGTGGGGAGGAATATGTCATGGTGCGTCTCATTGAATGGGGAACGTCCGGGGAAATATGGGGGGCGTTGTTAGTGGTTGATTGCGAGGCTGAGGGTTCCTCTTCCTTTGATGTTTTTTCGTGTGAGGTCGGGGAGCCGGGCTTTTCCCACCGCACCGATGCTGGTGCTCAGGGTGTAGCGGTCCCAGCGGTAGTTGTAGGTGAGGTCGAGGGTGTGGTGGCCATTGCTGGCACCATAGTAGGGTTGCATCGCGGGTGCGTTGGTTTTCCACTGCATGCTGCGACTTTGTGCGAAGAGGCTGTGCCCGTCCGGCAGGAACCACAAGGCACCCAGGGCGAGGGTTTTGGCGCGGGTGGCGTGGGGCAGACCCTGGGATTGCCCCTCGTAGGAGAAGTTGGTGAGGGTGGTGTTGATGGATTCGTCGAGGGGATTGGGTCGGCCGTCGATTGCTTCGGCGTAGAGTCTAAAGGTGGTTTTGCGGGTGTGGCCCCAGGCTTCTACGCCCCCCATCCACGAGTAGGTGTTCCAGGGCTTTCGGCGGCCGAGGGCGCTTAAAACACCTTGGGCATAGATGGCGATTGGGACGTCGAGCAGCGGGGTGATGCGCGCGTCAACGCCCAGTTGTCCCCCGGGGGAGGGCATCCGGGGGGTGGGGTTGTTCGAGGAGGTGGGGGGCCGGCGGAGGGGGTTGTCGATGCCGGTGGCATGGCAGCCTATGGTTCGACAGGTTTGTCCGAGGTAATTGACGCCGAGGGTGACGCCGCGGTGGGGGCGAATGGTAAGCCGGCTGCCGGCGATGGCGGTCTTTAGGAGGCTGCGATCATCGGTGACCTGGGCGACGAGGGTGACGAGGTTCCAGGGGCCGAGCCAGCTCAGGGGAGCAAAGGACCATGGGGTGTGTTGCCGGCGCTCCATGGCCACCGAGAGCATGGGGCGAGCTTGAGTGGACCAGGCGAGGCTGGTGGACCAGCCGGGTCCCCAGAAGCGGTCCACATAGCCGGCGGAGAGCATCCAGTCGCCCACCAGCAGTCCCACGTAGCTGCCGTCGAAGCGGGCAGAGTGGCCGTAGGTGCTTTGAGCGCTTCGGGTGAGCTGCACCCGGGCTGCGAGGCGCTGATGCATCCAGTCGACCGTGAAGCTGCCTTCGTCCCGCGTGCGGGGGCTTGTGGCGAAGGT
>JAZAIZ010000363.1:0-4526 GCA_036230545.1 Myxococcota bacterium
GGGGGGGGGGGGGGGGGGGGAACTCTCTGCGCTCAGGGCATGCGCCCGTCGGGGGAGGCCTTCGGGGGTGTGAGAGGCCGATTTTAAGGCGTTTTTCCGTTTTCTGAGGTCATTTTGGGGAGCCCGGAGGTGTCCCGTGGTGGGCGCCCTGTGATAGGGGGAGTCAATGTCAGGTGTGGTCAGCAGAAGCCAGCGCTTCAAAGTTATGTGGATGATGGCACTGATGGCCTTCTCCGTGGTGGGGTGCGGGGCCGTCTCGGGGGACGTGCGGGGAGTGGCTCCCCCCAGGGTGGTGGTGGGGGATGGTTTTGAGGTGGCGCGTTTTTTGGGGACTCACCATCTGGAGATGCTCGGCGAGGTGGAGTTGGAGGCTGGACTTGAAGAGGTACGTCGCCGGGAGGGGTGGCGGCTTTTGGGGGCGCCCTTCAAGAATTATGGATTTGTGGGGGGAGCCTATTGGGGGCGCTTTGGCGTTGAGAATACCACCGCCGAGTCTGTGGTGGTCTTGTTTTCTGAAGAGTACGCTTTTTTAGACACCTTTGATGTCTTTCACCTCAACGAAGAGGGGACAGCGCTCAAGCGGGTGAGCCTTGGGGATAGAGAGCCCTTTGGCGAGCGTGAGGTGGACGCCACCGGACTGGTGGTGGAGTTGACCCTGCCCCCCCACTCGACGACGCAGGTCTATTTTCGGATGACCGCCTCTCAGGTGCTGGTGCTTAACGCGAGCTTGTGGTCATCGGATGGGTTTCATCGTCATGAGCGCAGCTGGAATCAGGGCTATGCGCTCCTCTACGGCATGTTGTTGGTGATGGTGTTTTATAACCTCCTGCTCTATGCCTCCACCCGAGAGCGAAGTTACTTTTGGTACACGCTCTACCTCACGGGGCACGTGGTGTTTTTGGTCGCCTTTCGCGGGTTGGGATTTCAGCACCTCTGGCCGGATTCCCCCGCATGGAATGAGGTGAGCTCATCGGTGCTCTTGCCGGGGATGTTGATTTTCTTCTGCGTGTTTGTTCGGTCCTATCTTCGCACCCCGGAGCAAGCGCCGGGCTTTGACTGGACGATTCGGATCCTGATTACCGCTCTTGGGATCCTGATCCCCCTTGTTTTTGTGATCCCGGTTCAGGCGGGGCTAATGGTGGCCACGGCGGTGGTGGTGCCGGTCAACCTCGTGCTCTTGCTCGGGGGCGTTCGGATGATGGCGCGGGGGCATCGAGCGGCACGTGTGTTTGTGCTGGCGTCGGGGGTCTTGTTGGTGAACTACCTGGTGAGCGCGCTGGCCTTGATGGTGGGAGATCGCTCGGAGATTTTTTCGTCGATGGGCTATCTCTTTATCACCTTTGGACTCGAGGTGGCGGTGGTGATTGAGGCGACTCTGCTCTCGGTGGGGGTGGGCGATGGAATTGCCCGGTTGCATCAAGAGACCGATGCATTACAGCGCTCCAATCTTGAGATTCAGCGCCGGGCGAACGCGGAGTTGGAGGTGGAGGTGGCTCGACAAACCACGGCTCTGCGGGGTGCTCTCTCGGATTTAGAGAGCGCGCAATCGGAGCTGATTCAGCAGTCGCGCTCTGCCACCATTGGCAATCTGGTCACTGGGGTGGCCCATGAGATCGGCAATCCCCTCAACCTCACGCTCGGGGGAGCACAGGAGCTAGAGGACCTGCTGGAAGAGATGTCTGAGGACATGTCGAAGGCACCTGCGCTCCTGTCTCCAGCTCGACGTTGTGCGGGGCTGGTGGTGCGGGGCGGGGAGCGCATGGAGACGATTCTGCGCAACCTCAACCGCTTGGTGACCACCGGAGCGCGCCCGGAGGAGTCCCGTTGCGATGTCGCTGACACAGTCAAGGCGACACTGGCCATTTTGCACCATCGTCTGCTCTCGTCACGGGTGGAGGTCGAGGTTCAGGTGGGGGCGCTTCCCCCGGTGCTGGCCAATGAAGGGGAGTTGTCGCAGGTGCTTTTGAACCTGCTTTTAAACAGCGTTCATGCCATGCCAAAGGGGGGCGTCATTACCTTGAGCGCGGGGGTGGCGGGCACTGAGGTTTGGATGGAGGTGCGCGACACGGGCTCGGGGATCCCGGAGGCGATTCGTGGGCAAATCTTTGACGCGTTTTTTACCACCAAAGAGCAGGGGCAGGGGACGGGGCTGGGATTGTCTATCAGCCATCAGATCCTCGCGGCGGGTGGGGGAAGCCTGGTGCTCCTTGAGTCAGAGGAAGGGACTTGTTTTCGGATGGAGATCCCAATCTTCAGTGAGCCTGCGCCTATGGCAGAGGTTCTTTCGCCCTCAGCTGCGCAGCTCCGAGGATAGGCGCGCTAGAAAAGAATTGACCGGCGCCGGGACCTGTGAGAAATCTTTTTTGGGTTAGAACAGGGAGGGGTGTCCATGTTGTCTTCAGCTGTAGTGGATGGGACTGTTTCCGTAGAAGAGGTGCTGGCTCCATTTCTGGAGTCGAGCGAGTTTCAATCCATTGATGAGTTAAAGCATCAAATCGACGTTGTGTTTCTCGGTGGGGGGCCCCTGCGGGGGGTGTTCTCACCGCACACCCAGAGCGCTCTGCGCTTGCGCATTACCCCGGAGGATGGTGGAGAACTCTGCCTGATGGTGATGGATGAAGGGGTTATGGGGATCGAACTCCGTTTTTACGGACTCCCCGACCGGATGGACGCCTATGTTCAGGACGTCTGGTCGTTTTACCAAGAGAGGGGCGAGTGTGCGCTCGAGCCCTCGTGTTACGAGTCGGTGCGCTTTGACGGATGGTTGGCCATGGAGTTTCGTGGCAAGCTCAACGAGCTGGATCTCTTCTCGTTGCCCAGGCCGGTCTCGACCCAGTGGGTGCCGGTGGTGGCGCCTCGCTTTAACGTCGTCTTTGAGGTGTTCTCTCCGAGTGATGAACACCGCCTTGGGTTTTCATCTGATGAAGCTCACGGTGACCCTCTCTCGGAGCACCTTCAGGTGATTCGGTGGATTATCCTGGCCGCCCGCAAGGCCTTGGGGCGCCGGCAGTCCAAAGACATTCTGAAGGAGTTTTGTCGTGGCTACCTCGAGCATGAGGCACCAGAGCGTCCGCAGGAGAGAATTTCCTGAAGCTCAAGAGCGGGCGATGCAGAGCTGGCGAATTTTTTTGTAGAGGTGGCTTCGCTCGAGTCCCAAATCTTCGGCCGCCCGTGACACCTTGCCATCAAATTTGTTTAGCCGCTCCTGGATAATCTGCTTCTCGAAGTTTTCAAGGAGGGGATAGAGGGGGCCCTTGCCGGGAACCAGAGGGGCCTCGGTGCTCTGCTGGCCGGGCAGGGCTGCCTGGATGTCCTCGCGTTCGATGAAAGAGCCCGGGGTCATGATGGCCAGGCGCTCGATGGTGTGGGCGAGCTCCCGGATGTTGCCGGGCCAATGGTGTTGACTTAGCTGTGACAGACCATCCTCGGAGAAGAACTTGTCCCCCAACTCGTTGTGCTCGCAGGAGCGCTTGAGCAGGTAGGAAGCTAATTGTGGGAGGTCTTCCTGGCGCTCTTTCAGGGAGGGGACGCGGATGGGGAGGACGTTCAGGCGGTAGTAGAGGTCTTCCCGAAAACGGCCGGCGGCGATCTCATCTTCGAGGTTTCGGTTGGTCGCGGTGATTAAGCGGACGTCGACCTTGATGGTTTGTTTTCCGCCCACGCGCTCCAGCTCACCCTCCTGGATAACTCGCAGCAGGCGGACCTGCGCAGCGAGGGGCATCTCGCCCACTTCGTCGAGAAAGAGGGTGCCTCGGTGGGCCCGCTCAAAGCGCCCTTCGTGTTTTCGCTCCGCGCCGGTGAAGGCGCCTCGTTCATGGCCAAAGAGCTCTGACTCCACCAGGTTTTCGGGGATGGCCCCGCAGTTGAGGCGCACGAAGGGCTCGTCGCTGCGGCGGGAGAGCTCGTGAATGGCTTTGGCCACCAACTCCTTGCCTGCTCCGGTGGGGCCGGTCACCAGGACCGATGCGCGGGTGGGGGCGCTGCGGTGAATCTGCTCGATGAGTTGCTGGAGTGGGGCGGAGGTGCCCACCATGCCGTGGCGTTGCTCTACGTTGCGTTGCATGGCGTCGAGGCTGGCGATCTTGAGGGAGTTGCGGATGGTGAGGAGGACCCGATCCATGTCCACAGGTTTCTCGAGAAAGTCCACGGCCCCAAGGCGCGTGGCCTGGACCGCAGAGTCGATGGAGCCATGGGCGCTGATCATCACCACCGCCGGGGAGCGTGGCGCGCTCTTGATTTTTTGGAGGACGTCGAGGCCCGAGAGGTCGGGGAGCTTGAGGTCCAGCAGGACCATATCCGGTTGAAAGGAGTCGACCAGGGCGAGGCCTCTCTGTGCTGTGAGGGCCGTGGAGACCTCGTAGCCCTCAATTTCGATGGCGCGGCCGAGGGTGGTCAGGATATTCTTTTCGTCGTCGATAATCAGGACGCGCTCCATGCAGAGCTCCTATTCAATGCGGGGGCCGGGAAGTTCTAAGTCTCTTTCTGACACGACCGGGCGGGGGGGCACAAGGTTCGAGGGGGCACTT
>JAZAIZ010000364.1:0-4920 GCA_036230545.1 Myxococcota bacterium
GAACACCAGGTGATGAAGGCCCTCGGGGATAAAGCCCGGGAGCTCGGCACCGGCCAAATCCGCCACCGTTGCAAGCAATACGCCGAAAAGTTTGTGAAGACCCAGGCCAAACAAATGCAACGCCTCGGCACACTCGGCACCTACGACTCCCCCTACCTCACCATGAACCCCGCTTACGAAGGGGCCACCCTTGAGGTCTTCGCCGATCTGGTCGAGCGGGGAGTGGTCTACCGCGATCTCAAGCCCGTGCACTGGTCCATCGCAAACCAAACCGCCCTCGCGGACGCCGAGCTTGAATATTACGACCGCGAAGACACCAGCGTCTTTGTCCTCTTTCAGCTGACCAATCCCGAAACCCTGCCAGCATCGTTGAACGCCCCCGCCGGGGAGCCCCTGCACGCGATGATCTGGACCACCACCCCCTGGACCCTGCCGGCGAACCTGGCGGTGGCCGCGTCCCCCACCGAGACCTACGGCCTCTACCAGTGGGAGCAAGAGGGCAAACGCCGATACGCACTCCTCGGGCAGGCCCTGAGCCAGCAGGTTCTCAACAAAGGCGGGGTTGAGAGCTTTCAAGAGCTCGGGACCTGCACCGGTGAGGAGCTTGTTGCCGGCAAACCCTGCTACGTCCATCCCTTTATCGATCGCCAAAACCCCCTCGTCCTCGCCGATTACGTCACCATGGAAGATGGCACCGGGCTGGTCCACACCGCCCCGGGCCACGGTGAAGAAGATTATAAAACCGGCCTCCGCGAAGGTCTGAAAATCTACTGCCCCGTCAAAGGCGACGGCACCTTCGACGACACCGCCCCTGAGTGGCTCCGGGGCAAAGACGTCTGGGAGGGCAACAACGACGTCGCCGCGCACCTGCGTGAATCGGGACACCTCTTCTTCGAGCACACCTTCAATCACAGCTACCCCCACGACTGGCGCAGCAAAACCCCCACTATCTTCCGCGCCACCGAGCAATGGTTCATCTCGGTGGACCGCGAGATCAAGGGTCGCGGCCGCTCTCTACGGCAAATGGCCCAGGACGCCGCAGAGGGGACCATCGACTTTATCCCCCACTGGGGCAAGAGCCGGCTGCTGGGCATGCTGGAGTCCCGCCCCGACTGGTGCATCTCACGCCAGCGAAGCTGGGGCCTGCCAATCCCAGCATTTATGAAGCACGGCGCCGAGCCCCTGGTGACCTCCGAGTCCGTTCGAGCCGTGGCGCGCACGATTCGCAAAGAGGGCTCCGACTTCTGGTTCAAATCCACCCCCGCCGAACTGCTGGCCGACTATGATCCGGCCACCGACGCGGACGCCCCCGAATGGCTCAAGGCTAAAGGGCGCGCGGGGCTTGAGGAACTCGAAAAGAGCCAGGACATTTTTGATGTCTGGTTTGAGTCTGGCTCCTCGTGGAACGCGGTACTTAACGAGCGAGACATCGGCTTCCCCTCTGAGCTCTATATCGAGGGCTCCGATCAGCACCGCGGCTGGTTTCAGCTCTCCCTGCTGCCCTCCCTGGCCTCCCAGGGGCGCCCCCCCTTCAAAACGCTCCTGACGCACGGTTTTATTGTCGACGCCCAGGGGCGCAAGATGAGCAAATCCCTCGGCAACACCATCGACGTCGAGGAGCTCCTCAGCAAGTACGGCGCCGACATCTGCCGATGGTGGGTCTCGAGCCTGAACTTCGTCAACGACATCAAAGCCGATTGGGAGTTCTTTCAACACGCCAGCGAAGAATACCGAAAAATACGAAACACGGTGCGCTTCCTGCTGAGCAACCTCTCCGACTTCAACCCCGACACCGATCGGTGGACCTTCACCGAAGACGACCGTCACAGCGTCGACGCCTGGGCCCGGGGAGAGCTTGACGCCCTCATCACCGAGGTGCGGGACGCCTACGACACCTATCAATTCCGTCGGATTCGGGACGCCATCTTCAACTACTGCAACGACACCCTCAGCTCGGTCTACATGGCCGCCATTAAAGACCGCCTCTATTGCGAAGCCGTGGACGCTCCCCGGCGTCGGCGCACCCAAACGGTGCTCTTTGAGACGGCGGACACGCTGCTTCGACTCTTGGCCCCCATCCTCGTGCACACCGCCGATGAAGCCTACCGGGCCCTGCACAAGGCGCCCCCGGAGTCGGACCTCTGCGTGCATCTCCAGTCCCTCCCTGAGCCCCTCGGCCAGCAGGCCGACGGCGCTTGGGACCTGGCCATGGATCTGCGCTCCAACGCGCTCAAGGCATTGGAGACCGCCCGCAACGAGAGTGGTATTGCCAACCCCCTTGACGCCGGCATCGCCGCGGTGGTGGATTCAACGAAATTTGCCGATCTTGAGCCCTACGCCAGCGAGCTCGCCGATCTCTGTGGGGTGAGCCGCTTCGCCCTCAGCCCGGGAGACGCGCGCAACATCTCCATTTTGGATCTCAGCGAAGAGCCACGCTGCCAGCGCTCATGGAAACGGGATGGAACGGTCAAAGAACGGGACGGCGGGTTTTTGCTCTCCGATCGCGACGCCAGCGTCGTCGCCTCCCTTGAGCTGCAAGCCTGAGTTCAGCCCCCCCTCTCCCCTAAATCATCACGGGCACCCGGGCTCACCCAGCGTTCTCAGGGTTTGTCCTCTGCCCCAAAGCCGGCCGCCTCAATGGCCCCGCGTATCGCCTCCCTCGACGCCGTCCCCACGACCACCGCTTCACCCGGCTCGAGGGTCACCATCGCCGTCGCGACACCATCAACCTCCCCGAGCACCCGCTGCAATCGATTAACGCAGCCACCGCAGGTCATGCCCGTGACATGAAAGCGCAGACTCTCCTCAAGCGCGCCTTCTCCTCCACGAAGCAACCAGAATTTCTTCGCGTCGCTCCAGGCAAACCATGCCAGCAGCGCGAGAAATAAAAGCGCGCTTGGCACCGCGATGGAATCCCCGTGGTGGACATGCTCCATGGAGACCCCACTCGCATCGAGCAACGCGTCAAAGGCCAGACCAAAGCCGACGCTGCCGATCACGATCACCGAGAGGTAGACCCCCAGCACCTTCGCACCAAACCCCCGCAACACCGCCCCCATGGTGGCCACATTGGTCGCAGGTCCCGCCATCAAAAACACCAACGCCATCCCCGTGGGCATTCCCCCGGCGACGAGGGCCGCCGCGATGGGCACCGAACTGGTGGCACAAACGTAGAGGGGAACTGAAATCCCAAGCACCGCGAGCGCCGATATTGCCGGATGCAGTTGACTCCAAAAGACTAAGGCCTCCTGCGGCACAAAGACCGTAATCGCCGCCGAGACGACAATCCCCAATACGAGCCAGCGCCAAATCGTCTCCAGCAAGAGCAATGCATGGTCGAGACCATCTCGAAACCCGCGACGGCGTGCCACAGGGCCCGAGTTCTCCGGCTCCAATGACACCTCCCCGGCCCGCTCCCCTCCGAGCATCTCAATGATCACCCCGCCCACCACTCCGGTGACCGCCGCGCTCACAACTTTAAACAACGCAAATGGCCATCCCAGCATCGAAGCGCTAACCAGAATCGAGTCCACCCCGGTTTGCGGCGTGCTGATCAAAAAACCAATCGCCGCGCCGTCGCTGGCGCCATCTTTTTTTAATCCCAGACCCGCCGGGATCACCCCGCAGGAGCAGAGGGGCAAGGGCACTCCAAGTCCCACGGCTTTAAAAACACCGCCCCACCCCTGCAACTGACGTTGCACAAAGTCGGTCGGCATGATCACATGCAGGAGGCCAGCTACCGCGGCTCCCAGAAGAAGCCACGGCGCGAGCTGCAGCGTTACGGTCCACATCGATTCTAAGAACATGGGATTTCGATAACAGGGAGCCCCCTGCTTTGTCGACCTACTAAACCCCAAATAGTGTATCGACGCTTTTGTATACATGTACTTTAGAGGGGACGATAAGTTGCAGTGAACTCTCGATCCCGGATAACTTAAAAGGGTAGTTCAGTGAAGTCAGGGACGTCAGACCACCCAACGATGTTAATGTGGATCGGCATTCGCGAGTGACTGGCGTCCCGACTTCCGGACTTCCTCCCTTCTCACCGCTACCCTCGTATCAATCCCCAGCAATCCCATAGGGTTGTGTCCAGACGCCCACGTGTCGCCGGGCTCCCGGTGTCGAAACAGACACACTCCAGCGATGGGAGCCCCCTAAAGCCCTTTGTTTTCAAGCCCCCCCTCCGCCGACAATATTGGCACGCTTCCTGAAGAGTTCTTTGCATAACCAACCCCCTTCAAGGAGAGTGCCCATGTCCATCTCATCCCCCCTTCTCAAAATGACAAGCGTCTGTGTGATCGCGTTGAGCGCGAGCGCATGCCAACCATCCTCCCCCAAACCTTCTCACCCCGACCAGGGCGACGCCTCCAGCAAGGCCAGGGCGACGACCTCCCATGAAACGCTCTCCCTCAAAGAGCCCCCTCCCCCCGTGGTCATCCACCAAGACACAGCGAGGGCGACCCCCACGGCAGCCCCACCAACCCTCGCGCTCTCCATCCTTGAACGCGAGAAGGCCCACCCCGGCGACAGCCCCCACAAGGATTGGGTCGCTGTCGGACGAGAACACCTCCAAACCAGCCGCTTTGACGAAGCCGTGATCGCGTTTCGCAAAGCGCTCTTCAGCGCACCCGCCGATGGGAATACGTGGTTTCTCCTTGGCAAAGCCTACCTCCAATCCGGCGAGCCCGAGCGTGGCTTGGAGTGCTTCACAGAGGCCCTCCAGCAAAACCCCACCAGCGAGGCCCTGCACGTCGCGCTGGTGCGCGGCTACCTTAAGGCGGGCGAAAGCGACCAGGCGTTAACCCACGCCCTCAACCTCGCGCGCCTTACTCCAAAGACATTTCAAAGCAGCTACCTCCTCGGACGCGCTTACTCCAGCAACGCCATGTGGAAAGAGTCCATGCAGTCCTTTAAGCAAGC
>JAZAIZ010000365.1:0-5568 GCA_036230545.1 Myxococcota bacterium
CCACGACATTCGTCTCCATCTGCATACGCCATTGCTCTGTGCTGATCCCCTCAAACTTTCCCCCAACCCCAAACCCTGCGTTGGCCACCACGATATCCAGTTGTCCCCACCGCTCAATGATGCCAGCGACCGTGGCCTCTACTTCCTGCTCCTGGGTAACATCACAGGGGCTCGCGATCGCGCTCCCCCCGCCCGCTTCGATTAGGCCAACCACCTCGTCCAGCTTCTCGCGCCTGCGACCAGACACCACCACTCGACTTCCACGCCGCCCAAACTCAAGGGCCGTCGCCTTCCCGATGCCGCTTCCTCCTCCCGTAATCCAAACCACCAGACCTTTCGGATTCTTACCCACCGCTCTATCCTTTCGTTCTCGCCACTCATCCTGTTCTCAAACAGCGACGAGGGCTCTTCCCTAAATGATTTATTGAAATAAGAGGGTCTCCCCAAAAAGCATAAGGAGCCCTTAGACCGACTCAGAGACCTCACGGGTCACCCAACTCTCCAGCATGCGCTTAAAGTCCGCAGGCTTGAAGGGCTTGGTGATATAATCGTCCATCCCCGCAGCCAGACACTTCTCCCTATCTCCCTGCATCGCGTTGGCCGTCATCGCCACAATCGGCGTTCTCGCTAATTTGCCATTTTCTTCCCGGGTACGTACCCGTCGCGTCGCCTCATAGCCGTCCATCACCGGCATCTGACAATCCATAAACACCACATCAAAGCCGCGCTCCTGCAGACGCTCTACGGCGAGTTGTCCATTTTCAACAATCTGAACCTCACACCCCAACCTCTGAAGCATCTTCGAGCTTAATTTTTGATTAACGAGGTTATCATCCACCACCAGCACCTGGGGCGGCCCCACGGGAGTCTCCGCGGTTGAAGTGGTGGGTGGCTCCACAGCTGCCACCACAGGCTCGGACTCCCGCGCAGGGACCCTTGCCGGAACGACGCCAGGAGTCTCTATCACCGTGGGTTCTCCGGCCACGGAAGCCTCTTCCACTTCCGTGAGCAGGGTGTTGATGGTGGCGATTAAACGGGATTGTCGAATCGGCTTAAAGAGAACTCCCCGTCCCCCCACCTTCACCACCTCCGAGCGCAAACCATGCAATGATGCACCCAACACAGCCACAACCGGAATGTCCGCCTCTCGGGTCCCCTCCACAATGCGGGCTACCCCATCAACCGTGCTGGACTCGTCCTCGTAAAACACTCCTGCAACCTTTTTACCGAGGGACTCCAACTCCTTCAAAGAGGCCTGAACGCGCTCCCATTGAGGGGCACATTGCACCACCTGAGTGCCCCAGGATCGCAACTCTGTCTCGAGCGCCTGCCCACTAACCAAATGCCGAAGGGCGACAATAAAGCACGCATTCTCCGGAAGACTTGGAAAAACCAGAGCGGCATGCTCCGGATCTGCCGCGAAGGGAATCTCGACGCTAAACACCGATCCCTTCCCCAACTCAGAGGACACTTTAATTTCCCCGTCCATAATCTCAGTCAAATCTTTGGTGATCGGCAGTCCAAGCCCCGTGCCACCAAAGCGCCGGGTCGTTGAAGATTCAGCCTGCGAAAATTTCTGAAACACTGCCTCAATTCGGTCAGCTGGAATTCCAATCCCCGTATCTTCAACAGCTATAATGATACGCTGTTTCCCCTCGAAGACGGCCCCCCCTTCGATCACAATTCGGACATACCCTTCGGAAGTAAATTTAATCGCGTTCCCCACGAGATTGGTTACGATTTGCCGAATTCTTCCCGGATCTCCCAACACAAAGCGTGCCGCGGATGGGCGATAAAGCACCGCCAGTTCGATACCCTTCTCGTCGGCTCGGGTGGCCATTAAATCAGCAACCTCTTCCACCGCCACCCGCAGGTCGAAAGGAATCTGCTCCAAATTGAGCTTCCCAGCTTCAATCTTGGAGAAATCAAGGATGTCATTAATAATCGTGAGGAGCGTCGACGCACAGGATTCAATAGACCCGACATAGTCTTCCTGCTCCGGAGAAAGATCCGTCTCCTTCAAAAGCCCCGTCATTCCCACAACCCCACCCATCGGGGTCCGGATCTCATGACTCATGTTGGCAAGAAAGTCGCTTTTGAGCTGCGAAGCTTCCTCTGCCGCTATCCGGGAGTGCTCCAAATCATCTGCCTTTTTCTCCAACTCCCTCCGCTCCAACTCAATGGCCACTGCCCGGGAATTCTCCCGCGCGATCGCCATAAAACAAGCCATCGCCCCCAAAATCCCCGCGTCCCTTGCCATAAACATATTTCTGGCTGAGCGGTTATCCAGATACAAGACACCGATCAATCGGTCCCGCACAACCAGCGGCGCGCCCATAACACTCCTTAAATCGTGCGTAATGACGCTATCTGACGCTTGCACCTCCTCGTCGCCCGCCCCGGTAAAAAGGGTCGTTTTCCGAGAGCTTCCCACCTTGGCGACAGTGCTCCTACTGTAATCATCGGGTTTAAGAATATCCTCTTTGTCCTGTCCTCGCCCCACCAAAAACTCGAGTTCACCTTTCTTATTGGCAAGGAAAAGAAGCGCGCGCTCCGCGTTAAGAAGTTTCACCACCTCATCCAGGGCTATGCGGGCCTGCTCCATGGGGTCCCAGGCCCTTGAGGTCGCCAATCCCACCTCCATCAACGCATCCAACTGCCGCTGCGAACGCCATAGACTGAGTTGCGCGCCTCCCTGCACCTCCGTGACGCCCGTACTGCTCCGAGTCGATAGTTGGGGAAACTCCCGCCGAAGCCGCCTCTCTCTCGCCGCCCAGCCCTGCTCCGAACAAAAACGCAACGCTGCCTGCGCAGAGAGGAGACACCCCCCGGGGTTGCCATCCGAGGTCAATAAGAACGCGCGTTGACGATGAACCTCATACAAAACCCACGACGAGTTCACCTCAAGAGCGGCCTCTTCCGCCTCAAGCAAGGCCCGCCGCGCGTCCCGACGCTCACCAAGCAAACGCAAGCGCGCCCCCTTGACCACCAGAAAATGGCATCTAAAGAAAGGAACGGTCGCGGCCTCCTCAAGCATCGCCAGGGCCTCATCCAATCTCCGAGCGCCCTCCTCTTGAGCATCTGGCCCTTCGCTCTCAAACTGGGACAAGCGCAGATACGCCAAAGAGATGTAAAAAGAGCGCAGGTAATAGGGCATCTTCCCTGGGGCGTGTGCCAACTCCAGAAAACGCTCCAGCGCCCCCTCCATCTCGGCGTCCACGCCCCCCGCCTCCGCATAACAAAACGCTACGCTTGAATAAAAACGACACAGACCGTAAATATTCTCCGACGACTCCTGGCCAACCCGCTGCAGCGACGCCTTCATCTCCTTCACCGCCGCCTGGGTGTTGCCCAACATCGCCTGTGCCATGGCGTCAAAGAAATCGTAGATTTGGAAATACTCGGAGCTCGTCTCCTCGGTTTGCCCCGCAGCACGCAACTCTCGACGGCTCTCGTTCACCACCTGCAACGCTTCCTGACATCGCCCCTGGAGAGTCAGGTGAAAAAATCGGACCACGTGACTGGTGTTGAGAAGCCAGGGGTCCATCCAGGAGCTATAACGTACGAGTCGCTCACCAAGCACCTGACTGCGTTTAACGTCACCGGTAAAAGCATGCACCAGGCAGAGGTTCATGAGACTACGGGCTTTAAGAGTTGGTCCCCCAAGACCGTCTGCGGCGGCATCCGCTTCGGCGCTGAATTGAAACGCACGCTTCTTCGCCCCAACAACCGCCATCGTTGAGGAAAGCGCAGTATACACCTCCACAAATTCACGGCTGGGACCCAATTGGTCCACAACCCGCAATCCCCGAAACACCGACTCCGCCATCTGCACTCGGTTGAGTTGGTAGTACCCAAGCTGGACCGCCCGGGAATAGAGCCTCGCCAAATGCTCCAAACGCGTTCGTTCCGGGCCTCGTTGGATACGGGGCTTGAGCCCCAACAATCGCCGCAGTCCCCAGATTAATGCTGATTGCAGCGTCTGCAGGAGAGACCCACCAGGGTAGGGAACATCCAGCTCCTCAAAACCAAGGCGCAGCTCTTCTCGCGCCTCGTGAAATTCGTATCGACTGGCGCAAATCTCCGATAAACGCATCCGAATATCGGCCCTCAGGAGAGGATCTTTGATCGTCTTTAGCGCTTCTTGAAAAGAAGCCAGCGCGTCTCGAAGCCGCTGCATATTCATGCAAGCTACGCCCCTCAAACGAGCAATATCCGCTGCCTCAGCGACTTCATCCACTCCTGCCTGAGCCATATGAAAGAGGGCCGTGTTCAAAAAGCCGAGTGCCTCTGAGCTACCCGTTTCAGCGAGGGCCCGCTCTCCGGCCGCCTTATTGGTTTCGTAAACCCTCCGCGGGTTCTTCTCCACATTGCCCTTGGCGTAATGATGTGCCACGGCATAAACGAGCGCGCTCTCCGGAGCCCCTTGCCCCTGAAGCCGGGCATCGAGAACCTCCGCGATCCGCTGATGCACTGCAAGGACCTGCTCTTCACTGCGATTAGCCAGCAGCGCTTGCCGGATGCGGTTGTGTACAAAGGCGTACTGGTTTCCCGCCACCAGTTCAATCACCTTCGCATGACACGCGTCGGTGACCGCGACGGTAAGGGAAGCAGAATCGGTCCCTGCGATCTCAGCCAGCAGGTCCAATTGAAAGCGCACGCCAATCACGGCGGCCTGCTGCAAAATAAATGTCTCCTCCTCAGAGAGTTCAGTCAGGCGGTGCAGGACCGTGTCCAAAACGTTCCCCGTTAAGGTTAACTCGTCGAGGGCGCCATCATCGATCACCCACTCCCCCCAATAGGGCCGCAGCACTCCTCTGACCAACATCGCGTGGACCAGGTCGATCACCACCACCGGATTTCCCGCAGAGCGATTGTAGATCTGATGCACCAGAGCCGGAGTGAGATTTGAGGTTCCCAACTGGTCCTGCAACAGCCGCCCCACCATCTGCTCGCTCAAGGGTTCAAGCTGCACGCTGGTTTTCCGCTGACGCTTCGCTGCGTTCAGCAACTCGGTCCTGAAATTGGTGGCAATGCGGTCATTGCCCATCGCCACCAGGATAACCAACCCGCTCTCTCCCTGTTGTTGCAACAACCGTAATAAAACCTGCCAGCTCGCGTCATCCCGATGCTGGAGATTATCAATAAACAGAACTGCCCCCTCCTTGTGGTCCCCAAGCCGAAGCAGGAATTGGGTCAACGCTTGAGGAGCCTGGTCACTTGAAACGGACGTCTCTTCAGCAAGGGATAAGATCTCCCTCAACCTCGGGCAAACTCCTTGCAACATCGGCTCGATGCCAGCAGCGGCAGCTCGAATCCGCTCCTGAAAGCCAAGTGCTTCTGCGCTACCTCCGGTCGCCTGGCACCTTAAGAAACCATTGATAGCGTCGCGGATCACCCCAAGCGGGGTGCCGCGCCCCGTTCGAGAGCAGCGGGCCGACAACACCGGGATCCCCTTGTGGCTCAGGGAGGACAGGAGCTGGTGAATCAAGTGGGTCTTTCCCAACCCCGACTCGCCCGTGAGAACCCCCAGCGCCCCAGCGCCCTCCCGGCCTTGCTCACAAAGAT
>JAZAIZ010000366.1:0-4960 GCA_036230545.1 Myxococcota bacterium
GGACACGGATTCGATGTCCCCGGCTTTGGTTGAAAAACGCTGACGCGCCATCCCGCCGATTTCGTCGGCTATCTCAAGTTCGACGTCCGCGTTCTCGAGCACATTGACAAACCAGTCATCGGAGGCCGCGATGGTGCGAAGGGAGTAGGCGCTCAAGAGCTTCCTCAACTCGTCGAGCTGGCCCGACAACGCTTCGCGGCCCTCGTCGATGTCGCTGCCCCGCAACTCCTCACGCAAACCCCTTAGTTCGTTTCTGAGGCCATTCATACGAATGTCCCGAGCCGCAGAGGCGGGCTCTTTGTCCACGGAGGGTTCAGGCGGTGTCGGGGATGGGGGCGTGCCCAATCCATCCGGGAGCGCCGGCGCATCATCCACGGCGATGGCCGCTGGGTTCGAGGCCGCGCTAATCTCAAGGCGCTGGGGCCCAAAAATCCCGCGAGGTCTGATTTTCCTGGTCGCGAAGACTACCGCGTCCGGCCCGAGGGCTTCCTTAACCTTGCCCAACGCGTCCTTCATGTCCTCACCGACAAACTTCCTCATCTCCATCATGAACTCCCCTCAATCTCGGCGTCACTTGCAGAAACTCCCACAACCCCCACCGTCTTCACGTCGGCCTTGGGATCTATTTCTCGATAACTTAAGACTGCCAGCCCGGGCATATGCCGCACCACAAAGGTCGAAACCGAGCGTCGAATATCCGCGGATGTCAAAATAACTGGAATGGTGTCCGTCTCCGGTAGTCGGCTGGTGGCTTCATTAAACATCACCAGGATCTGCTGCAGATCATCCGGCGAGAGAACGCCCCCCACTCCCGGGCTTTGCAGCCGGCGAAAGGTGTTCTCGACTTCCGGTGAGAGCGCGATCCCATACACCGCCCCATTTCCTCCCGCGTGCCGCGCGGTGAGTTGGGAAGAGAGACTCTGTCGAACCAGCTCCGTTAACTGAGCCGGATCTTTGATATCGGTGCCGTTGTCTGCCAAGGACTCCAGAATCGAACGAAAATCGCGCACCGAGACCCGCTCCATCAACAGGTTTCGCAGCACCTTAATGACTTGTCCGTGGGTTAAAATACCCGGCAAGAGCTCTTCGATCACCTTGGCGTTGTCCTTAGCGTGGAGATCACAGAGGTCCTGAAATTCACGGCGGCCAAGAAGCTGGTAGGCATTGGCAGCCAGTACTTCCCCAAGGTGGGTCGCCGCGACGGTGGCAGGATCTACGACCGTATAACCCAGCATCTCCGCGCGGTCCTGATCGGCGGGGGTGATCCAACGGGCCGCCAGGCCAAAGGCGGGCTCCACACAGGCTTCGCCATTAAGGGTTGGAGCGCCTCCTCCTGGGTTCATGGCCATCAAACGACCGACTCGAAGCTCCCCCCGGCCGATTTCATTCCCCGAGAGCAGCACCCGGTATTCACCAGGGCGAAGCCGAAGGTTATCGCGCATGTGTATGGGAGGCACGATGATACCAAACTCCTGGGCCAGCTGCCGTCGAATTCCCGTAATGCGACGCAGCAGGCTGCCGTCTCGATCGGCGTCCACCAGCGTCACGAGCTCATAGCCGACCTCGATTTCCAAGAGGTCCAGAGGGAGCAGGTTAACGATCTCCTGCTGCTCCGCTTCGGGCCGAGATACCTGCCCGAGACTTTTCAGCTCCTGCTCGCCCATCTCTTGTTTCTTCAGGAAGGCTGTCCCCCCCATCAACGCCGCGAGGGTGAGAAACACCATGGAGGGCATCCCGGGAACGAAGGCCATTACTGCCAGCATTCCGGACGCAAGGGCCGCGGGGCGACGGGCGCTGAACATTTGCTCGCGGAGGGTCGCTCCAAGGCTCCCCTTGGTGGAGGTTCGGGTTACAATGAGGCCGGAGGCGGCGGAGGTGAGCAAGGAGGGGATCTGGGAAACGAGGCCATCCCCCACCGTTAGGGTTGTGTAGACCTGGGCCGCTTCGCCGGCGCTCATATCCTGCTGAGCCACACCAATGATTAGGCCACCAACGATATTAATGGCGGTGATTACAAGCCCCGCGATGGCGTCCCCACGCACAAACTTGGCCGCGCCGTCCATAGCTCCATAAAACGTCGACTCCTGCTCAACTTCAGCGCGGCGGGTCTTGGCCTCTTCTTCGCCAATGAGCCCTGACGCAAGGTCTGCGTCGATGGCCATCTGCTTACCGGGCATACCATCGAGGGTGAAGCGTGCCGCGACCTCGGCGATTCGCCCGGAGCCTTTGGTGATAACGACGAAGTTTACGAGCACAAGGATCAAAAACACGATGATCCCCACCACGTAATTGCCCCCAACCACAAAGTGACCAAAGGCGCTGATGACCTTGCTCACCGCTTCGGGACCCTGGTCTCCCTTGGTGAGAATCAAGCGGGTAGAGGCGACGTTCAGCGCGAGACGCATGAGGGTCAACACCAGCAGAATCGAAGGAAAGGAGCTGAGGTCCAAGGCTTTCTGGACGTTCATCGAGAGGAGATACACCACCAGAGAGAGGCTGACGCTCAAGCCGAGCAAAAGGTCCAGCATCACCGGGGGCAAGGGGAAGATCATGATGCCCAGAATGGCGACCATCGCCACGGCGAAGACACTCTCAACGCCAAAGGGTCCTTCGGAAGCGGGAACCTGCGGACCACCACGCGCGGGCGTAGTGACAGGTTTTGCGACGGCGGTATCGGGGCGTGTGGCGACCCCTTGATTTTGCGAGGTGGTGCCGGCTCCGCCTAAGGCCTGGGTCGAGCTCATGACGCTCTCCTCTTACGACGGATTCGATAGACATAAGCGAAGACGACGGCCACGGCGTTGAAAAGGTCCCCGGGGATGGCCTGCCCCACCTTGACCCGACGGTAGAGCGCTCGGGCCAGGGGTGGCCGTGCAAGGATCGGAACTCCGGACCGTCGAGCGACCCCGCGGATCCGCTCGGCCAGGCCATCACTCCCCTTGGCGACAACCTTTGGGGCGTCCATGGTTCCCGTCTCATAGGCCAGGGCCACCGCGTAGTGGGTGGGATTCACCACCACTACATCCGCTTGGGGCACGTTCATAATCGAGCGTTGTTGGGCCATCTCAAATTGCTTGCGCCTGCGTTGGCCCTTGACCTCCGGGCTCCCCTCCGCCTGCTTATTCTCGTCTTTAATCTCCTGCTTGCTCATCTTGAGCTGCTTCTCGGTCTTGTATTTTTCGATCAGGTAATCAGCGACGCCAATCAGGGTCATGGCGATCCCAAGGCGAATAAGGAGCAGGAGAACCACCTCCCCCGCCGAACCCAGGATCCCCGCGAAGGTCGCAGGCTCCGTCTGTAGAAAGCCAAACACCCATCCCCAAAGGGTCGCAACGCAGATCCAGCCCAATATCACCAACTTCACCGTGGAGAAGAGGAGTTTGACCAGGGACTCCACCGACCCCATCATCCTCTTCAACCCGGGCAAGGGGTTGAGAAAATCCCAGCGTGGGGGCCGCATTCGAAAGCGAACGCCCACCTGCATCACCCCCACCGCGATGGACGCCAGGACGACACAGCACATCATGGGCAATAAGACCGTCGCCGCGGTGTTTATAAAACCCATTCCGACCCTCGACCCAATGGGTTGGCCCAGGTCCCCGAGGGTTCCGGCGGTAAAACGCATCATCTGTTGTGAAGCCATGGAATAAGAGGCCGCCATGCCAATCACCCCGGCCCCCATCACTCCCAGCGCCGCAAAATCTTTACTCTGGGGGATCTGCCCTTCGTCGGCTGCTTTGGACCGCTTGCGCGCGGTCGGTTTTTCTTCCTTTTCTTCTTCAGCCATACCCCCTACCTCTCTCCCAGCGTCATGTTGGAGATGTAGCCAAGAGACCTCTCAAGGAGGTCCCGGGACTCGGAGATGAAGGTGGGCATAAAGATAATGATCCCCACAAAGCCAAACCCGATAATAAAGGTGAAGCCAAGCCCCCAGACGTTCATCTCGGGCGCGACCTTGGTCATCAGGCCGAAGCACATCTGACCAATCAAGGCCAAAATCACCAGGGGCAGCGCAATCCGAGCTCCCGAGATAATCATGGTTGAGCCGGCGTCGAGAACAAGGGCCTTAAAATCAGGTTTGAAGGTGCTGGCGCCCGGGGGAAACGCCCCAAAGCTGTCCCCCAGGGCCCGTAACACCGCCTGGTAGGTGCCGGTGGCGAAAAAGAGGACGCCGGTAATAATCGACAGGATTCGGGTGATGGGGCCGCTCTCGGATTTGGTCAAGGGATCGACGGTTTTATTGAACCCAAATCCCATTTGAAGGCTAATAAGTTCTCCGGCCATCTCAACGGTGGCAAGAATAACGCGAACGGTCAGCCCTATCGTGGCGCCAAAGAGGGCTTCCTGCAGGAGGCCAAGAGTCAAAGAGGTTGGTGGGACATAGCCCGGTAGACTGGCGGTCATCCCGAGGGCGAGGACGATGGTCAAGACGGCCCTGAACTTCTTGGGAGCGGGCTCAAACCCCATGATGGGGAGCGTGGTGATCAACGCGCCTAATCGCGTCGACACCAGCATAAAAGGCTCAATCAGCCCAAGGAGTCCGTCGAGGATCATTCGGGCGCCCCCGGAGAGAGGTAAACCATTTCGCTGATTAGGGTCCTGGTGAAGGTCACAAGGTTGTCGATCATAAAGGGACCGAAGACTATCATGAGAAGTCCAATGGCAATGAGCTTGGGCACAAAGTTGAGAGACGCCTCCTGGATCTGAGTGGCTGCCTGAAAAATAGCGATGACCAAACCCACGACCATGCCTATCAAGAGCATCGGCGCGGCCGTCTGTGCGGCCACCATCATGCATCGTCGCATGAGGTCCAGAACCATCTCCTCGTTCATCCGAAACTCCTTACGAGCGAGCCCGTGATTAGGTTCCAGCCGTCCACCAAAACAAAGAGCATTAGTTTAATCGGCATACTGATGAGCGCCGGTGGCAGCATCACCATCCCCAGGGACATCGTGATGGC
>JAZAIZ010000367.1:0-3584 GCA_036230545.1 Myxococcota bacterium
GGGTGTGGGCTTTGGATCCCTCAAGCAGCGCGGGCGCTTTGGCGGGGCCGCAGCAGGGGATGCCTGCGGCGTTCATGGCGTCCACCACACCGAGCACCAGGGGGAGTTCCGGGCCGGGGATGACCAGATCGATGGCGTTGTCGCTGGCGAAGCGCACCAGCCCCTCGATGTCGCCGGGGCCGATGTCGACGTTGGTGCCGCAGCGGGCCGTGCCGGGATTGCCGGGCGCGACGTAGAGAGTGGGAGGGTTGTCCCCGCTGGTGAGCGCGCGACACATAGCGTGCTCCCTGCCTCCATTACCAATCACCAGAATGTTCATGCTCGCTCTCGCTTCAGGTTGAGGTTAATGACGGAAGTGTCGGCGGCCGGTGAAGACCATGGCCACACCCAATTCGTTGCAGGCGTCGATGACTTCCTGGTCTCGCTTGGAGCCTCCGGGTTGCACGATGGCCACGACCCCGGCGGCGGCGGCGAGTCTGGCGCAGTCGTCGAAGGGGAAGAAGGCGTCCGAGGCCAAAAAGGATCCTTGGATGGCGTCTCCGGCTTTTTTGATGGCTTGCTCGCAGGCGTCCACTCGGCTCATCTGTCCGGCGCCACAGCCCAACAGGCTCTTGCTGCTGGTGATGGCGATGGCGTTGGACTTGAGGTTGGCCACTGCGTGCATGGCGAAGGCCAGCTCTTCGAGCCATCCCTCCTGCAGGGGCGTCTCGGTGACGCATTGCCAGTCGTTGATGTCGTTGAGGCCCGGGTCAGCCGCCTCAACCAGCATGCCGCCGGTGATGCGGTGTGCGTGGTAATATTCTCCGGAGTGGGTCGCGCCCACTTCAAAGAGGCGGAGGTTTTTGCGGACGCTGAACGCTTCCAGCGTTTCCTCGCTGAACCCCGGAGCCACGATGCACTCCACAAAGAGTTTGGTCTCGCGAATGGCCTGGGCGGTCTCAAGCTCCAAAGGAGCGTTGAATCCCAAAATGGAACCAAAGGCCGACACGGGGTCGCCCGCGAGCGCTTGAGTGAAGGCCTCAGCCTGGGAGACGTTCTGAGCCAGTCCACAGGTGTTGGTGTGCTTCACAATGGAGCAGCCTTTTCCTGTCAGGCCTTTCACGGCCTGCCATGCGCCGTCCATGTCGAGGTAGTTGTTGTAGGAGAGCGCTTTGCCGGTGAGGAGTTTTCCCTGGGCGATGCCTCCCTGCTCCTTTTCCGAGGAGTAGAGCGCCGCTTCCTGGTGGGGGTTCTCACCGTAGCGCAGGGCGCCTTCATGGTGGTAGCCGTCGAGGGTCGTGGGCAGGGCGGAGGTGTCATCGTTGGCAAGGGCGCCTTCTGCCCAGGCTGCGATGGCCACGTCGTAATGGGCCACCAGGCGAAACGCTTTGGCCGCGAAAGCTCGGCGGGTACTCAGGGAGGTGGCGCCACCTTGTTGCAGCTCTGCGGTGAGGAGGTCATAGTCGGCGGGCTGGGTCACCACGGTGACGCCGCCGTCGGCGTTTTTGGCGGCAGCGCGGACCAGGGTGGGGCCGCCGATGTCGATGTTTTCCACGGCGGTAGCGTGGTCGGCACCTCCGGCGATGGCCTGCTCAAAAGGATAGAGGTTGCAGATGACCAGATCGATGGGGTGGTAGTCGTGTCGTTGCAGGTCTTCAAGGTGGGTGTCGAGTCGCCGGTCGGCGAGGATGCCACCGTGGACTTTGGGGTGCAGGGTTTTGACGCGGCCGCCGAGGACCTCGTTAGCGCCGGTGAACACATCCACAGGGATGACGGGGACGCCGGCCTCCTGGAGCTTCTTGGCGGTGCCACCACTGGATAGGATCTCCACGCCGAGCTCATGCAGGGCTTGGCCCAATGCCACGATGCCCGTCTTGTCAAAGACGGAGATGAGGGCACGGTGAACAGCGCCGGTGGCTGGTGGAAGTTGCGAGAGGTTGCCGGGTACATCAATCATGGGGAGTCCTCTGTGGTGCCGGGGGCATCCAATTGTTCGAGAAAAAGGCGGACGGCTTTGGGGTAGAGGGAGTGTTCGATTTCTTCGCGAATGCGGCGGGCGAGCTCTTCGGCGCCTTCGTCTCCGGCGACCTTGAGGGAGCCCTGCGCGATGATGGGGCCGGCGTCCACCTCGGGGGTCACCACGTGCACCGTCGCGCCGGCGTCTTGAACACGGGCTTCCCATTGGCGCTCCACCGCGTGCAGGCCCGGAAACTCGGGCAGCAGGGAGGGGTGGATGTTGAGGATGTGTCCCTCGCAGCGTTCTTTGAACGCGTTGAGAAAGTGTGGCGTGAGGATGCGCATGTAGCCGGCGAGGATGACGTGGTCGATTTGAGCTTCGCTGAGGGCGTCGAGGATTTGCGCCTCATGCTCCTCGCGGGAGAGGGCCTTGTGGGGCACGACGCAGACAGCATAACCCCGCGCTTTGGCCTTCTCAATCACCGGCGCTGAGGCCTGATTAGACAGGACCATCGCGAGGGTCGCGGGGATCTCCTGGCGCTCAAAGGCGTCCATGAGCGCCTCGGCGTTGGAGCCCTGACCGGAAGCGAAGATCGCTATTTGCGGGTTAGCCTTGTGCATAGCCTAAATCAACCAGGGGTTCGTTGTTGTCTCTGGAGTTAATGTGCCCCACTCGCAGCCATTCGGAGCTGGAGTCACAGATGGCGTCCGCCACTTCCGGGGAGACGGCGATGACAAAGCCGAGTCCCATGTTAAAGGTGCGGGCCATCTCTTCGTCGAGCACGTTGCCGCATTGTTGAATGAGCTTGAAGATGGGCAGCACGGAGTAGGTGGTGGGATCAATCCGCACCCCCAGGGATTCTCGAAGCTGTTCAGGGAGCAGCTTGGCGGTGCGGCCAAGGAGCCCGCCCCCGGTGATGTGGGCGGCGGCCTTAATGGAGTGCTGGTTAATCACGTCGAGCACTTCTCGAACATAGAGTCGGGTGGGCTCAAGGACCGTCTCGGCGAGGGTCTTTTCAAAGCCCTCCGGCGTGGAGTTGAGATCCAGCCCGGCGTGCTCAAAGAGCGCCTTACGCACAAGGCTGAAGCCGTTGGAATGAACGCCGCTGGAGGGGAGGGCCAGGAGGACGTCGCCCGCTTCAATGGTGCTGGCGTCGGGGATACGGCGCTCATCGACGATGCCCACGGAGAACCCGGCGAGGTCAAAGTCGCCTTCGGCATAAACGCCGGGCATCTCGGCGGTCTCTCCTCCGAGGAGGGAGCAGCCGGAAGCTTTGCAGGCTCCGGCCACGCCGGCCACGACCTCTTTGAGGGCTTCGGGGTCGAGTTTGCCGGTGGCGATGTAGTCGAGAAAGAGGAGCGGTTTGGCGCCGGCGGGGAGGAGGTCGTTGACGTTCATCGCCACCAAATCCTGACCGAGGCCTCGGTAGATGCCAGCCTCACGGGCTACCATCAGCTTGGTGCCGACACCGTCGCAGGTCGCGGCGATGAGAGGATCGGAGAGCCCCTCGAGGATGGGGCGCACCAGCCCGGCGTAGGGGGTTCGGCCAGGAACCACGTCGTCGTTGTGGGTGTCCTTGGCCTGCGGGCCAATTTGCTACACGAAGTCGTCGGCGGCTTCGAGGTCGACGCCGGCGTCTTTGTAAGAG
>JAZAIZ010000368.1:0-10047 GCA_036230545.1 Myxococcota bacterium
ACCGTTGAGGGTGCAGAATTGACGCACTCCTAAGGGAGGAGCGGCGCCAGAGGGGGTTGTCGCGGCAGGGCAGCGCAGCCCGGTGGATGAGGCGTACCGGGTTAAGCCGAAGAGACCTGCCGTAATAATGGCGACGCCGGTGAGTAGGGTGAGCAAGCGGAGCAAATTCTTCTTCATAGGGGAAATTACCCGGGAAATTCGAGGTTGAGGATGACGGTTTTATCGTACCCTTTGCTTTTTGGGAACAGGGAGCAGCGCTCAAGGTTTGTTTGTGCGGCTAAGGTGTTGATTTCTTGTGAAATTGGGGAGGTCGGGGTGGAGTAATAATTCCATGGAAGGGCCTGAATTGAGGCAAATGAGCCCCGAAAAGGGGGCTTTTCGGGAGGATTAGATCGGCAGGCGATCGCTGAAATAAGTCGGGGAAAGAGCCCTTTCAGGAGGTGGTCTAACGTGGGTTTTTAGGGGCCAGGATGCGTTGCTCCTTGCGTTTGCTTAGGGAAGGTCCCCAAAAGGTCCCCCAAATTAAACGCCTTTGCTGTCAATCAAACAATGCGGAAAATCCCCCAGGGACGGAATGGGGGCTTTCGGTCAAGGCAATTCATACCTCCGTAATAATGGCGTTGTGTCCTGTTTTGAGAATCTGGATTAAGGGCATCCTTTGGTTGTTGGTTCAGGATTCTTTTTTTACACTTAGCGTGATGATGGTGCCTGGTTTCACGACTGATGTTGTGGGGGGGGCATCAACAGTGATTGCAAGGAGCTCCTGGGAGCTTGATGTGATTTTTTTAAGGAGGCAATTATGGAAATGGTTGGAAAAGTTACAAGAGGGATACGGCAACTAACAGAGGTAGGCTTGGCCCTGGTGATGTTAGGTGTGGTTTTTCAGGTTCTTTTTGGAGCAAGTCTTGTTTTTCTGCCGGTGGATATCACCGCGAACGTGATTGGTTTTGTTAAAGCACTTGGAAGTGAAGGCCTCGTTGGGCTGATTGCACTTTGGATTCTTTACGGAATCTATAACAAGAACAGTTTCTAGAGTGACTCTGCGCTGAGGTCCCCAGACAACGCCACACCTTGGTTCAAGGGATGAGACGTCCTTGAATGTGGGCGTTTTTTGGGGGTCTCAAGCGAGTTTCCAGCGAGGTTTTATCTCTAGTTTTTATCTCTAGTTTTTATCTCTAGCTCGTATATCTAGGAGTCCGCTCGGGGTTCGCTCTTCTGTGAGGCAACAACTCCCTTGGGTTGGACGGGGACGAGTTCGCAACCGAACCAGTCGTCGTAGAAGGGACGCTCGCGCACAATGAACCCATAGAGCGCCCAGATGGTGCCCACCAGCACGGTGAGGCAGAGCAGCTTGGTTATCTCACGCAGAATCCCTGCGGCGATTCCGATGGGGGTGCCTTGGGGAGTTTGAATCTTAAGTGCCATGACCACCATTCCGGGGGTGCGGCCCAGCGCTCCGGCGAGGATGCCGAGAAACACCACAACAAAGAGCAGGGTGACGACGGTCTCACCGTGTCCGTAGAAGGTTTGCGGCTGGTAGGCGCGGGCGAAGGCAGGCACATGCTGCTGTGCCAGCGGTGCGAGATAGAAAAAGACTTTAACGGACACGATGAAGTCCACAATATAGGCTAATGACCGTGGAATAAGATTTCCCATCCCTGTTCTCCCAGTTGCGCCGAGGTGGTCTCGCGAGCGCCATTTCAGCGATGTGCGAGCGTTGCTTCAGCCGATGATGGCGCATAACGTTCCCGAAAGTGGAAGGATACCGGGAACGTGTAGATCATGGCCGGGCACCTTTAACTATCGGCAGGAAGGGGCCGAAGTTCTCTAAAATCCTCGATTTTTCGCATTTATTGGCCTGTTTTTGGGGAGAAGGACATTGGGCAGGGGCGGCCTCGGTCGGAGGGCGTGGTTTGGACGATGAACTTGACTAAGTGATTGAAAAATCACAGGAATATCCTGTCTGTGTCGAGGTGCTCCGGGGAAAGCACCCAGAAAAAGGGCCTGAGGAATGATTTCGTGAAGAAGTTGCAGCAGCGGCGCTTCTTTTGTATCTCTTCATCGTCGGTGAGGCGTTTCTCTTTGGGGGCAGGTCGCTTCGGGGGAGTTCACGAAAACGTCACACAAACATCACACTAAATGTCTCTTCTTCAGCGTGCAGTGCGGGTAATACGCTGAAGTATGATGAATCAAACAACATCTCTTAAGCAGACGGTACTAAAAATGGCAGAGACCAGTCGACTTCGGGTGACCTCTTCGGCAATCACCCCATGGCTTAATGGCTTGGCTGCGGTGGTTCTTCTTTATCTATTTCTGGTGGGGGTATCCTGCCTGAGCGGCGGTATTAAGGGGCTCGGCGCCGGGGTTATGAATCAGTATCTGGGGGATGACCTGAACCCCTTTCTCGCACTGCTCGGCGGGATCCTCGCGACCACTCTGGTGCAAAGCTCGTCGGTGACCACCGCGCTGATTGTGGGGTTGGTGGCCTCGGGCGAGGTGGCCACGGGGACGGCGGTTCCTATGATTATGGGTGCCAACATCGGCACGACCGTTACCAACACCATCGCCAGTCTGGCCCATGCTACCCGCGCCCAGGAATTTAAGCGGGCCTTTGCAGCGGCGACGTGCCACGACTTTTTTAACTTTCTCTCGGTGATTGTACTCCTGCCGGTCGAACTCCTGACTCGTGCCATGTGGGGGGAGGGGATTTTGGAGAGGGCGGCTCGGGTGGTCGCCGACTGGACCGTCGGATCGACAGGGGCCAAATACAAGAGCCCTTTCAAGACGGCCATTAAATCCGGACGGGAAGTCGTGAAGGATGGCCTGGGCTTTTTCGCCGATGACCAGAAGCTCGCGGCCATTCTGCTCGCTCTGGTGGGCTGCGTCATTATTTTTTCAGCCCTTGGGCTCATCGTTAAGGTGATGCGTATTCTGGTGATGGGCAAATTCGAAGGCTACATTAACCGTTTTCTTGGCAGTGGCGGCATTGTTGGGATTGTGGTTGGGATGGTTCTCACGGTGATGGTGCAATCCTCCTCCATCACCACCTCGGTGATGGTGCCACTCGCTGGGGCCGGCTTGGTAAGTTTGGGACAGGTCTTCTCTATTACCGTGGGGGCCAATATTGGTACCACCGTGACGGCATTGCTTGCGTCCATGGTAGTCTCTGGCGACACGATGCAGGCTGCCCGGCAGATTGCTTTGGTGCATCTATTCTTTAACTTTGCCGGAATCGCGGTGTGGTATTTACCTCAGGTGACCCGGAAGGTGCCTATGATGATGGCGGAGGCTATGGCTGAGTATGCCACAGGCGCGAAGAAGTGGGCACTTTTCTATGTCATGGCTGTTTTTTACGGACTGCCCGCGGCAATCTTCTTTCTTACCAGATGAAGTCATTATAATGAAATGCGGAATCGCTTGATTGTGGAGTGTGATGATGTGGCGTGAACTTTTTGATGTATTGACCAGCAACGACCCGCTTGAGCCCATCGCTCAAGAGTTTCATCGGATGTTGACGGTCACCGTTGAGATGTCGACTTTGGTGAAACCTCATGTCTTTTCCCATGACCTCTCTTTAGAGGCACGGTCTCGGGTCTACAACCTCGATATAGAGGTTAATAAGCTGGAGCGCTCCATTCGAAAGCGGGTCATCACTCACCTGAGCCTCTCGGGTTCCGAGGTTGAATACTGCCTGCTTCTGATGTCCATCGTTAAGGATGCGGAACGGATTGGAGACTATATTAAGAATATCTCCGAGGTGTCCGACCTGGGGGGAAGCCCTGTTCCGGATTGCTCGATTCAGACTGAATTGGGTGAGTTAATCGCTACCGCCCACAGCATGCTGGCGGCCACTCCCAGAATTGTCGACGAGGACGACAACGATGCAGCTGTCGAGCAGCTGCGGATTGGCAAGAACGTCAGCAAGCGCTGTGACCGGCTCCTCGGGGAGCTGGCAAAATCTGATTTCACGGTGAGCCAGACCACCTCCCTGGTTTTGTTGACCCGCTTTCACAAGCGGGTTTGCGGTCACGTTATGAACATCCTCTCATCTATGGTGATGCCGCTGCATAAGGTGGATTTCGTTGACCTCAAAGAGTTCGAGAACGGCGCGGCGTAGGCGTCTTAGGGGGGCGTGAAGCGATATGACGCTTATGTTCCGTATACTTTACCTGGTGCGACAGCTTGTCCGATTAAATCGTTTACGGCGGCTCCTATATCAGCTGGCTCCCATCTTTCGGCTTTGTCGATCTTGGGTCCTTCGCGCCATCCGTCAGCGACGCTGATGGCTCCTCCCATCACTTCAAAGACACGCCCGGTGACGTCTTTGGACTGAGCACTGCCAAGCCACACCACCAAAGGCGAAATGTTGGCTGGATTCATCACGTCAAACCCTTCGTCGGGCTTTTTCATCATATCGGCGAACACCGTCTCGGTCATCCGGGTTCGGGCAGCCGGTGCGATGGCGTTGGCGGTGATGGAATAGCGCGATAGTTCTGCCGCTTCCACCAGGGTGAGGGCCGCGATGCCGGCCTTGGCCGTTGCATAAGTAGCCTGTCCCACGCTGCCAAGAAGTCCGGCTCCGGAGGAGGTGTTGATGAGACGGGCATCCACGCTCTCACCAGCTTTGACCTGCGCTCTCCAGTAGGAGGTGGCGTGGCGGGTGGGGCAGAAGTGGCCCCGAAGATGCACGTTAATGACCGCATCCCACTCCTCCACCGAGGTGTTCACCAGCATCCGGTCCCGAAGAAAGCCCGCGTTGTTGACCAACACGTCCAGGCGGCCAAAGTGGTCCACGGCTTGCTGCACCATTGCGCCTGCCTCGTCCCAATCTGCGACGTCCGCGCCGTTGGCGATGGCCTCGCCCCCAAACTTTCGAATCAAATCCACGACCTCGCCAGCGGGGCCCTCGGAGCGGCCGTTGCCGTCCGGTTGTGCACCGATATCGTTAACGACCACCCGCGCCCCCGCCCGGGCAAACGCGAGGGCGTGTTCTCGACCAATCCCGCGGCCAGCGCCGGTAATAATAACGACCCGGCCTTCGCAGATCTTACCCATGTTGACGGACTCCTTTCGGGAGAACCCCTGGACAATCTCCCGGGCTCTCTATAGAGATGAAACATGTTCTACTTCGGTGGTTTCGGGAAGTAAAGGACATCGGACGTGGTCTTGAGAACGAAAGTGGCGTAGGCTGAGAGCGAGAGGAGTGCTTGATGGGCAACGATTTGGACCTGAGTGGCAAAGTGGCCATCGTCACCGGTGGAACCGCAGGAGTAGGACGCGGCATCACCGAGCGTCTGCTGGAGGCGGGGGCGGATGTCATCATCTGCGGCCGGAACGCACCCGAGCTTCTCCCCGCGGCGGGTGATAAAGAGGCGGTTTATGTGGGCGCCGATGTTCGTGAGCTGGACCAGGTGGATGCGCTTATTGAATCGGCTCGGGCCACCTTTGGGCGCCTTGATATTCTGGTGAACAACGCGGGGGGATCTCCGGTCGCGGAGGCTGCTACCGCCTCTCCCCGCTTCTCAGCGGCCATCATCGCCCTCAATCTCACCGCTCCCCTAAACGTCAGCCAACGCGCCAACGCGCTTATGCAGGAGCAGGCTGAGGGGGGAGTCATCATTAATATTGCCAGCGTGAGCGGAACGCGTCCCTCCCCGGGCACTGCCGCCTATGGTGCCGCAAAGGCCGGCTTGATCAACCTCACCCAATCCCTGGCCATTGAGTGGGCGCCGAAGGTGCGGATCAACAGTGTCTGTGCGGGGCTGGTCCACACGGAGAAGTCTGAGCTGCATTATGGTGACGCGGCCGGGGTGGCCGCGGTTAGCGGGACAGTACCTCTGGGGCGCATGGCCTCACCCCGGGACATTGGCGATGTTTGTCTGTTTCTAGCGTCCCCTCTTGCCAGCTACGTGACTGGCAGCAACTTGAGCGCCCACGGTGGCGGGGAACTGCCGGCCTTTCTGGCCGCGGCGCGGGAGGTCGGGTCGGTTTGAGTTGGCTTTATTCTTCGGGTTCGGGGGCCGGCTTCGCCACCAGATTAAAGCTTATCTTAATACGCTCACCGTTTTTGATGGAGCCCCAGAACGCCTCGTAGGGCTCAAACCCAAAGTCAGAGTGCGTGATGTCAAAGCTCCCTTGGGCGTGGAGGTTCTCTTCAACGTGTTGAAACGTGGCCTGAGCCTGCACTGTTTTGGTCTGGCCGCGAATGGTCAAGGCTCCTTTAATGGTTACCTTGTTGGGGGCATCCTCAACCTGCAGACACTCAAGGGACTCAAAGGTGATGTGGGAGAAAACATCCCCTCTCAATTGCCCGTCACTGAGCATGTGCTCGTGAATCAGGGAGCGGTAAAACTCGGAGATGGTTCCCTCAAGCCCAACGTATTGACGCATGAAGTCTTCGTCGTTTTCAAAATGGTTCACCGGCAGGGTGAACTGAACGAAGCACTGTGACAGATCTGTGGGGTGGTAGGTGAGGCTGCCTGTCCATTGGGTGGCACGGAGCACGTGGTTGTGAGCCATTGACGAGAAGAGCGTCGACCGATCTTTCCAGAGTTGGGCATAGAGCAGGCTCTCATCACCGTTCATGGAAAAAAGGGTGGGGGGTTCCGGCCCTTCCTGCTGAGGACAGATATCCGTGTAGCAGGAGGTGTCCTGGATTGAGCAGCTCTCGGTACAGGCCGATGCTTCGGGCTGCCAGGTGCGGCCGCTCGCGAGGCATTGCTGGCAGGGGGGCGCGTCGTTGTTGGCTTCGGTGGTTGTTTCGGTACCGATATCTTCTGATGTCGAGTGCTCCGCGTAGCGGCTTGGGGCTGGGAGCGTGAGGGTGGACCCCTTTGGAGAGGAATCTGCTCCCCCACAGGAGACAAGCATGGGCAGGGTGAGGGCGGTGGTGAGAAACAAAACCACGGTCAGTTTTTCAGGGGAGAGTGGAGTGGTGTGTGTTGTCATGGGGGCTCCGTATTCTTATTCATGGGGAATGCCATTGTGGGGTGCAATGGCATGAATCATGCGGCCGATAGGCGAATTGAAACGATTTATCAACCCTCGAATGGTCGATACCAGGCGCTCGTTATAACCCCCTGCGATGTTCAGGGGTTTTGTTGAATAAAAAAAGGTATTCAAGAAGCTTGCTATGCCGTTTGGATGGGTGTTAGTGGTTTTACATTCCATTTTCGACTTTATGAAGCTTGTTCGCCCGATGGGGCGGCGGATTGAGCGGTGCTCCCATGATTAGATTTTCCAACAAGCCAGCGGTTTGCAGTCTTAGCAAGGCTTAGTGACCTGGCGTCTTCCCCTTTGGGAATAAGACACTATCGTTTTTAGTTGAACGTACATGGTAAAGGCGCGCAGCTTGCGACGTCTGCCATTTCATGATCGGCGCAGGAGAGTCTTCTCTGTGTCGGAATTTTCTATTGCCATGACTAAAACAGAAGAAAAACTCTATCTGAAGATAGCTCGGGAGATGGCGTCCGGTTACTACAACTGCGCCGCTTTAACCAAAGCACGTGGGGAGTCCGGTGGTGATAATCTTAAGCTGCAGGCCTCTTATATCAAAGTGCGCTTCGCACAGCTTGAGGAGGCAGCCAAGGGACAAACTTCTTCGCGCAGCCGCCTTATGGTGACGTCGGTGTTGAGCGTGGTGGGTTTTACTTGCGCCTATATCCCCGGTTTCACCACTGACGCGCTCGCCCTTGTTGGAGCGCTCTGGCCCTAAACAATCCTCCGTCGCAGGGGTGCTTGAACGGGTCTCGTAAAGACGATACCAAAGATCCCTCTGGGACAGCTTTGGGCCAGAGCAGCGTAGGGAGGGACGGGGAATGATGCGGTGGTTGGCACATAGAGTCCGGAGGCAAGTGGCGGGGGGAGGGGGCCAATGAAACTATCCCTGGAGCTATCTCGAAGAAACTTTCTACAGGCTATTGGGGTGCTGGGGCTTGGGGCAATGAGTTGTACGCCCCTCTTAAACCGTGCGCGGCTGGCGCACGCTATCATCAACCAGCCGCACCCCGAAGACTATCAGCCGGTGCTCAAGAGCGTGATGCGGGCGGTTCTTCCTTTTGAGCAGCCGGCGTTTCCTGGCGTTTCCATCGACGAGGTCGAAGCGGTTCTCCAGCAGCATTTTCCTTTGACGGCCCCGAGTCTTCGCTCGTTTCAGTGGGCGCTGCTGGTGTTTAACCAGATGGACCTCTTCACCGAGGACCTGAGCCCGGTGATTGCCGAGGAGCAGAAACGCTTACGCACCTTTGACGAATTGGATGAGCGTGCCTCCCGCGGGGTGATTGAAGGCTTCAGCGCGGGAGAAGCGGCCCTCTATGCGGGTTTTGTGAAGGCGCACGGGGCTCCAGGCCTTTTTATGGATGCGCCCCTGCCGGTGCAGAGGGCCTACCTCTCACTTTGGGGGCAGAGTAACTTTAGCATCAAACGGCAGTTTTATGGGGGGGCCAAATCCATTATCCTGGCCTCCGCATATTCCCTACCCGCGCTTTGGGAAGCGATTGGTTATGAGGGACCACTGGTGGGAGGGGGCGATGATGAAGGTTGATTGCGACATCCTCATTATTGGGTCTGGCGCTGCGGGTGGGGTGCTTGCATCAACTCTCGCGGAGCACACCGACAAGCGCATCGTGGTGGTTGAACGCGGCGGTTATTTTGGTCGGGAGTCCTTCGACCAGACCGAGTTGGGGGCACGCCATCTCTTCGCCGGTGGGGGGCTGCAGGGGACCCGTGACGGGGCCATACCCGTTCGTGGCGGAGCGTGCGTGGGTGGGGGGACGACGGTCAATGTCGCCCTCTGTTTTGACCCTAAAGAACCGGTCTGGAAGGGATGGAGAGAACGCTTGGGGGTGAAGGGGTTTTCGTTTGAGCCCGAGGCGTCCGATTATGGGATAGGCGGATTGAACATGGCCAACTCCCTCAATTATGTTCGAGAGCGCATTCATGTTCACACTCCCCCCGACAAGGAGGTGAACGATAACAATCGACTTTTGCAGCGGGGGTGTGAGGCCCTTGGTTTTTCCTACAGCCGTTTTGAGTTGAATATGCGGGACTGCATCGGGTGTGGCTTTTGCGCTGTTGGTTGTGCCTACGACCGAAAACAGGGCACCATGGTGACTTGCCTGCGGGACGCGGTTGACCGCGGCGTTTGGTTGATTCACTCCTGCCGCGTGGACAAGCTGAGGTGGGAGGGGGAAGGGAACTCCCGGAGGGTTGTTGGAGCATCGGGTGTGGTGTTGCCCGAACACCCGCGCTCCCGGCGTAATTCTCTGGCGCCGGGAGAGGTTGAGTTCAACGCGGGCTTGGTTATTGTGGCCGCAGGGGCGATTGAGTCGCCAGCGCTCTTGATGCGCTCCGAACATCCCGATCCCCATGAACTCCTCGGCCGGGGTCTCGTCCTGCATCCGAGTCTCCCCCTCTTTGGAGTGCACGAGGCTCCTCTTAAGAATTATAGGGGGATTACCGGGACGATTTATAGCGACCATTTTTATGAGTCGGATGGATTTTATCTGGAGTGTCTCTATGGGCACCCTATTTATGCTGCCGGGCTTGTCTCCGGACTCGGTGCCGAGCATTTTCAGATGATGCGGGATTATACAAAGACCTCGGGTTTTGGTGTGATGCTGGTGGACACCCCTCGACCACAGAATCGGGTGGCCGTGAATCGGCAGAGCGGAAAAACCGAGATTCATTATCAACTCTCTCCCGAAGACCAGGTCCGATTTCGGTACGCGGCGCAGAAGGCCGTGGAGGTGATGTTTGCTGGCGGCGCCCGGGAGGCGGTCCTGCCCTCGGAGCAGCCTTTGGGAGAACTCCCCCGGCCGCATTTTACCCGGCCCGAACAAGCGTCATTATGCCAGCATCTCTCCTTTGAGCCTCATCGAACTAAGATAACATCGGCTCACCCCCAGGCCACCGTGGGCCTTGGTGAAGATCCTCGGACCTCTATGCTCAACTCCCGGAGTGAGTCCCACTGGGTACGCACTCTAGAGGTGTGCGACTCCTCTGCGTTTCCCACTTCCTGCGGGGCCACCCCCATGGTGTCCATTATGA
>JAZAIZ010000369.1:0-1435 GCA_036230545.1 Myxococcota bacterium
GTGCCCGCGAAGGGTTTTCCGCTACCCACGCCTTCGAGGTAACACATGACCGAGTCTCCGGAGGGGAGGAGTCCTGCGATGGCTTTGGCGGCGTCAAGGGCGCTGCCGCCACCGATGCCGACCACCACCTCGATACCTGCATTTTGAAAGGTGAGCACGGCGTCGTCCACCATGGCCGGGGTGGGCTCGTTGGGGATCTTGAGATGGTCCCAGTGAATGTGCTCCGCCTGCAGGGCATCCTGCAGTGATTGCCATTGCGGGGTTTGGGAGAGGGAGCGCTGGCCGGTGACCACGAGGAGTCGTTTGCCAAAGCGGCGCACATGGGAGGGGAGCTTTTGGAGGGAGTGGTCTCCAAACACGATCTCAGGGAGGCGCGTTATTTCAAAGGCGGGCGTCTGCATTGGTTAACGTGTCTCGGTGCTCTGGGGAAAGAGCCCTTTGAATGGGATCCCTTCACGGGGCTTAGCCATCATGGGCGCGACGACTTCACGCCACGAGAGGTAATGGGGCGTCTCCTTGTGAGCGGCCGCATCCTCTTGAGAGGCGTAGGCTTCGTAAAGAATGAAGTGGCCTTCGTTGTTGGAGTCCTGGAGAATATCAAAGCGCCTGTTGCCAGGCTCTTGAGTGGACGCCTCGTGGTTGGCGCGGGTGGCATCAATAAAAGGGGCGATAGACTCTTTTTTGACGTGGACGTGAACAACGGTGACTTCCATGGTGTTTCTCCCCAGCGACGATGAAGTATGGGGGGAGAGGTTTGTGAGAATTGGAATGTGATGTCAAGGTATTTGCGCTGACCTGCGTGGGTAAGTGTGCCCTTGGGGAGTGGCAGTTCTTGCGCTCTTTAAGAACTCTATGGCAGGGTAGGCGCAGGATGGGATGGAAGCGTTGAGGTGATAGCGCTTCGTCGAAGCAACAACGAGGGGAGTGTGTTTCTATGATTAACCGATTTTTTGGTAAGAAAGAGGAAGAGAAGCGGTCGTCGCTGCCGATTGTAGATCCGGAGCTGGTTGAGGCCCTCTTCAATGAGGATGATGATGTTCAGAGCGACGGTGAATTTGAGGACATGCCGGTGATGCGTCGGGTTATTGAGGCGCCGATGATCAAGGAGGCACTTTTTCCTGAAGAGGCTCCGGGGGTGTTGGTGAAAGCGCAGCCCTCGCTCAAGGGGGACCAATGTGTTTTTATGGTTAATCGGTCGCTTCTGAAAAATAAGTCCTGGTATTTTGGTGACGCGCTAAGTGCGAAGGAGTCTTCGTTAGCGGAGGCGGTCTTTGAGGTCCAAGGGGTGGAGAGTGTGCTGGTTTATGACGCGACGGTGATTGTCACCCCTGAGGAGAAGTACGATGTTGAATGGCGCCCCCTTGCTACGGACATTGGAGCGCGTATTCGCGGGGTTGTGGAGGCCGGAGCGCCTGTTCTCTCTGAGGGCATTCTC
>JAZAIZ010000370.1:0-2841 GCA_036230545.1 Myxococcota bacterium
ATCCTCGTCAAGCGTGGCGAGATGATTGTGCGAGACGGGGAACGCATCACCAAACGGCACCTTGTTCTCTTCGGTGCCCTCAACAAAGACAGCAGCCAAACCCAGCTCTGGTTTGGCCTGGCCGGAGCCACGCTCCTGGCGCTGCTCTTTATTTTCACCGGGTTCAGCGCCGCCAGCGGGCAGCGGTGGCGAGCCTCCCTGCGTGCGCGGGAGCTCCTCTTTCTCTCAGGGGTGTTCCTCCTAATCGTCGGAGCCTGCCGAGTCTGGATGATTATCTCCCTGGCGGTGCAGGAGAGCCACTCGGCGCTGCCCCTGAATGCGTTGATCTACTGCATGCCCATCGCCACCGGGGCCATGGTGGTCAAGCTCGCGCTGCGCCTTGAGCCGGCCTTAATCTTCGGCATCCTCCTCTCCATGGTGGTGGGGGTCATGCTCAACGACGCCACCTGGTACACCGCCTACGGGTTTGTGGGCTCGGTGCTTGGCGCGGCCCTCATCGGGGCGGTCAACGTGCGAGGCGACGTCATCCGCGCCGGCGTCTGGGCGGGGGCAGGGCAGGCACTCTTTGTGATCGCCTACCTGCTCTTTGAGGGGGGAGGCGAGATCACCCCCTTTCTCATCGGCACCCTGGCGGCGTTTCTGGGGGGAACCCTCTCGGGCTTTGTCACCCTGGCACTCACTCCCATTATCGAGCTGGTGTTTCGCTACACCACCGACCTCAAACTGCTGGAACTCGCCAACCTGAACCACCCGGCCCTTAAAGAGCTCATCGTGCAGGCCCCCGGCTCCTACCATCACAGCATCATCGTGGGATCTCTGGCGGAAGCCGCCGCGGAGGTCATCGGCGCCAACCCCCTCCTGGCCCGGGTGATGGCTTATTACCACGACCTCGGCAAAGGGTGTAACGCCTCCTACTTCATCGAAAACCAGCGCTCTGGCCAAAACCCCCACAACCGGCTCAATCCCTCCATGAGCGCGATGATTCTCCGTCGCCACGTCACCGACGGCCTCGACATCGCCAAACGCTACGGCCTCGGAGAGCCTATTCAGGCCGCCATCGCCGAACACCACGGCACCACCCTCATTCAGTATTTTTACCACAAGCACAAAGAGAACGAGGAGAAGTACGGCCCGGTCGCCGAGCACGATTATCGCTACCCCGGCCGCAAGCCCCAAACTCGCGAATCGGCCCTGGTGATGATCGCCGACTCCATCGAAGCCGCCGCGCGCTCCATCGCCGAACCCACCCCGGCGCGCCTGCAGGGGCTGGTCAACCGCATCATCAACCTCAAATTCACCGATGGGCAACTCGATGAGTGCGACCTGACCCTTCGGGATCTCCACATCATCGCCAAGGCCTTCATGCGGGTCCTCAACTCCATTTACCACAAACGGGTAGAGTATCCCGATGGCCTCAAGGACGTCTCCGCCCGGAAAGAAACACCGGGTAAGGAAGAGCCCACCCGGCAAGGGGACTCCGCCCCCGCAACCACACTCCCGCCCCCCAATCACTCGCCTGAAGAGAGCCGCCCGGACAACCTGCGTCGTTTGGGGCTCTAGGACACCGACTCCCGCGCCATACCAACTCCTGCCTGCCTGCACCGGCAATTGTCCCCAATTTGGACCTGGACTTGATCTGTGCTTTGGTTACTCGCAGGAGGGAAACACATGAAGGTAAAGAAGCCCGGGGGAGACCCATCGTTAGGAATGTCCGTGGGAGGAACGCAGCTTAAACCCCACAAGGACAAGCCGGCCAAAGCGCCGACGCCCGTAGGCAAAGAGAGAGGCAAAGCAAAAGCCACGTCTTCCACCGCCAGGCAGCCAGGGGCTCCCACCAAAGGCGCACCTTCCAAGACCAGGCAGCCCAAAGGCTCCCAGAAAGACGTCCTTGAACCCTCCGCGAAACCCTCTGGCACCTCGACGGGTCAAGACACCCCTTCGACGTCCGATGCCCTGCAAAAGCCTGGCACCACGTCTTCCCTGAGCGCAACTCAAGAACAACCCTCGGTCACCCCTCCCTCGTTGACAGAGATCGACGAAATCAACGAGCTGGCCCTCACCGGAAACCACCCCAAACCGCCCCCGGCACAAACGAAACAGGTGCGGCTGCTCTCAGCCCGAAACCGCCAGATAGGCAGCCGGGATGCAGCCCTGCAAACGCAACTCATCCAGCACGCATGGGCCCAGCAATACGGTACAAAACCCAAGCCGAGCGCCGACGATGCAGCGCTGCCGGGGCAAGCCGCCCTCAACAACCATTTCAACCCCTTGGTAAACCTCGAAACAACCCTGGTAAACCAGCTTCAGGCTATTCCTGGCGTCGTGCTTGAGGTCCCCGACAATCCCGTCCATGTTTTTGTTACCCCCCATGAAGGGAACTCGGCAACAACGCGCCTCACCGGGGACTACGTCGTTAAAGGATACGACGACGAAAAACAGGCAGAGGTGGAGTGGCTGGGAACGAAGTTTATGCAGCTGACCGGGGAGATTAGTCCTGACATGCACCGAGCATCGTCGACCCTGCGCGATCAAATTATGGCCGCCGACCCGGCTTTCAAAAAAGCAGACACCTTCAAGTCAAAACCCAATCCCGCCCTGGAGGGATTATCCATGCTGGACAGGATGGGCCTCCCCATGTTTGTCACGGAGGTCATTCCCGCCACCAGCCCCCAGCATTGCCTGGTGATGCCGAGGCTCTTCGCTTCCAATATCGGCAATATCGCGGAAAACCCCACCATGCGGGCGTCGTTTGCCAAAAACATCGAGCGCCACACCCAGGAGATGGGACGAATGGCCTTTAAGGACATCCTGCTTGGTAACAGTGACCGAATTATTCGAATG
>JAZAIZ010000371.1:0-10545 GCA_036230545.1 Myxococcota bacterium
CAGAACAACTATCGATCTTGTATGGGATTCCAAAAGCTTAACCAGCGCCCGGCCAATGAACCCGGTGCCTCCCGTTATCAGAATAGACTTGTTCTCCATGGCGCGGGCTGTCCTGCCCCGTGAACCACTCATCATAAAATCCTCCCCTGCGCGTATCAAGCCACCTGCATCGCTGCACAATTCCAATGAGTGGTTGATACTGGAGGAACTGATTGCGAGCAACGAATGGGGAATAAAAAAATCTTTACCACCATAAAAGAGCCAGTGCCATGATTCCAACAACAGCGCTTATGGTTGCGATTAAAGAACCTCTTCCGCAAAGAAACGCAGCAGCTCCGGATCCCGTGCATCCAGATTCAAGCTGGTGACAGGGCTCTTCTTCCACTCCTTCAAGCGCTCCCGCATATGTTCCTTGGGGCCGGAGAGGGAGATCTCATCGGCCAGCTCATCGGGCACCGCCGCGGCGGCCTCCATGCGCTTGCCCTGCATGAAGAGATCTTGCACCTCCTCGGCGACCTCCGCGAATCCCAACCGACCAATCAGGTTTTTATGGAAGTTGTCCTTTTTCGACCCCATCCCCCCCATATAAAACGCCATCATGTGCTTGATCTTCATCAGGCCCTCGGCCACCGTGGGCGCTGGGCTTGTAATCACCATCGCCGCCATCTCAAAGCCCTCGGGGACATCCCTTAAACTCTCATCAAAGACATGAAAGCGCTCCGGCGAGATAAAGAGCGGTAGCCACCCGTCTGCGATCTGCGTGGTCTGATAAATATTCTTCGGCCCCTCGGCACCAATAAAGAGTGGGATATGCTTTCGCAGGGGATGAATGATGGGTTTGAGAGCCTTCCCCTGACCAGTGCCGCCCTTCAAGGGCATCTGATAATGGCGCCCCTCAAACTCCACCGGCGCCTCCCGTGCCACAACCTTGCGAAAAATCTCCACCCACTCCCGGGTCCGCTCCAGCGGCCGTGGAAAGGGCTGGCCATACCACCCCTCCACCACCTGCGGGCCCGAGGCGCCGATCCCCAACACCAAGCGGCCATTGGAGAGGTGGTCGATGGTCATAGCCGTCATGGCTGCACAAGCCGGCGTGCGCGCCGAAAGCTGCATCACGCTGGTCCCCAGCTTAATCCGCGACGTGCGCGCCCCCAGCCAGCACAGGGGGCTGAAACAATCCGACCCCCAGCCCTCCGCGGTCCACACGGTGTCGTATCCCAGCTTCTCCGCCTCCAGCACCAACTCGGTCGGGTCCCAGGGATCGGGCATCCAGAATCCAAGCGTTAACCCCAGCTTCATCTCATCCTCCTGCCCGTGACATGGCCACGGTGCTTAATACCCTCGCAACGCCGCCCAACGCTCTCGGTGCCAGGCCGCGTCGCCAAACAACGAGCCCGCCGCCCGGGCCCGCTTCATAAAGAAACCAATATCGTGCTCATCGGTCATCCCAATGCCCCCGTGCATCTGAACCGCCTCGTTGGTTACATGGTTCACCACGTCAGCGCAGCGAGCCTTTGCCAGAGAGGCCAACTCCGAGATCCTCTCAGAACCTTCATCCACAGCACGCGCCGCCCCCAGCACCGCGCTGCGGGCCATCTCAAGCTCCATCAAGAGCCGCGCCGCCCGATGCTGCAACGCCTGAAACCCACCAATAGGCTGCCCAAACTGCTCCCGCTCCCGCAGGTAGTTCACGGTCACATCAAAGGCCTCCGTTGAAGCCCCAAGCATCTCCGCCGCCAGGCCAATGCAGGCACGGTCCATCACCCAATCCAACACGGCCCCGCCCCGCCCCGGCTCCCCCACCAACGAGCTCTCTGGGACCTGTACACCCTCAAGACGCACCACCACAGACCCACGACCGTCCACCCGCCACTGCGGATCACACGTCATCCCCGAGGCCTCGGCCTCCACCAGAAAGAGCCCCAGCCCCTCGGCTGCATCCCGCTCACCCTCCAGGCGCGCGCTCACCAGCAGCGCGTCTGCGCTGCCCCCATCGAGCACATGGACCTTCTCACCGGAGAGGGCATAGCCCCCCTCGCTCCGAGCAGCCCTTAGCCCCACATGATGATGGTTGTAGCGACTCCCGGCCTCCTCAAAGCCAAGGGCCAGGGTCGCCTCCCCGCTAGCCACCTTCGGCAGCCAGGTGTCCTGCTGCGAGGGACTCCCTGCATAAAGCAAGGCCCCTGCCCCCAAAAGCACCGACGAGACAAAGGGCTCGGGCATCAAACGCCGCCCCACCGCCTCAAGCACCAAACAGAGGTCAAAAAAGCCAAGCCCCGCCCCACCAAGCTCTTCAGGAAAATGCACCCCCGCCCACCCCAAAGACGCCATCTCCTGCCAGAGCGTCGGCGAATACCCCACCGGGTCACGGGCGGCACGGAGATCCCGCACCCGCCCCACGGGGGAACGCTCCGAAACCCACTCCCGCGCAGTAGTCTGCAGCAGGGTCTGCGTGTCGTCGAGAATCAATCGCATCGTCTCACTCCTTTCAGGGCAATCCCAAAACCCGCCTGGCGATTATGTTGAGTTGAATCTCGGTGGTGCCTCCTTCAATGGAGTTCCCCCGCGAGCGCAGCCAGTCCCGGGTGGCCTGCAGGTCGTCTGCTTCAAAGCCCGGCCCTTCCCAGCCCGCCGCCTGGGGCCCCGCAATCCGCATGGTCAACTCAAAGCGACGCTGCTTCAATTCGCTCCCCGCGATCTTAACAATCGAGCTCTCCGGTCCCGGCGCCTTGCCACTCTCCCTGGCCTGCTGAATCCGGCTCAGGGTAAGGCCAAAGCACTGCTCGTCCATGCCCAACTCTGCGATACCATGCCTTAGAAACGCGTCTCTTAGCCCTCCCTCGGGCTCGTCGAGGTGTCGACGCGCCAACTCCACCAAGCGCCCCTCCGCGCCCTCCAGCTGGCTGCCAATCGCCCGACCAATCACCGAACGCTCGTATCCCAACAAGGCCTTGGCGACGGTCCACCCCTTGTCGACCTCGCCCACGACGTTGGCCATGGGCACCCGCACGTCCTCCAGAAACACCTCACAGAAGGGAGAGGCCCCGCTTATCAACTCGATGGGGCGCACCGACACTCCTGGGGTTTCCATGTCGATGAGAACAAAGGTGATGCCCTCTTGCTTTTTCCCGGCGCTGCTGGTGCGCACCAGGCAAAAAATCCAATCGCATTTGTCAGCGTGGGAGGTCCACACCTTCTGACCGTTGATAACCATCGCGTCGCCATCAACCACACCCCGGGTCTGCAAAGACGCCAAATCGGAGCCAGCCCCCGGCTCGGAATAGCCCTGACACCACCGGATCTCTCCCCGAAGCGTGGGCGGCAAAAACGCCTCCTGCTGGGCCACCGTCCCATAATCAAGCAAAGTGGGCCCAATCATCACCAACCCAAACCCCACCAGCGGCGGTGGCAGCCCCAAAGCCTCCAGCTCCTCCACAAGCACCTCCGCCTGAGGCCGCGAAAGTCCCCCACCACCGTATTCGGTGGGCCACATGGGCGCGGTCCACCCTCGGGTCAGACTCGCCTCCAGCCAGCGGCGCTGATCGTCTGTCCCCTCCGTGCACTTTCTCCCTCCCCAGAAGCCATCAAACGCACCTCTTCGGGTCTGATAAAGGGACTTAGGGGCGTTGTCCGCCAGCCACTGACGGGTCTCTTCGCGAAATTCATCGAGACTGCTCATGGGGAACTCCCTGAGAGAAAAGCACGCACTCGACCACAACGGGCCAAGCGCTTTCAAAAGCGGAGAGGTCCCGCCCTCCCAACAAGGAGCGCGGGGCCCCCTGCGGAGATTAATTTTTGATGATAGGAAAGAGCTGTTTCATCTTCATGGCCAGGCTCATGTTGCCTTTCACCTTCATCTTGCCGGTCATCACCGCCATCTGACCGTTTAACTTGCCATGAGCCAGCTTGAGGTAGTTGTCTGCGGTAATAGTGATGGTGAGGCTGGGGTTCTCGGTCTCCCCTTCGGCGATGCTCATCTGGCCATCGTCAACATTAACACAATAGGTTCCGCCCCCGTCACCGGTCAACTCAAACTGAAAGCAGGCGTTCATCCCTTTGGAGGCGTCGTAATTGAAGCGCTGGTCGAGGGTATCGAAGTAATCTTTGACAGTAGAAATATCGCTCATCATGGTCTTCCCTTTGTCTCAATGTATAACGTCATGGCGTCCCATCGCGGCTTTGTGCGCCGTAAATAGAACGTGTTTCAGTTGAAGAGAGATAAGCCTCCTCCCCTGCAGTGTCAAGGAAGAACCACCGCCATTCAGGGAGCTGCAGCAAGGAGAGAGCGTCCTTAACGCGCGTTTGAAAAAAACCGACTAAAACGCAAAGCGCGCACGCAAAAACGCGAGGTTGGGCCCTGCGGCGGGGGTGCCAAACTTGCTCACCTTCTCGCCGATGTAGGCGAGGCCCCCCAGAGTCAGCTCCGTGCTGTCCCAATAGGTGGTCGTGAGCTGGGGCAACACCGTCATGCTGCCATCCTGAACCTGTCGCATGGCCACAAAGCGAATCAAGAGCTTGTCCGCCAGCAGCTTAAAGTCGTTGACGCCCACGATGTAATCGTTAAGGCGCTCAGAGCCAAACTCGTCCACAAAGCCGTGCATGTATTGAACGTTCACATACCACCACTTGGCGATGGTATAATCCATGCCCACGGTGAGCTTCAAAAAGCTCTCTTTGGGGTCAATATCCTCAAGCACGTCCGCTTTGCCGGCGTCCACACGCCGCTGCAAATCTTCATGGGTAAAATATGCCGCCTCCGCCCAGACACCAAGGCCCCCAAGGCTGTCCAGGCTCGTGCTCATCTCCGCCCCCAGCATCTGAATCTCGGGGTTCTTCAGGACAAGGCTGGTGGTCACCGAAGCGTCCGCCAGCTTTGTGCGGATCCCCCCGATGTCCTGGTCGATAAACCCAATGAGGCTATCCACATCGCTGCTGTCAGAGAGGTCAAAGAGCTTCATCTGGGCGTTCAGAGCCTCCCCCTCCGAAGGGGTCTCGTGGGCGATTCCGATGGAGACGTCATCGGCATACACCACATCACTGAAACCGCGGTAATACATCGCCGCGAGGTTCACACCCGACACCGTCGCCGAAACCCGCGCCGCGTATTGCATATTGTCAAGGTTCCGCTTTCTTCCCTGCTCCTTGAGGTCAAAATGCAGCGCGCCACCGGCATTCTTAAAGGCGTCGTTCAGGCGCGCCATCTCCCGCAGGGCCGCCGAGTCCACCTGCACATCCATCAGGCTCGGATCTGTAAACGCCGCCTCTCCCGTTCGCGGGAGCAGCGCCGGCCGGTAGGACGGGATCACCGTGAAAGACACCGTCAGCTCGTCAAAGAGCAGATCGCCGTCGGCCGACTCCACACTCCAGGGCGCGTTCCACGTAATGGACGCCATCTCGTTGGGCACCCGCTTGCCAAATTTGAGAGGGTCCTCCAAATCAAGCGCATTCAATACGCTGGTGGGGTTGAACATATCCGCACTCCCCCACTCCACAATCTGTCGTCCCACCCGCACATCAACGCCGTCCATCCCCACATCAAAGAACTCAAGGTAGGCCGCGTCGGTCTCCACAAAGAAGCGCTTTGGCGGTGAAGCGTGCAAAAAAGGCCCAATCTTTCCCTCATCAGGGGTCGCGACAGTGATGAGCTTCAAATCGAGCATGGCTCCAAAGCTCTCACCAGAGAAATAGGTCGCGATGCCCCCGGTGTACTCCAGCCGTTCAATCTCATTGACCACCGTCCCCCCTTTGCCCGGGGTCGCGTAGCGGTTGTCCAGATCCACAAAGGTGGCGACGTCCATGTCTGCCGCCGCGACCGACGCCCATAGAAAACACGCCGTGAAACCCACTGTCCTTAATCCACACGTCCTCATCATCAAGTCCCCCGAACCAGCCAGCGCTTGCTGAACACCTTGTCCGAGATCGGATCAGTGCTCTGCTTGAGCACCTCAAGGGCGGTGGTGTGGTTGCGCGCCAGGTCTTTCATGGTGTTCTTCAAAAAGCCCTTCTTGCCCCCTTCAAACTCCACCAGGCGCTCGCGGGTCTGCAGCTTCACCTGCGTCCCCTCCTCGTCAAAATACTCGATCCGATCCGGTACCAGGTGAGCCTTGGGCAGATACACCACAAGCCGCTTGTAGGGCACGTCCGCCGAGGCCTTGCGCGTCAGGTCCAACACAATATGGGTAGCTGTAACCTCTTTAATCGTGGGGTCAAACACCGGCGCGAGCTTGAGCATACGCAGGTCATCCAAACTCCAATCGGTGCCCTGAAAGCCCTGCTTGCGTGCATGGGAGGCCACTCGACGAACTTTGCGAGTCCCGGGCAGCTTCACATAAATCTCAGAGCTGCCCTTGATCACCAGAGCCAGCCCCTTGAGATCTGCCGGCGCCTTGAAACGCAGAGCAGTCTTGGTGGCCCCCTTGGAAAACATCTCCATTGCAAGCTTCTTGTCCACATCCCCATCACCGTTCAGAGTCATCTGAACACTCATGGTGCGATTCGCGTAGGGGTTGGCCTCACTGTCGGAGCGCTCAAGCACCGCCTGTGCACCCTTCTTAACCAACGCATCCACATCCAGGCTGCTCGCCTGGGCGTTCACAGAGACCCCGCCGCCAACCAGCAGCAGCGCCAACATCATGGCAACCCGTGTTCTCATATCGTCCTACTCCTTCTTGATAAAAATGGTGTCGCCCAACGCACCAGCGCCGGAACTAAAATGAGCGTGGCGGCCGCGCTGACCACCATCGCTGAGGCGGTCAGAACTCCCACGTTTCGCATGGGGACGATGGTCCCCATGGCCAGAATGGCAAAGCCCGCGGCCACCTCCAACGCGTTAATCACAATCCCCCACCCGGTGGCGCCCATGGACTCCACCATCACGTCGTCCGCGTCGGCCCGCGATGGCACCCCGTGATGCCACAGAAAATGCACGGCATAGTCGATGCCAATACCGATGGCGATGGAGGTCATCATCGACGTCCCCACATCCATGGGAATCTCCCAATAACCCATCAGCCCAAACGTCACCAGCAGCGTAAACGCCGCCGGAACCGAAGCCACAAGTGCAAGGATTGGGCTCTTAAAAAACCACGCCAGTGCCAGAAACACCAGCAGGCTTGAGATCAAGAGGCAGCGCTGCTGGTTGCGCTCCACGCTGATGTTCATCCCCTCATAAACCACCGGCGACCCGGTAACCTCAAAGGCCACGCTGGCTTTGCCGACGATGTCCTCCTCGTCGACGTCCTTCACCATCGACACGGGTAGCGAGCCGTAGACGCTATCGAGCGCCCCTGCGGCCCGCCCAAGCTCCTTGCTAAACACCCCGCGATTCGCTTCGGGCAGCAGCTTCGCCAGCTCCCTCTGCCGAAACGAAGACGACGCTTTCAGCAGCTGCCCCTGCAGCACCTCCACCAGATACTCCACGCTCCCGATGAGTCCCTCTTCATCCCCTTGATCTTCCTCAGAGGCCACCTCAAACAGTACCGGGTAGAGGCCCTCAAGGGTCAACCCCTCTTCCGCCTCCCGCATCAGCATGGTCACCGCATTCACGACCGTCTCAAGCTCCATGCCCTCCGCAAGGTAGATTAGCTCGTCATCTATCAGCGCCCGTTTAAGCTCCGTGCCCACCAGGGCCTTGAGCACTTCCGCCTCCGGCGTCGGCGCCGCTCGGGTCAACGCAACATGCAAGGCCTCGTCGTCCACCTCCCCAGCCCCACCCCGGGCGTAGATATTACGCAAGTGCGCTTTAACTTCGCCCAGCTCAAAGGCCAGCATCTCCTCGTTCATGGCGCTCCGTCGCACGCCGGCCCGCTCCCCCCGCAGGCCCGCTCCGGCGGGTCCCTCGAGGAGTTCCACCATCCCCAGCGCCTCGGCGGTGTAGGCACCCCGTACCTTCGCGTGAATCAGGCCGTGCTTCCACTCCGGATCAACAATCACCCGGAGGTTGGGGTCCCCCTCCATCAGCGCCGACATCGCCCGAGTCATCTGAATCCCCTCGGGGATCTGCGAGCGGCCATACAAGGCCTCACTCGCCAGCACCATGGGCTCAACAATGGACTGGACGGTGGACACCCCCGGCTGTCGCCCCGCCAACGCCGCGATGCGGTCCATCTGACGCAGCACCAGCGGGTTTTTGATGTCCCCCTTGACCTGAATCTGCATAAACACCGAGCCCCCCAGATGGGTCTCCAGAAAGTCCTCAGCCATCACCGGCTCGCTGCCCTCTGCGAAGAAGTCCCGCATGGTCATGTTGCGCTTGCCCTCTCCCATAAACGAGAGCGCCAGAACCACGATTCCCCCCAGCGCCAGGGCCGAAATCAGCGGACGCCTCATCACCGCCCGAGCGTTCCCGGTCATCAGGGTAAGAGCCCACACCGGCGTGCGGCCCCCTTCACGAACCCCCAGCTGAAACGCAGCGCAGGCCGCGGGCACCACCAGCACCGCCAACAGCACGATCACCAGGGTGCCCACAAACATCCACGCACCAAAATCCCGCATGGGCCCGATGTCCATGGCCAGAAAAGATAAGAACGCGAAAGCACTGGTGAGTCCCGCAATGAAAATAGGCGGCCCGACCTCCCGGATAGCGCCGGTCACCGCGTCCACGGCCGTCTCCGCTCCTTCGTCCAGATGATTGAAAACCCGCACAAGGATATGAATCGAGTAGGCGCTCCCAAGCGCCAGTAGCAACATGGGTAAGGATGATGACACCAGGGTCAAGGGCTGGCCCAAAAGTCCCATCAGCCCCACAACCCAAACGATACCAATCCCCACGGACATCAAGGCAATCAACGCCCCCGCAAAGCTGCGCGCCGTAAGAAGCAGAATCATGATAATCGCAAAGCCTGAAAGCAACGAGAGCCGCACAATATCCCGACGAGTCGTGTGCACGATATAAGACCCCACAAAGGGACTTCCCCCATAATGCACTTTAAAAGGCTGCCCCAGCTCGTTGAGCATTTCCTCGGTTCGGATCCGAATACCATCCGCCGCGTCTTTCAACGACGTTCCCGCCTTCAAATAACAAAGCACCAGCGCCGCGTCTCCGGCCTCGGAAATTAACGCCCCGCGGATGTGGTTGCGGGAGAGCACCTTCGCTCTCAACGCGGCCATGGCATCGACGGCTCCCTCCTCCTCAGCGCTGCCCGGCAGCTCCCCCACCAGGTCCGACACCACCGTGACCTCCTCACCGGTGAACTCGTCCACCTGCACGGCCACATCCTGAACCTCGGTGATACTCGAAGCAAAGGCCACCCCCTCCACCCCCCGCAACTCTTCGGTCAACGCCCGCAGGGCGCTCATCTTCTCCACCTCGAAGAGGTCGCCCTCTTCCACCTCAATCCCCAGCAACGCGATAGACAAACCTTGAAAACGGTCACCAATATCCTGGAAGCGCTGCACCTCCGGGGAGTTCTCCGGGAGAAACTTCAGAATGTCATCGTCGTATTCCACCGCCGCCAGAAAGGGCGCCAGGCCGAGGGTGAAAAGCAGGATCCCCCCGAGTACGGCCTTGCTCCTGGTGGCAGCGAAGGTGCCCAAAGAGAGCGCGATTCTCTCCAGCGCTCCGCGGGGCCCCTGCCCGTTGTCGGCGGACACATCATCTTGGGATGCAGTCATCTTATTCGTTATCCCTGGTTGAGGGTTTTCACCGCGCTCCGACCACTTCTGGGCCCTTAAGCGCGCAGGACACTTCGCCAAAAGCCGCCCTGATTCAGGCGCTCATTACTCCCCTTTATCCCAGAATGCCAGAGCGCACCAATCATCCTGTACTCCTGCCCTAACAACAACTTGCCTGATTTACGGAGGTTTTTTCTAAGCAACGCCCGAGGTGTTCCCGCCAACGATCGAGCCCCGCTCGAGCCCCCCTCCTTCCAGCCCCTCATTCTTCTCTTGCGAAGGAAGTGAAACGTGTTCTATTCTCCCTCCACCCAGCCACACAGGAAGGACCTCTCCATGACACAAGAGCAACAACTTCGCGCCCAGCTGGCGACCTACCTTGAGTGCTGGCGCACCAACGACAAAGACCGCTGGCTCTCTCTCTTCGCCGACGACGCCGTCATCACCGACCCCGTCGGCAGCCCCCCGCACGCAGGTAAGGCCGCCCTTGACGCGTTTTGGGATCGGGTCCACCAGATCCCCATGACCTTTCACCCCGAAATGCAGCGCACCGTCGTTTGCGACAACGAGGGCATGATGATTTTTCGCATGCTCTCCCGAAGCGAGGCTGGCCCCGGCATGGCCATGGACATCGTTGACACCTTTCGATTCAACCAGGAAGGATTAATTGAAGAGTTAAAGGCCTATTGGGACGCTGATTGCTCCACCATGATCGACTGATCACTCACCCTCACTCTAAAGGAAAACAGCTATGGAAAACCTGGGTTTTTGGAACGTCGCACAACGCGACCCGCAGCACCTCGCCATCGTCACTCAAAACGGTGAGCGCATCACCAATGGCGAGCTCCTCAGCCGCGCCAATCAACTGGTCCACGGGCTTCGGGCCCAAGGGTTTAAGGCCGGCGACACCATCGCCACCGTCCTCAAAAACGA
>JAZAIZ010000372.1:0-2179 GCA_036230545.1 Myxococcota bacterium
GACTCCGCGGTCACCGGAGGAGGCAATACGAATGCCTGGCCCGGGGAACTCAGCGATGAAGACTCAGCGGTCACCGGAACCGGTGGAAACCAGGCCTGGCCCGGCGAACTCAGCGATGAAGACTTCGCCAGGGCAGCCAACGTCCAATTTGTCGCGTGGCCAGGAGAACTCAGCGATGAGGACTTCCCTCGGGCCACCTCCGACACCAAACTCGTCAGCTGGGTGGGCGAGTTGAGCGACGAGGATTTTCCACGGCAACATGAACGGAACCACAAAATATTTAAACGCTCGGGACGCCTGACCCATAAGGCGAAAAGCTTCGTCAAACGGATCAAGCGCTTCCTGCGTTAGTTCTTGCCCCTAAAACCCTGAGCGGCGGCCGAGGTGCCATCGGGCACCTTAGCCGCCGCTCCCTTACCCCGGGACCCGATAATGAGCAGCTACGCAAACAAGATACAATTTCTCGCTAAGATGCGGGTGCACCAAACCCGCCATTCCGGATCGACCCTCCTCGACCATCTCACCGGGGTCTACCTGCAGCTAAAGCAATGGGGGCAACCCCGTGCGGTCGCAGAGGCCGGCCTCTTTCACTCGGTGTATGGCACCGCAGAGTTCCCTATCGAGACCTTAAGCGCCAAAGACCGGTCCCGGCTAAAGAGAGTCGCTGGTGAAGACACCGAGCGCCTGGTTCATCTCTTCTGTGTCATGAACCGCCCCGGCTACGTCGAAACGGTGTCCACCGGCGCACCAAGCGCCTCCCTGACTCACCGAATCACGGGGGAAAGCATCCCGGTTTCCGCCAGCGAGCATCGCGCCATGGGCTATATCATCCTCGCCAATTGGGCCGAACACCTTCCTCGTATTCAGGAAGATAGCCGCTACGCCAAAGCGCCGGTGTACGCTCCCCTGGTCCGCTACCTTGACGACCCAGCGCTAACCCACCTCCTCCCACAAGAGGACTGTGCTGCCCCCTCACTGCCGCGCACCGCGGCGAACGGAGTCCACTGATGAACAAGACCCCCACTCTCCCGAATTTATCGGATATTTTATCCTGGCGCGCCGCTGACACGCTCAACGACGCCTGTGAACAAATCAACCAACACCACGAGCGTTATTGCAAACGAAGCGTCCTCGAGGCCCTTAAAGGCGAAGGCAGCCCCGACGCCAAAACCACGTGGGAGCGACTCAACGCTCTGAGCGATAAGAGCGCGAGCCGCATCCTGCACTCCCCCGAGCTCTTTCACCACCTGCTCCGACGCCATCGCGAGGGGAGCGCCCCCCTCAAGAAGTTTCTGCAGGACTCCATCACCGCCGAGTTGGCCGTGGAGCGCCGGGTGCTTCGCTTAAAGGCCCCGGTCTGGACCGCCCTCGGTGACCACTATTTTCCCGCCGGTCCTACGCCGCACTTGAAACCCCACTTTCAAGCGGACAGCCTCCGAGACGGCATCCTCTTTGACCACTGCAGCCCCAACGCAAGGCGCCCCTTTCAAGCGAGTTCTTTTCGAGAGGTCCGCCCCGGCGAAGCGGTCGCTCTGAGCGCCGAAGAGCACACCCTGGCCCGCTCCCGCGTCAACGAAGTCTGCGAGCGTCTCGCAGCGGACGGCAACCCGGCCTATCTCTTAATCAAGCACAACACCCGAGTTGTGATCCCCCGCAAGGACACCGACAATCCCAATTTTTTTTCCTCCTCATCCTCCCGTTCCTTCATCGGCCGCACCATCATTATCGGCGGGCACCTCCCCGACATCAACGCAGCGCAAATGACCAACTCCCTCATCCATGAGGCCCTGCACAGCTTTCTTTACAAGCACGAAGTGATCACCCCCTTTGTGGACGCCCCGAACATGGGTGTTAAGATTCTTCTCGAGTCCCCCTGGTCGGGGGGAACCATCAACATCAACACCTATATCCACGCGTGCTTTGTCTACTATGCCCTCCTCAACTACTGGTACGGACTACAAAACCGCGAGTCGTTCTCATCCCAAACCATTCTGGAGGGAATTGAAAAAACCATCCGCGGATTTGAGAAGGGTGAAATGTTTAAGCGGCTTGAGCCCAATCGCCACCATGTCCGCCCCGAGATGCTCGACCAATTGGAGAGGATTCAGCAATGCGCCGTCGCCTGAACACTCTGGGGCTGGGACTGATTCTGCTAGCCTTCGTGAGTCATTGGGCGATT
>JAZAIZ010000373.1:0-24177 GCA_036230545.1 Myxococcota bacterium
GCTTCTGTGGTGCCCGAACCCTCCCTTCACGCCAGCGGCCCGACGATCGAAATCCTCCCCCCCCATGAGGGCCCCCACAAAGCGATTGGCTCCTCATCCCTTGCAATCTGGCCAAAAAACCATAAAGAGCCCCGCCTAACCTCAGACGAAAGCCCATCATGTCTCTTCGGCAAACCCTCCTCAACGACACCAATCGTCCCCAACTCATCCAGGACTGTGTGACGCTGGTGCACGACGAAGTCGCCGCTAAACCCGGCCTTGGCGGGGTCGCTATCAAGGGGGGACTCGCGGTCGTCACCCGACTTCAACCGAATTTTGTCTCAAACGCCATCGAAACGCTTCTCAGCGACTTCACAGAGCAGCTGGAGCCCTTTTACGCAAGCTTCAGAGAGAGTCCGACGGTCCCCTTCTCAACACACCTTCTCAACCACTCCGAAGCGGTCGCCCACGCCCTGCTGGAGATCACCGACCGCAAAGCCGCCAACGCCGATGCCCGGCTCAAAAAGGCTTACCACAAGCTGCGCCCCACGGGCGTAAAGCACGTCCGAGCCGCCGTTCCCGGCATCGGCAGAATCCTCGAAAAATACCTCCCACCAAGAGAGGCCTCCTAAACCCATGCCCCAGCCCCCCACCACCACGGACCTCCCCGACGCGCCCAGGTTCACCGTCGAGCTCCCCAGCATCGATCCAATCCTCCCTCAGCAATGCGTGCGCTGCCTGAGCCCCAGCCCCGATAAAACACGCCCCATGACCTTTCGTCGTGCCGACAAGACCGTCGAGCGGGTTGTCGCCGTGCAGTGGCCCTATTGCGGAGACTGCTACACCGTCCTCAAGCCACTCGACCGAGCCCAACGCTTCCAGGCGGCTGCCATTCTTACGCAAATGAGCATCGTGGCCTACGCCGTCATTGGTGCGATGGGCTATTATGAGGTGTGGTATCCCTCTCTCGCGTTTCTTCTGGCGATCGTGCCCCTCTATGGTCGATTCGCTCGGAACACCAAAGCCCAATGGGGACTGGAGTGGGCTGCGGTGGTGGACGTTTATAAGGACGGGCTCGGCTCAAGATTCAGCTTCCGCAACCGAAACTACGCCGAACAATTCGCCCACACCAACCAGGCCCCTACCCTCGCCGGCGACGCGAACGCCGCCACATAAACGCAAAGGGCAACCAGACCAAAGCGCTCATCAGAAGATCGCCCAAGGCCAGAGGATGTCCCACCGCCCGGCAGCACCCGGTGGTGGGCGGGGATGGTTTCACGGCAATGCCGGGCACAGGGCCTGCCTTGGGCCAGCATCGAGGCGCGTCGGCGATCAAAACACAGTCAAAGCCACCGTCGGGGACGCCGTCGCCGTTAACATCCGCCGCCGCGTCAGGACACCCCACACCGGTTCTCAGGTCACAGCTCCGGGTGCACGCGGACTTCCCGTTGTAGGTCAGACATTTGCCACTGTAACAATCGGCGTTGCCATAACAGGCTACCCCCGTGTCACCCTTGGCGCTGATGTGGCCGGGCAAGCATGTGTCATCTTCTGAATTATCGCAGCAGAGGTTGATCTCACTGTTGTCGCACTCGATGGAAAAATTCCCGCAGCGCTCATCACCAACACAGCTCCCCCCGTCGCAGGTCTCATAACACTTTGCCTGAGTGGGGGAGCCTACGGTTACACACTCAAACCCCTTTGCACAAACAGATTGCTCCGCGGTGACGCAAGCCTCCCCCTCCACGCGAAGGTCAAAACACCCTCCGGAGGTCGTCTCCGCCGTCGGCCCCATACAGTGCCCATTCGCGTCAATTCCGTAGCAACAGGTGAGGTTGTCCGCGCAGGGGGTCCCAATGTCGCAATAGAGGACACACGCCCCCGTGACGCCCTCACATCGCGGGCGAAACCCCATGCATTTTAATCCGGGGCCACAGGGGTTGTGGTAATCCTCTCCCTGCTCCCCTGCACCTTCCTGATAACAGACGTCGTTAAGACTGGCGCGTGTGTCTATACCGCACGCCGTCGGGTCATCAGGCCAGCAATAAGACGCCCCGGAAGGAGACGCGATGCAGGAGAAGTGCTCGGGGCATTGGTTAGCGACACTACAGGATTGACTGCAAAAGCTGCTCTCCTCATCCATCATACACAGGCCGGACCGACAGTGAGAGCCAGAAGAGCAGCGCGTGCAGAGCTCTCCCCCGCTCTCGCTCCCTGTCCCAGTACCAGTTTCGGTACCGGTTCCGGTACCGGTACCCACCCCCTCAAGGCCAGGCTTGCAGAACTTCAACACCCCACTGTCCACCAAAGGCACCTCTTCGCAGAAAAAACCTTCATCACACTCCTGGTCTCCTGCACAGAGTTTGACGCAGCTGCCATAAGGGGTGGCGCCGATGGCCGAAACGAGGCAGGTGTTGTTTTCGGGACATTGTACCGGACTCTCGCAAAACTCCCCGGTCATCCGCTCCCCGGTGCCAGAGCGAGGGGGATAAAGCGCGCAGACTCCGATCCCTTCATGAGACGTCAGGATATGGTGAGACGCCGCCCCGCTTCCCTCGGGATACATCACCGCCCCACCGCAATCGACATGTCCCAACCCCACAAAATGCCCGGCCTCGTGAAGGGCCACTGTCTGCACATCAAAACAATTAGCGGTCCCCGACGAGCAGCCTTTAGCCTGACCTCCCGCCGACACACGCCACTTGAAATCGACGTCGTTGAACATCATATCGCCATCAACGGCATGGCCATTAGCCTCAAGAAACATAACGTTCGTATAGGCAATTGTCCCTGCGCCAAGAAGCGGGTTGGTCCCCTCTCCATCCCAAAACACGACATTGTTATGACTCATAAGTTGCTGATTGTCCCACACGTCCCCGGTGTCCATGGCCTGACGCAGCGCTGATGCCGCGACCACATGGGGGAGGTTGGGCGCATGGGGAGCACAATTCAACAATTCCCACGTCCCAAACGCCGCCATAACCGCCCCTTGCGCCTCGGACTGCGTTACCGGAATTCCCCCCGCAGAGGAGGGTGCCGCCTGATGAAAATGAAGCTCAAGGGGGTTGTCTGCTTTGGGTGGAAGGGGAAACCACAGGTAGCCCAGGGGGTGGTAGGTCGCTGAGGAGCCACAGGGCACCACCGGGTTGCCATCCGAGGCAGAGACGGAGGCTCCCCAACAAACCAGCGCCCCCACAATCAAGAGAGTCACGAGCTGCTTCATCGTACGCCTCCTTTGTCTGGAGTCTGTGCAGGAGCATCGACCCCAGTGACGAGATGCGCCAAAATACGACGCTTAAACTGCCCAAGCTCGATGTCCTGCAACACGACCATTCCCGGCTCGACCTCTTTTCCGGCGGGTCCCACCACCGAGAGGCCCGCTACCGAACGGGACACCCGAAAGACCCCATGCGCGTCTCGTCGAACCATCAACCACCCATAGGATAAGCCCCAGGGAGCATAGGTCCCGGCCCGCTTTTCCAAAAACGCAACGAATCGCTCTCCCGCCTTCATTACCGGTGCCCCGGCCACCACCGAATGAAGCCCATTGGACAACCGGCCCCCCGGCACCAAAACCGTCAACACATCCCCCCGCGCGGCGCCCTTGAACCCATCGTAAACCTCCACCCGCGCGCGGGTGTACACCCCCCACTCGGGTTCAACCAAAACCTCCGCAGAGATGACGGCGCCGAAGGCCACCACATCGGCTCGCCCTGCGAGCTCCGGCTCCCCCACTCCCAACACCGTCGCGGCGTGAACCCCCACTGGCGCCACCACCATCAACACCATCAACAAAAGCCGATTCAACATCATTCCTCCCCTGAACTATGAACCAAAAAGTTTTATGTGCGTTCCTGAAAAACACCTCAGCCCTTAAGCGTTCTCTCCTCAAAGCGAATCAGAGCCAAACGAAGCTCTTGCAAAATGGGCTCCTCAAACCCGTCTCCAAGGACCTTGAGCATGCTCTGATAATAATGCAGCTGCGCCTCCCACCCTCGGCTGAAACGCTCCCAAAACAAATCCCCTTCGCCTTCCCATCCATCGATCATCGTGTTGAGGTTGTGAGCTTTGTCGGCGGTAGCCACTGCCTTCGCCTCCCGAGGAGCCCCGTGAATCCTGGCCACCATCGCCGCCTTGCGCTCCTCCCAGGGGCTCCCTTTGTCCTGCTCGGTGCACCACCCCACCGTGTCGGCCACCACATCACCAAAGCTCTCCCGCAGCTCGGCGGGGGTGCAGTCGGTGTCCTCAACGACGTCGTGGAGCAGGCCCGCGATCTGAACATCCTCCGAATAGCCATAACTGCGCAAAAGAAACGCTACCGCCACCGGATGCACGATATAGGGTGTCCGAGTCCCTTTCCGGCACTGGCCCTCGTGCTTTTCCGCAGAAAAGCGCAAAGCAAAATCAAAGCGCGTTGAATATACGTGATTCATCCTCTCCCCGCCATGCAAAGCCCGCTCACGGTAGCATGACCCCCACGGGGTTCCAAGACCCTCGGGATTAATCCCAAATCCGCGTCATGGTGAAGAAGTTACTTCGATGAATGGTCGCGAATAAACGCCTGCGCCTGACCAACGCCCGGATGGGAGGGCTCAAGCTCCACAAAGCGCTGATAAGCAGCCGCCGCGCTTGCGCTACGACCCATGAGGTTGTTGCAGATCCCCAGAGAACGATAAGCCAGACCAAACTCCGGCTCCAGCATCAACGCCGCGCGGTACTCCAGGATCGCCTGGGACACCTTCTTCTCCTTCAAGTAACGATTGCCCTGCATGTAATGCTCCAAAGCCCGCTCGCTGATCCCCTCAGGCTTCTCCCCCTCCAGTGGATCGGGCTCAACCCTTGCCTCCACGACCGACGGTACATCCTTGGTGCTTTCCACCTCCTCCACCTGCGGAGACCATTGCGCCACCCAGGCATCTGCGGGCCCCTCAAGTCCCTCAGACAACCGCTCGCTATACCAGGTCACTCCCAAAGCAACCACAAGCCCCGCCGCCAGCCAGACCGGCAAGGCACCCGAGCGCCCAGGCCCCCTGACCTCTCCCCCCTCATCGAGGACCTCGGAAGCGGGCGGGAGCTCCCCAAGCTCGTCGGGCTCCGAGTCAACCAGGCCCAAAGCCTCCCTTCCCTCTTCGGGGGACTCCGAGGCCACCACATCATCGACCTCCAAGAAGTCCCCGCTGGTTGGACCCGAGTCCTCCAGGGCCGCTGCCTCCCCAAAGTTCGGCGCGGGCACCTGCAAGCGCACCACTCCCGTGCTCTCCACGATCAACTCGGCGTTACACTCGTCACAGCGACGATACACCGGCCCCTCCTCAACACTCGCTGAGCTTATAAAAAGAGGCCTCTTACACTCTGAGCAGCTTACCAGCATCGTCGGTCTTATTCCCTGGGGGTTTCGAAGTGGTCACCCCAATTCAGTCTCTCTTGTCCCCCTTTGTATCTCAAAAGGACGCCCATTGAAAAAAAAGTAGCCCCTGCCCCCTCCACTCCTTACGCAGGCTTTGATACGGTGCCACCGTGGCTAATATTCTTATTGCAGATGATGAAGCGAACCTCCGCAAGGTTCTTTCTGTCCTCCTCTCCCAGGAGGGGCATAACGCCACCTCCGTCGCCAATGGGGCCGATGCGCTCCAGAGGATCAAAGAGGGGGGCATCGACATTTTGATCACCGATCTAAAGATGCCGGGCATCACCGGGTTGGAGCTCCTGCAAAAGGTCCAGCGCTTCGACCATGACCTCCCGGTCATCGTCATCACCGCCCACGGCACCGTTGAGACCGCCGTCAAGGCGCTCAAAGAGGGTGCTTTCGACTATATCACCAAGCCCTTCGACAAGAACGAGCTTCGCCTGGCGGTACAAAAGGCCATCGCCGCCCGACAGGTCAGCGCCCGCCACCTGCACGACGGAGGGGACGGCCGCGGACGATTTCAGATCATCGGACAGGCCGAGGGGATGAAAGATATCTACCAGATCATCGAGAAGGTAGCTCCCACCCCCTCCACCGTCCTCATCACCGGAGAGTCCGGCACGGGCAAAGAGCTGGTCGCAACCGCTATTCACGAAAACAGCCCCCGAAAAAACGGTCCCTTTATCAAGGTTAACTGCGCAGCCATCCCCAAAGAGCTCATGGAGAGTGAGTTCTTCGGCTACGAACAGGGCGCCTTCACCGGCGCGGTGGGCTCCAAGCCGGGGCGATTTGAGTTGGCCGATGGTGGTACCCTCTTTCTCGATGAAATCGGTGAGATCCCCAGCGCCATGCAGGTCAAGCTTCTCCGCGCTCTGCAGGAATCCGAACTTGAGCGCGTGGGTGGCGTACGGACCATCAAGGTAGACGTCCGTGTCATCACCGCCACCAACCGTGACCTCCCGGCTGAAATTGAAAAGGGAAATTTCCGCGAAGATCTCTTTTATCGCCTCAACGTCGTCCCCATCTTCCTCCCCCCCCTGCGGGATCGCATCAGTGACATCGGGCTGCTCGTTGATACGTTTCTCACCAAATACAATGAACGGCTTAATCGAGAGGTTGACTCCCTGCGACCCCAGGCCCTCGCAGCGCTTAAGGCCTACCACTGGCCCGGAAATATTCGGGAACTTGAGAACGTCATCGAGCGCACCCTGCTCTTCGCCGAGGGCGATCATATCGAAGCCGCCGACCTTCCGGAGGCCATTCGCTCGGCCACCGGACTCGGCGCTCCCCTGAGCAGACGGTCAAACGAAGAGACCGCCAGAGAAGCGCTGCCAGACATCAATGGGGGCAACGCCTCCATGAAGGACATCGTACGCAAGGCCACCGTAGAGATCGAACGTGAGCTCATCATCAAAGCCCTCGATGAAACCCGGGGCAATGTCACCCGCGCCGCGCACCTCCTTGGGATCAGCCGCAAGGGGTTACAGAACAAAATGAAGGACTTCGGGCTACGGGAAGCCCCCGACAATAAGTAAGTTTCTCCCAACCAAATTTGCAGATTGCTTGACCGATTTAACCTGCAGCGCTACCTATTAAGCGTGATGAACAAAAATTTCCATTTCAAGAAGCGCTCGAAGTCCGGCCTCTCCGGCGGTCTCCTTGCTGTCACTTTTACCCTGCTTCACACGAGCACCAGCTTCAGCGCCGCCATCACGGACGTGGCCGACGCGGCCGACACTATCGTCATCGGAGATTATGAAGAGCCCAACCCCTTTGACATCTGGCTGACCCCGGTGTTCGAGTACCACAACGCAAGTGGCACCATCACCCGAGAGCCAGGGGCCGATTGTCAGGAGTCCAACGCCCGGGATTGTCTCCCCGTAGACGAGCTCAGTTGGAGCGGCAGCAAGATGCTTCTGAACCTCCAGATTCAGATCGGCATCTTTCGTGACCTCGCGCTCACCATCGGGCTGCCCCTCGTGCTCAAGAACAGCGTCGGCTTCGACTACGCCGACGGCGTCTCCAGTGACAACAGCTCCATCGACACAGGCGAAGAAACCACCACCCTCTTCAATCACGACTACAAATCAGGACGCGCAGGGCTCGATCATCTTGAGTTCGGCCTTCGTTTCGCCCCGCTCAGCGACCTCCGCGACGAGAGCAAGCCCGCTTGGGTTATCTTTGGCCACTGGGCCTCCCCCAACCTCAGCACCGTTTATAAACCCGCGTCCCACGGAGGAACAGACGGAGACGGCAAGACCGACCTCGCCATCGGAGATGGCATTCACCGCATCACCTTTGGAACAGCCCTCTCCAAACGCATCGCTTACTTTGGCCTTATCGGCATCGCCGACTCGGTTTACCGCCGCGGGTACATCGATCCCTATCTCGAAATCAGCTACACCCTACCCGTCCCGGAGCAGGATCTCGCGGACGTCTCCCAGGTAAAAACCAACACCAACCCCTTCGGCAAACCACCCTCCCACACCGCCAAAGTGCAAGCTGGCTTCGAGTATGTTCCCCACGAGACCATGAAAGAGCATGAGAAGCTCGCCTTTGACCTCGGCTTTGTCGGGGAGTATTTCAGCGAAGGCCGCAACCACAGTATCATCACCGGCCCCTTGGGGGAATTGACCTACACCGAGCAATTCATGGATGTCTCCGGCAGACTCGCTATGCACTGGCGCCCCCACCGCAACTGGAACATCATCCTTGGAGGTGCTTTTGGCTACCGAACCGAGCACTTCCTCACCAGTGAAAATATCGGCAAAGATGGCAACGCCGACGGCGTAGTGGACGACCACGAAGACGACCAATTCAGTCCTTACTTCTACTGCGGAGAAAACCCCTGCGGAGAAGCGGGTAGCACAGCAGAGCGGTCCTACGATCAGATCGGTTTTCGTTTCAAGGACTCCGGTCACCTCTTCTGGACCGTCTTCACCTCCATCTCTCTAACGCTCTAAAGCAACCACAGGGGAGCTCCCATGAAGTTTAAGTTTACCGCCATTGGCTTTATCCTGGGTGTCATCGCTTCGGTCTCCACCTATTATTTCATGGGCGAATCCATCCAGGACGAGGTCGCCGTCCTTGAGCAGACCGTCGGCAAAAAAGTCCACACGATCGGCAAGCAAATTCAGCAAGCCGGCAGAGGCATGATTAATTAACCTCTCTTTTCCTTTTCTCACCAGATTCTCAGGAAGATAAAATGACAACCATTGGTATTATTGGTGGTAGTGGCGTCTATGAACTCGACGGGCTGGAGAACGTCCAGGAAGTCACCATGGAGACTCCCTTTGGCGCCCCCTCGGACAAACTCATCACCGGAGACCTCGAAGGCACCCGCTTGATCTTCATTCCACGCCACGGACGCGGCCACCGTCATCTCCCCAGCGAGGTCCCCTACCGTGCCAATATCTTCGCCCTCAAAGCCTCGGGCGCTGAGATGGTCATCTCCGTCTCAGCCGTCGGCTCCATGAAAGAGGAAGTCAAACCGGGTGATTTCTTAATCCCCAATCAATATATTGACCGGACCATGGGTCGTGCCCAGACCTTTTTCGGAGGTGGCATCGTCGCCCATGTTTCCGCCGCCAACCCCGTCTGCCCCCATCTCGCCGGGCATCTCGCCGGGTTTGTCCGAGAGTGTGACGTTACCTGTCACCCCAGCGGGACTTACATCTGCATGGAAGGCCCCGCTTTCTCCACTCGAGGCGAATCATTGATGTACCGTCAATGGGGCGTGGATGTCATCGGCATGACCGCCATGCCCGAAGCCAAACTTGCCCGAGAAGCCGAGCTCCATTACGCGACCCTCGCGCTCTCCACCGATTACGACTGCTGGCACGAAGGTGAAGCGGATGTCAGCGTTGACGCCGTTTTGGCCACCCTTAAACAAAACACCCAGAATGTTAAGCGCGTCTTAAGTCACGCTTTGCCTCGACTGGGAGAAAAAATGGCCCAAAGCGATGCCTGTGAATGCCCCACCGCCCTCGCCCACGCATTCATGACCAATCCAGAGCTCATCCCCAACGAGCGCAAAGAGGCGCTCGCTCCCCTCATCAACAAATACTTCTCGTAAACACGCTTCCCCCCCAAAAAAAAACGGCGGCCAAAAGGCCGCCGTCTTCAACACTTCTAATTTAGTCAACCTCTATAGGCATTGAAAGCTGCCTTGGTCGCAGGTTTGCCCATCCCGGCAATCCGTGTTCTCCATGCAAAAGCCACACATCCCAAAGAGGCAGCCCTGGCCTTCCTCGCAATCATAGGCTGTATCGCAGGACCCACCACCACCGCCAGGCATTCCACCGCCGCCGCCGCCGCCACTGCTCTCGCCGCCAACACACTGCATCGTGGAAATATCGCAACGCTCACCATCCCGACAATCCGTGGGCATCAAGCACATCCCACAAATCGTCCCCATAAAGCACCCCTGCCCCTCGGGACAGTCGTAAGCAGTGGTACACATGCCAGGGATCCCGGGCACTCCACCACCACCACCACCAGGAAAGCCGCCACCGCCACCGCCACCGCCGCTGGCAGGATCGGTACAGGTCCCCGCGCTGCAGATGTAGCCGGCCTTGCACTGCGCGTCACTGGAGCAGGGCACACAAGCCCCGCGCTCACAAATGCGCCCGTACACATCGCAGTCTTCCTGTACCTCGCACGGGATGTCCTGACTTCCGCCTCCCCCACCGGAGGTCGACCCCATCACACAGGCCCCCTGCGCATCGCAAAAATAGCCGCTGGGACAATCGTAATCTCCTCCACACTCCACAGAACCATCTCCACAGGTTCCATCCGCCTGGCACACCAGCCCCACGTCACAGTGCTCATCCATTAGGCAGTTCACGCAGAAGTTGGCACGCAAATCACAGTGCATCCCAAAAGCGCAGTCATTGCTCGACTGACACGCCTGACGGGCAACCTCACCCACACACACTCCCGCTTCACAGGTCTGTGACTCTGCACAATCCAAGGCGCTTACACAGGCAGTGCCGGCGATGTCTTCACATTCCGCCCCCACGCACTCATACTGAGACGGGGTCGTCCGCTCAGGTCGCCCGCAGCCCACCAACTGAAGGGTGATCGCAAAGCCAATCAACGTCTTAAGGACCGAAGCTCGAAACAAAACTCGTCTCATGATGAAAATCCTTTAGCCAAGGGATAAGAAAGAAAGCACACGGGTTTTTAGTGCGTAAATTCTCAACTGACAAGAGCAAAAAGAGTTCTGATGCTTATCATCACAACGCCGCCAAACCCGTGTTTTCCCTGTATTCTCGGCTGAAGAGCCCCGTCTAGCGAACCGTAAAGGGTCCAAAGGGGTAATTTCGAATCGGCGCACCCTTGCGGGACTCCGCGAAGGTCCACTGCAACATCGAAGCCTCAAAGCAGGCCGGCAAGGAGGTGCTCATAAGATTCACTGGCCCCTTAAACTCCGGCAAAACCACCTTCCCGTCAGCTTTGATGGTCCAATCCAGGATCACTTTGTGAGTTCCGGGCACAATCTCCCCCTTCTTACGCGCTCGCTTCAAACACCCCATCACCGTCTTGGCATTGGCTCGAACCCCGTCCACGATATCCTTCTTGGACAGCCGCTCTTTCACCACTCCCTGCGAAGACTCAAACACCGAATCCAGCGCACTCGTTTTCGGAGCCGAGGGCTTGGACACCTTCCGCGACGTCGCCGGCCGGGCAGGCCTCGCTGGCGGCTGCCTCACCGCCGGCTTCCCGGGAGGAGGTTTGGGGTTCGACCTGACTTTTGTAATCTTCGGCGACGCCTTCGATGGCTCCTTCGGTGGCACTTTAATCACCTCCACCACCGGCGCAGAGGGCGACGGAGCGGGCGCCTCCTTTGCCACCACCGATGGCGACGGCTCCCCGGGAGTTCCCTTTATCACTTCGACAAGGGCATCCAGCCTTCCCGACTCCTGCATAAACCAAGCGCCGCCAAGGACCACACCAGCCACAAGTAACCAAGCCCACCCTCCACCGGACCGCCTCTGAGACGAAGAGGGCAGCTCCTTCGGTGTTCGAAAATCGGGGACATCCTGCTCGAATACCTGCGAAGGAGCCTCCACGCTCCCCCCCCCAGAGCCTTCTCCCTTCGGCAGTGACTCAGGAAGGTTCAGCTCCTCCGCTGCAAGGTTCGACAGCTCACTGGCTGCGGAAGGCGCCCAACCAACTCGCTCACGAGGGGGCTCCGCTTCCACAAAAGAGTCAAAAAGAATCGTCGTGGGCTCAAACACCGGTGACTCAACCGGCTCCACCTTGCCAGGATCCGACTCAACCTCATACATCTCCACAAGGTAGGACAGCTCACTGGAGACCCGGGCCAACTCCCAATCTTCCCAACCGGCACGCCACACGAGAGAGTCGCCATCAACCTCCCCTGCGCTGAATTTTTCTTCGAGTTCCCCGAGGTTCAGCGGTCCCACCTGCACATCATTAATCGCGACAAACCAAACTCGCTCGGCCTTCGAAGCAACGCCCTCCGTCACCGGCGTCGGGCAGGGAGTGGAGTGACCACAGTTCGGGCATTGCACATTACTGCCCTCAAGCTCGGAGGCAGATTCATCCGTGGAAAATGAAGTATTACACTCTTCACATAAAACGTTCATGGAATACCTAAAGCCCTGCCCACCCAAGTCTCTCAACGATAGCCAATGTCAGATCTGCGATCAAATCAGCCACCGCTTTCCACCTGAATCGAAGCACCGCACTCTCTCCTCAAACTCAAATACCCCTGAGAGACGTAGAAAAGTAAGAGATCTCTGGTCTGCGCGCCCTCGTCAAGGGCAATAACACCGTCGCTTACCTGAGCAACACCGTTGAGGGCAACCCCCAAATCGCCCGTGGCCACCAGCCCCGCCCGCGCAGCGCTCAACTCCACCGCCTCCAGGTAGGAGGTCAGCGCCCCACCATCCAACAACGCCGGGTACACCTGCCTGACCATGGCGTTCAAGCGCCCAAGCACCTCAACGGGCATGCGCTCAAATATCCCTGTCCATTCAACCACCTCCAGCTCATCGCCGCTGTGCTGAACACCGTGGTTATACACTCTACACAACCCAAAGAGCATATTGCGCAAGGTCGCCGCCGGAAAAACCCGGGCCAGAAAGAGCTCGGGCCGAGCGTAGGCAAGCATTCTGCCCACTTGAAAGCGGACCCACCCCTGATCTGCGCTGCGAAAAATCTCATTTTTGTCACCCACCACCAACGCCGGAGGTTGCGCATTAACCAGATGCAGGGGTTCAAGAGCCCCCTTGCGATGACAGAGTTCCACTCCGTGAATACTCAAGAGCCCCATAACCCGACGAACAACCCCCACAAAAAAGAGGTCGCTCTCCAAATCCACATAGTCCTTCCGACTCAGACCCGCCTGGCGGGCCGAGCGCGTCACAAAATCAGGCGCTGCGCGATAAAGCTCCGCCGCAATCTCCCCAATGGGGCCCCCTAGACCGGGGTGCAACACCCGGGCCCAATGCTCCTCAAGCATTGGTGTCGTGGGCCAACGCGGGATCCCCTGTCCCAGATAATCATAAATCCGCGTCTCCTCTTCATCGGCGCTCTTCAACCAGCGCAGCGCACTGCAGCAAACGTAAACCTCGTCAAAAGCCTGCTCGGAGTGATAGAGACGACGAAGAGACTTCACCATAGGAACGAAATCAGCGCCCTCTTCCAGCAGTTCGTGATAATTCTGAATCCCCTTCGAGCGTAACGCAGGCTTACGGGTATAAAGCTCCGCGAGCATCGTCGCGTTCTCTTCCTTTTCGGGCTCCAGCTTACGCAACACCTCATACGCCATAATCGCGTTATCCACGTCGTCCAAAACACGGGTGTAGAGTTGGGCGAGATTTCGCCAGAGGATCAAACGCACCTTTGGAGAGAGCACCTGCGCACGGGCAATCATGGCCCGATAATTCTCCTCAAGCAGAACCCACTCATCCCGACGGGTCAGAATCTGCTCGATCTCCTGGAAGGCCTTAACATTAGTGGGCGCGGCATCGAGCGCCAGGTTAAGGCACTTCAACGCGTTCGGCATATCATCGAGTTGCTCTCCAAAGACCTGCGCCAGATCCCAATAAAGCTCGGAGACCTCATCAGGCTCGGAGGCCTGCGCGATGACCTTCTTCAAGGCCCACGCCGCGTCGTTGCTTCGATGCGTCGCCAGGTATTGGTCCGCCAACCTCCGATAGACCTCCACACCAGCGTTGACGCACTCCCCCGCACGCTCCAGCGCCACGATGCACCCCGCTTGATCGTTCAAGCGCTCCTCATGAATCGCAGCGACCTCCTCATAAATCCCGGCGCGCTCCTCTAAGGGCGCGACCGCGGCGTATCGAGAGAGAATCTTAGCCGCATCCCCCCAGTGCTCAAGGCTCCGCTCAAGCTCCCCCAGGCCCCGCAGCGCCGCAAGATGGTTCGGTTCATGCTGCAACGCTCGAAAATATGCAGAGCGCCCTTGCTCCTCCCGACCAAGCTTCATACAGATCTCCGCCAGAAGGACCTCAAACTCCACCCGCTCCCACCCGGTCAGCGCCTCTCCATGATCATCAAGCAAGCGCTCCAGCACCTGCAGAGCCTCCTCCCACCGCTCAAGGGCCATCAGCGCGAGGCACAACGCCTCGAGGGCGGTAAGATAGGCAGGATCGGCATCCACCGCGCCTTGATAATGCCCCACCGCGCGCTCGGGATCACCGAGCTTTTCGTGAATCACTCCGAGGCGATAGCTCTTCTGCGCAAACTCCCTGGCGTCCACCGAAGCGTCCAGGGCATCAACGATGCGCTGATAAGAGGCGCCCGCACCAGTCCAATTCTCATTACGGTAATAGAGTTCAGCCACCTCTCGACGTGCCTCAGGGTGCGAGGGTTCTTCCTCCAACAAGCGCTCCAGCAACAGCGCCGCGCGCTCATCGTCCTCCCTCTCCCCTGCATAAAAGCGGCCGGCCTCCAGGTAGAGTCCCCTCACCACCTCCGGCTCCTGCACGCTCTCCAATTCAGCGAGCAGACGGTCCTCGTAGACGTCCCAATCTTCACCCCGAGCTGCGATCTCCTTAAGCCCCCTTAAGGCCACCGGGTGATGTGGCGAAAGCTCAAGAGCTCGCAGAAAAGCGTCCCCCGCGGCGGGAAGCTCCGAGAGCATATCCTTGTAAATCGTTCCGGCCCGCAGCAGCCCAGGAACCTTGTCGGCCTCATCCCTGCAAGCTCGCAACCCCGCATGCAGCATCTCCAGCGCCTCAGACCACTCGCCCATCCGCTCATGCAGAGCAGCCATGCCCTCAAACGCCGCAACATGTCCGCTGTCCAAAGCCTGCGCACTGAGGTAGGACTCCCGGGCGAGCTCCCACTCCGACAGTTCCCGCAGATAAGTATCTCCTAAGCGAGTATGGAGCGAGGCGCGCTCTCCGTCATCGGACGCCAGCAAGAGCTGCTCCCGCAGAAAAGCGGCAAGACTTTCCCAATCCCCCATCTCCCCCAACTGACGCTCAAGATGCCCAAGGCTCACCCCGTTGGTGGGGTCCAGCACCAGACAGCGCCGATGGGTTGCGGCCGCGCTGCCGGGATCGTTCAACTCCGACTCGTAAATCCGCGCGATCTTCTGCAACCTTGCCACACCATGCTCGCCCGCCTCGCCTTCATCAACCCCCGCTTCCAGAACCTCCACAAGCTCCCGCCAAAGAGCGCCCTTCTCATAGAGGCGCTCAAGGCCCCCCAACGATTCCCGGTTAGTGGGCTGCTTCTCGGCGACGCTCCGATACCACTCCATCGCAGCGGGGAGGTCCTCCAGCTCATTCTCGTAGAGCCCCGCAATCCTGAGTCGGGTCGCCTTTTCAGCCTCAGGGCTCGCCGAGAGCGGAACCTGTCTCTTCAAGGTCTCCACAAGGTTCAGGAGGTCATCCTCCCCCTCGTAGAGACCCGCCAGCAACACCAACGCCTGCATGTCATCAGGATCCAGACTTAAGATCCGCAAACAGGAGTCAATGGCGCTCTCACCGTCTTCAACCTCATCACGCCAGATTCGGGTCGCGAGGAAGAGGATCTCTTTCTTGTCCTCCAGCTCCTCTACGTGTTGCAGCTTCTGCTCCAGGGCCGCGAGCTGTTTATCAAATCGTTCCTCCTCTGCTGCCAGATCCGATAGGCGGTCGAGCGCTTCAAGATTGCCGTCGTCCCACTTGAGCGCTCGCCTGCAGGCCTCCTGAGCCGCCGCGACATCCTGAACCTCATCAGCGTAAAGCCGCGCAACCCGCAAAACCACCGCGATTCGAGCGTCCACCGCCTTAATCCGGTCGCACTCGTCGTTCAAGGTGAGGGCGCCCTCCTCTGCGCTGCCCGTCTCCAAAGCGAGGCGCTCAACCACCTCTGCCGCGTCGTCCGCCTCGGGATCTTCACGGTAAAAACGACACGCAGCGATAAAGGCGAGATCCGACTCCCCCAACTCCTCCCTCAGAACATCCCGCGTCTCCTTCAGCAACGCGCTCCGCTCCTCCGCGGGCACCCTCTCAACGAAGTCCTCATTGAGTTCCCGCAACTCCCACCACAACCCCGCTTCCCGGTAGAGGCCCTGAAGAAGACCAAACGCCTTCAAATCCAAGGGACGAAGCTCCAACACCGACTGCAAACACTCCCGCGCCTCAACCGCCTGCTCCAACTCCTGCGAATAAAGCGACGCCAGCGCATGGTAGCGCTCCGCACGACCATCGTCATCAACTTCAAGCCCAAGCAGCTGCCCCTCAATCTCCACCGCGTCCTCAAAACACTGCATCGTTCTGAGCAAGGCATTCAACCGCCCCAGCACCTCGATATCTCCACTGTGGGTCCCCATAATCGATCGCCCCAACGCCAGGGCACCGCTCTTGTCTTCCATCTTCTCAAAATGGAGCTCTGCAGATAACAAGCGAAGGGCGTTGGCGTCATCGCGCTCCACCAGAGGCACCAGCTGCCCAGCCACATGGGTCACATCACCCCACCGTCCCTCGGCCAGGTAGAGTTCCAGCAATGCCCGAAGAGCCTCAACGTCATCGGGGGCACTCTCCAGCACCTGTTGCCAGGCAGCCATGGCTCGCTCCCCCTGCCCCAGCTCATCCCGAAACAAGCGCCCCAAATCCCGCTGGACCTCCCGCCGTCCCTCAACGTCAAGCCCTCCCTCGAGCTTTCCTTCCAGCAGCGCACTAAGCTCGTCCCAGCGCTGACTTTCCCGGTACCAGGACTCCACCCACTCCAAAGCCTCCGAATCTCCGGGCTCCAACTCCAACACCGAGAGCCACTCCTGAAGCGCCTTTTCAGGGCTCTCCAGTTTATCCATCCAAATCTCAGCGGCCTTTCGATGTACCCGCAGCAGCTCCTCTGGCTCGTCGAAGATGGCAGTCTCCTCACCAAGCACTCCCGCCAGCGCCGCCCAATCATCGCGCAATTCATGCAGCCGCTCCAACTCCACCAACGCCACCTGGTTTCCATCCTGCAGCGATAGAATTTCCTGATAACTCTCCAGCGCGGCTCCCTGATCACCAAGTTCCTCTTCAGCTACCTGCGCGATGCGCTGCAGGCAAGCCACCTTGTCCTCCACGTCCTCAGAGACCGCTAAGCGACATTTCAACGCTCCCACCAACGCGCCCCAGCGATCGTGCCGCACGCAAAGTCGCTCCAGGGCCTCAACGGCGCTCAGATCTTCGGGTTCGTTCTCATGGGCCTGTTCAAGGTAGCGAATAGCGTCATCCACATCCTCCAGCTCGTCCTCGCACACCCCTGCCAGGCGCTTCAGCAGGCGCTGACGGACAGCGGACTCCATGTGCCCATCCAAAACACAGCTCACTCCGTCTACGTATTCCACCCACTCGTCATGGCGCTCCGCCAGACCTTCAAACGCCGACACCAGAGACTCATCAGCGGGGTTCTCACTCACCCCTCGCCGCAGCACTCCCAACGCCAACTCGACCGAACTCAAGTCTCCCTCGTAAACCTCCGCGATCCTGCAAAACAGCTTCCCCCGAGGCTCTGGCTCCAGCGTCGACTCCAGCTCGTGATTCAAGCGTTCAAGCACCTTATCCCACTCCCCCCGCTTGCCATAAGCCCGCTCCAGCAGGGCTTTGACCATCTCATCACCGGGAGGCTCAACCTGCTCAAGAAACGCCACCACTCCCTCATGCGCTGGGTTCTTCTCAAGAAGCTCCTCAAAAACGCCCAAGGCCCCGGAGCGGTCATCCAGCTCTTCAAAGAGCAGCGCCGCGCGCTTAAAGAGCGTCTCCTCATGCCGCTCTCTGCCTTCCCCATCGGGGCTGAGCCGTACAGCCTCGGCCAAACGCGCATAGAACTCGTCCAGCTCGTCAAAGCGCTCCTGGTGACGATAAAGGGCGTCAATTTTTCGAGTCACAGCAAAGTCATCGGGCGCGAGGTCATAAAGCGCCAGGTAAGTTTCCAAGGCCCCCGCCGGCGAGTTCACCTTGGAGAGCTGAAGCTCCCCTATCTCATTGAGCAGCTCGCGACGCTTCTCCACATCGCCAGGCGAGTCCACCCGCTCCTGGAGAAGCTTAATCAAAGAGGTCCAGTCTTCCAGCTCTCGATAACACGCCTCCAGAGCGTCCCGTGATTTTTCATCTTCGGGCCGCGACTTCAGAATTGCGCGATACTGCTCAATCGCTCGAAAATAATCCCCCACGGTCTCATGGAGAATGCTCGCCGCCCGGCGACGCAATTGCAGATCCACCGGCGGCCCCGCACGCCCCGCTTCTTCCATATAGGCGTCCGCCAGATCTTCCATGGCGTTGAGTTCAAGCGCGAGCTTCTCAACCCACATGCGAATCCCCATGTCCGCAGGATCTTCACCTAAAGCTCGGCAAGCGATCTCAAACGCGCGGTGTCGGTCTTCAAGCCTGTTCTCATAGAGGTCTCCGATTCGGCGCAGGGTCGCCTTGCGCTTGTCACGATCGGTCGCGACATCCACCCCCTTCTCAAGCACGCTCGCGAGCCGCGCGTAATCACTGGCGGCGGTATAAACAGGCTCCAGCACCTGCACCACCTCAGCCACGTGAACGCCGCGCTCGAGCAAGTACTCAAGCCCCCTGATCGCCGGCTCATAAGTCTTCTCCCGCGACAACACCGTGCGATAGGCGACAAACGCCTCCTCATCTCGGTTTAACGACTCCAGGGTTTGCCCCTGAGCCATCGTATCTTCCAACAAATTCGGGTTACTCTCTCCCAAAGCCACCAATCTGTCCACCACATCCAGATGTTCTTCGAAACGTTCGCTCATTCGTAAAAGCTCCTCCAGAGCCCGAAGATGTTCCATCTTCGCTTCATCGCGAGCCACCAACTCCCTGAGATGAGTGAGGGCGCGTTCATTACCATCGCTCCGCCCCCCATGAAGCTCCGCCAACTCATCAAGAAGCGCGCCTTTATCTTCGGCGTCACCAACCCGTGACAGACGCTCCTCAAGAATGACCGTCAACCCCTCAGTTTCCCCCAACTCCCGAAAGACCGCCTCCGCCCGAGCGAGCAACTCGGCATCAGCAGGGAGCCCCACCGCGATCCCCCGCCGATAATACTCCAAAGCCTCCTGCGCTCGCTCCAAGCGATAATAGAGGATGTCCCCCATCCGAAAGAAGGAGTCATCCCCTGCTTCCTCCTGGGATGGAATCTTCACCTCAGCAAAGAGTTCCAGAAGCTTGTTCCAGTCTTGCTCTCCGCTCGCCAAATCCTCCAACCTGCGTGCCGCGTTCAACGTCGGCGACTCCCGGAAGGCCTCCATGGAGGTATCAAATGCCGCCGCGTTGTCGAGGAGGTGCTCCCCCTGAATCTCGGCGAGCAACTCGGAGAGACGCGCCCGCTCCGAAGCGCGGGTCTCCCGGGCCAGGCACTCCGACAAGAGCTCCGAGAGGGACGCCCATTGCTCCCCCGCTTGATAACCTTCCACGAGCGCTGACTCGAGTTGAGTCAAAAGCTCAGCATCACCGCATCGACGATGCAACCTCCTCATCAACTCCAGCGCTCCTTTGTGACCAGGAAAATCCCCAAGCACCGCCCGCGCTGCACCAAAGGCCGAAGCGTCATCCTCCAGCTTAAAACCCAATAGTTCGGCATACTCCATCAGGCAGGAGGCACGCTCCTCTTGGTCGCTCACGAGCTTAACCTCGTGCTCCATGGCCTGAGCCACTCCCGACAAATCTTCAACCTCTGCGTAAAGCTCGGCGAGCATCCCCCAAAGCTCCCGCTTCCCCGGTCGTATCGCGACAGCCTCTTCCACGACCTCAATCGCGTCACTAAACTGACTTAACTCCTCTCGAAACACCTGGGCGATCTCCAAAAGGAGAGCCACCCGCCCTGCCTCATCCGAGGTGGTCTTAAGCCTGCCCTGAAAATAATCTATCTTGTCAGCGGGAGCGCCCACCTCTCTCAATAAACGCTCGACGTTCTGGTCAGCCTCCACGTCAGCCGGGTTCAACTCCCCGGAGGCCCTCCAGGCCCGCAGGGACGCATCCAGGTCATCCATGCGCTCTTCAAAGAAGGTCGCCAGGTGCACCAGCAGACGAGCTCTCCCCATGGGGTCTTCGTCTCCCCACGACGCGTCCTTCGCGGTCGCAAGAATCCGCGCTGGTTCAAGTCCCCCGTGCATCATTCGCTCCAGGGCTTCGTCCACCGAAACGCCGCGGCTCTCATCCCAAAACAGGGTCTCCAGATAATCCCCCATCGCCCCGCCAAAGTCTCCGTCCTTCTCAGCGAGAACCGCCGCCTGCGTCAGAAGGTCGTCTCGCCCCGCGGGGTCCAATCCCCCAGCGCTCGCCCGGTAGGCAACAACAATGTCCGAATAATTTCCCAGCCCTTCTCCCAGGCGACAAAGCTCAAGCCGCGTCGGCGCGTCCTCAGGATCTGCCTGAAACACACGCAGCATCGCCCCAACGGCGCTGCTGTCCTTCGACAGGCGCGTCTCGTACACCCCAGCCAACTCTCTGAGAATCCTGCACCGCTCAGCGACATCCTCGCTGCGCTGAACCCGGTGCTCCATAACATCAGCAACTCCCTCCCAATGGCCAATGCGCTCATAATGACGCTGCAGGTAATCGGCAAACTTCGCTGCTTCGCTCGAGCGGGGCAGGAGGCGCTCAAGCCCCTCATTCGCCCCTTCAACATGATAGTTCCCCTCCCCCTCGATGTTCATACTCTCATCGATTGCCGCACAATAATTCGCGCACGCGTCATCAATACGGGAGAGGTGACTCTCAAGCACCTGCGCAATATCCAAATGCTGGAGCGCCCGAGCCTTCACATCCGTCAGAAACTGAAGCTCATGATTCATGACGTCGACCATCTCAGCCCAACGGCCCTCACGCCGATAGAGCATGCTGATCATATCCAACGCGCTTCGGTCATTGGGAACGAGCTGAATGATCTTCCGATAAACATCAATCGCCTGCGGATCATTTTTTGAGGTGCCCGCCAGCTCTGTCCCGAGCCGATGCATTAGGGTCACCCGCTCTCCGTCGGACTCCGCCTCCTCCAGTCGCTCCTCGTAAAAGTCGATCTTGTCACTGGATTCACTCGACAGCTCCAAGAGCCGCTCATAGCCCTCCTGCGCACGGGCGTCCCCCGGGGCCAGGGCAAGGATGCTGCGATAGGCCCCCAGAGCGTCATCCACTGAACCCCGCTCACTCTCATAGAGTTCTGCCAACGAGAAGAGGAGAGACGTCTTCTCCGCGATAGTCTCGGCACCCGCGAGGCTCGATTCCAGCACCCCCGTCAGCCGCCCGTACTCGCCGCTGCGCATCGCCAAATCTTCCAAGCGCTTTGCCAACGCCTCCCCCGGCTTCCGCAAAAACAACTCCCCAAGCACATCAAGAGCATCCGCGGGCCTCTCCAGCTCATTGTCGTAAAGTTCTCCCAACTCCTGCAGGGCGTTCTCCCGAGCCTCGCCTTCACAAAACTCGAGCTTCGCCCGCAACAGGCAGGCGTACACAAAGGGCTCCGCCGTGTCACGATAGGCCGGCTCAAGCGCTAAAACCGCCCTGGGATGGCTGGGATTGTAACGAATGACCGACTCATAATGCTCCTGGGCCACCTCGGGCTGATTCATTTCATCTTCGAGCAACGTCGCAAAGCCCAGATGGGCCGTGATCTTATCCTCCAGAAAAGAAGCCCGCTCAATCCACTCCTCGAAGACCTCAACCACCCCCGACCAATCTTTCACCGCAACATGGTGCTCAACGATCGATTCGTTGGCAAAGGTGTTACCAGGATCCAATTCAAGAATGCGACGAGACAAACGCAGCATCTCTTCAGGCTGCTCCAGCTCACCCCGCCGAAGCTCCACGCCCTCCTCCAGCAGCTCGACAGTCAGCGCCGGGTCCCGGGTGTAGGCCGCCAAATTCTCGAGCATCCCAGCCAATTCTTCAAAACGCTCCCGCTCGCGCATCAGGGCGATGTATTCACGCAGCCCTTCCCGGTGGCCTGGCTCAAGACTCACCACCCGTTCAACCGCCTCCAGCGCGGCGTCCTCATCGTTGGCATACACTTTCTGAATCTGCCCGGACTCAAACCAGAGGTTCGCCGCTTTTCGGGCGCTCCCTTCTTCTCCCCCTTCACTCAACGCCTCAATCTGCGCCCCCAGATCAAGCAAGCGAGTCTCCCAGGTATCCTGATAGGTCTCCAGACTCGAGCGCAGCGACAACGCCCCCTCATCCTCCGGGCGATTCTCCAGAATCCAATCCAGTGCCTGGTCAACTTGCCCGTGACAGGCCGGACGATTCAGCAGCCGAGCAGCGAGGGTCCCCAGTCCCTCCAGCCCCCTGGGATCTGCATGCTCAGGATTGGCCTCATCCATAAACCCGGTCAACGCCAAATCCCATCGCCCCTGACGTCCATGGAGCTCTGCCATCCGCGAGCGCACCTCAAAATCGTAAGGAGAAAACTCAAGCGCCTTCTGCAGAGCCTTAATCGCCTTCCCAGGCTCACCGAGATGCTCGTCATAAAGCCGTGCCACCTCAACCCACCCCGAGCTACGGGTCCCCACATCGTCGGTCCAATGCAGTTCCCCCTCATAGAGCACAATCGCCCGCTTATAATCGTGTCGTTCCAGGCAAAGCTGCCGTAATTGGCGCATCGGCTCAACTGCACGCGGAGCCCGCTCAAGCGCCTGCTCCAGATAAGACTCCGCACGTTGAGCGCTTGAAAGCCGCTCAAGGCAAAGTGTAGCGGCGCGACAATAAAGCGCGGCGGCGTCCGCATCCCCCGCTATAAGCGCATTTCCCTCGTAGAGGCGCAATAACTCCTCCCAACGATCCCCTTCACCATAGGCCGCCTCAACCGCGTCCAATGCGGCTGAATTAAGCGGATCTCCCGCGAGGGTCTCCAAATGCGCCTCTAAGTCTTTCATTCAACCCCTAAATTTCCCTTCGTTGTGCAGGGCAAGTTTCATACCGCAAACCCTGATATAGCGTCGTCCTATCCCATACACCCCTACATTTCACCACACCCAGAGGGCTTATATTCCCCGCCACCTCTTTACAAACGCCCCTAACAACGTACCCTATAAGAGAGACGCCTATCCTCCCCCCAGGGCGTCCTCTTTCGGGCGGCGAGCGTCCTCCCCCATGGCGTTCGCCGCCTTTTTTTGTCGGCTTGGCCAAACTAATTCGCTTTAAATACAAAGGGGTAGTGTACCTCCACCACCCCACCTCCCGCCGGCGCGGGGAAACGCCAGGTTCGGATGCGATGAACCATGCACTGCTCTACCCGCGAATTTCCGAGGGTCGACTCCTTAATCGCCACTTCACCGACCCTGCCGGTGGCTTCAATAGTCCACTGAAAGGCGATCCTCCCCGCAAGGTCCTGGTTGCGCTGCAAATCAAGCTCATAACAATATCGGATTTGATTCTTATTGCGATCGATGACCTTCTGAACAACGTCACGGGAGAGCGCCCCCATAATCGTAGGCGTAGACAATGAAACAACCCGTCTCTGCCGCTTTCCAATCTGCACCCCAACGCCGTACTCCACCCCGGCGTCACCGGCACCGAGGTGCCCACTGGTCCCAATCTCCGTCGCCGTCTTCGAGGTCCCCAGACCTCCCCCCATCAACACATCACGGCGCAATCCGAGCCCGGCAAGATCTGCAGAGGCCGTCCCCGGCCCCATCGTGCCGAGCACCTTGGCCAGGCCCCCAAAGAGGTTGCCCCCCCCACCCCGGTTGCCCATAATCCCCCCAGCCGCACCCCCATCATCAAAGAGACGTGCAAAGCGCTTACGCACCTCCACTCGATTCTGGGCCTTCGACTTGCTCTCGTCACTCCCCTTCGACTCCATCTCTCCCGCCGGAGCACTCGGGTCCACCAGCAGCTTCTTCTCCAACTCCGGCGGGCGACGCTTCTTCTTTATCCGCTCCAGCACAGCGTTGGAGACCGGCTTGGTGGGAGGCGGCGTTAAAATCAAGCTGATAAAACGGTCCGGCGGCCCCCCAAAGGTGTCCCGTCCGAGCTTCTCTGCTTGAATGGGATAAATCATCAAAGCCACAATCACCGCGACATGAGCAAAGAGCGAAAAGAGCGCCGTGTTCAGGTAGGGATAATCCATCCCCTTGGCAAAGAGTCCCCCCACCGACTTCAGCGCGGGCACAAAACGAAAGGCAAAGGATAGCCCACCCCAGTGAATCAAACACCGAGAGCTGGCATCGAGAACCACCCCAAAACACCCCGGCAACGCGTCATCCCCCTTCGCGAGGGTCGATCCCCTCAACGAACGAAGCGAATACACCTGGCCCGGCCGGGGGGGCGCCCCGGGGGGGGCGGGCGAGGGGGGGGGGGGGGGCGGCC
>JAZAIZ010000374.1:0-2772 GCA_036230545.1 Myxococcota bacterium
AGGCCTGCAGCGACGAGCAACCCAACCTTGAGCGATCGACCCCCGTCGACTACTCCAAAGCCAGGCGTTATCTGAGCCGGGATCAGAGAGTCATCGATAACCGCAGCAGCCTTGAGCAGGGGGTAGAGCTCTTCACCAGCGTCGACTGCGGAAGTGTCCCCTTTACCCAGGGACAGACAGTGGCGGAGTTTCTCCTGGAGACCACCGCAGGGATGGACTCAGACGATGTCTGTTCACTCACCGATTCTTTCCTTAGCCTCATTGGAGTCTTTCCCTGGATGGGCGAGACGCTCACCACCACGACCTTGAATCTTATCGGCTGCGATGGTGAGATCGTCTGGAACAACCTGCAAGCGCTGGATACCCTGGCCAAAAGTGGAGCGCTGAACACCTACCTTCCCATCACCAGGGTCTTCACTGAACACGGCCAGATAGACACCTTGCTCCAATTGCTTCACCTCGCAGCCAACGATCTACGCAAAGATGACGACCAGCGGGCAGACACCACAAGCGTTATACGCGCGGTGCTCCCCCTGATGAGCGAGGCGCTTCATGCCGGAATGTTCGAGCCCCTCCTCGATTTTAACGAGTTACTCCTCAACGCCAACGCCATGCACGGGAGCGGGGCCGCCGCGGACGTCATGGTCAACTCCCTGGAGCACTTTCTCAACAGCAGCGACGTCATTCACACTCGCTCAGGCCCTCGAGTCAACACCTCTCTTGCCCAAGAGCTGCTCCTCCCCCTGCGAGCGCTCGCCCTCCGAACAGAGGAGGCCCAAGCGACGCCCTCCCTTCGTAACTTAATCCGTCACCTCAGTGGCTACCTCCAGGGCACCCGAATGGATACCCGCGGCACACCCCAGCTCGAAGACGACCGAGAGCGCCTGGCCAACCCCCGGGTACTTCCCTTGGGGCAGATGGTACTGGGGCTCTTTGTGGAGCTGCTCGACCTCCCGGAAAGTGAGCGACACTGCCACCTTGACTCCCTCCAGAGCAGGTCCAACCGCTATCTGACAGGCCCAACGTTTGCCGATCTCATTGTCTTGATGAACACCCTGAAAAACTCGCGCCACAGCGCGCCCCTTGAGCAGAGCACTGCCCGCTTCCTCACTTCTCTGCCTCCCCAGGGCTACCCCGACCTCTTCAGCCCCCTGGTTCAACTCCTCACCGGAGCGATTCAGACCACAGTTCATGGGGAGGACCTCCAGACCGCGCTCTCCTTCATCTCAACTGCGCTTAACCCACAAACTGTTCCCGGCGGCCAGGCCCTCGCGACCATTGACAGGGTGCTAACCAGCGACTCGCGAACCTTTATGCTCTCCCTGCTTCAAAATGCCCTGGACCAGGGCCCCACCAGTCTTGAGAGCGCTCCCCTGATTGACCTCGCTACCCTCTTCATCAATATCGCCAGCATCTCCCCTCGCAACCAGTGCATGCCCCTGAACGACGCGTGGACCGCAGCGGATGTAGAGCCGATCCTTTTAAGCGTGATTGATTTCATCACCACCGACGAGTACGGACTTAATGTCATCTGGGACTTGATCCAAAACCGCCCCCACTCCTCCCCCTCTGAGCAGAACTGAACCCAATGCAACACACTCTGATTTTCCGCCGTCTCTTTTTTCTCACAACGCTGCTCGGTGCCTGGTTCTCCCCACTCTCCTCTCCTCTCGCAAATTCTCTGGAAGAGGCCGTTGGCGTGGGCGCTCGCTCCAAAGCGATGGGAGGCGTAGGCACAGCCCTCGGAACAGACGCCGCCGCAGTCTATTACAACATCGCAAATATCTCGTTCGGCGATGAGAACACCCTGACCCTGGGATACAACCACCTGGCTTATGGCTTTTATCTTGATGCCGTGGAGGGCGATGCTCCGGAGTTGGAAACCATGCGACCCCGGGATTATATCACCGCGGGCCTCACGCTTCAGCTCCCGGCCAACCTGAGCTTTGGATTGCTCCTGAATTTAAGCCCCAAAAACCCACAATACTTCAAACAAGGCAGCCCCGACACGAAGGCACGTTTTTTTATGTATGGTCAACGCCTCGAGCAAATCTCCCTGATCATGGGGATGAGTTACCGCATCGCGGACTCCCTCAGCCTTGGCCTTGGCAGCGCCACCCTGGTAAACAGCGGTCTTGATATAGAAAACATCATCCCCTACGCCTCCGACATTGAAGAGGAACTTCACAATGAGTTCACCTGGGCGCTCGAACCCAATATGGGGTATTACCTGGGGCTCAGCTACCGACCGAGCGAAAAACTTCACCTTGGGCTGACCTATAAAACCGCGCTCTTCCACAAGATGGAGGGGATCGCCAAAACCAGAATCCGTGCGTTTGGCATCAATATCCCCTTTGACTTAATGCTTGAGGTTTATTCCTGGTACACGCCGGCGAACGCGTCCTTCGGCACCACCTACAACCCGACCCCGGCCTGGACGGTCTCCCTTGACCTCACGTGGTACGATTGGTCGAGCTACCCCGGTCCTTTTCTGCATACCTCCGCCGCAGACGAGTCGCCCGTGGCCTCGGGATTTCTCAGCTACCCCGAGCGGGTAGATCCTGAATTCGTGGATACTCTTGTTCCACGCCTGGGGCTTGAGTGGATGATAACCCCCGTTTTGGCCCTACGGGCCGGCTATTGCTACCGAGTCTCGCCAGCCCCTCTGCCCAGAGGTAATACCAACCTCCTGGACAACGACATGCACCAGGGGAGCTTCGGCTTGGGCTACCGGTGGAATTTTGAGGAGAAACGCTCTCAAGCGGGGTCTCA
>JAZAIZ010000375.1:0-13249 GCA_036230545.1 Myxococcota bacterium
TTGTCGCACAAGAGGAATTCGCGTCTTGCGAAAAAAAACACATGATCGTTTACTGATAACGCACACGCATTACCTCCAGGAGGGTGTTTAAGCGATGAACGTAGGTATGTTCTTTGAGCACCCTCGCCCGACCTGCCTGAGCGATAGCCTCCCGTTGGCTGGGGTGCCTACGATAATAATCCACGAGCTCCACCAACTCCTCTCCGCAGGAGTAAGTTACCGCCTCTTTGCCCATTTCAAAGAGTTCCTCGAGGTCAGGTTGCGCGTCCGAAAGCAGGAACCCTCCCGCCGCTGGCACATCAAAGACCCGTTGATTCACCGCACGAGGCATTTGAGCGCTGGTTGCGTTGATGGAGACCTCCGACCAGGAGTAAATCTCGGCGGTTTGCACCCCGTAGCGGGTTCTCTCCCGGAGCGTCGCCTCCCGAAGCTGGTCCTGCCAGCCTTCATCCCCGTAGATTGTCATCCCTTTCCCCACAAGCCGAGAGAGCAGATCCTTTCGATACCGAATGGTCGCCAAATACATCGCTGTTCTCATCAAGCAGAAGGCGGCTTCGTCTCCCATCCGAGGAAACCCGGAGGGCAGCTTCAGGGGGTCGACAAGAACGTCGCGGTCCCCAAGAATCTCCCGGGCCAGACGCACCACGAGGGGGTAGTTGGCTGGTTTGAGTTCAGCGAGGCATTGGCCCAACTTTTCTTCATTGCTGGAACCAATAAAGGTGAGGCTGCCTTGCTGGGGAGCGCGTCGGGGAAAAAAGACCTCCGGATCTGTGCCCAGGGGCAGGTACTTCGTGTGGGGGTACCCGCGGCGATCCAACTGTGAACGCAGGGAGCGCTCCCAAAGAAACGCGCTGACCCAGGGGGTGCCCGTGGTTCGAGATGTCTGGAGTATCAGCCCGGGCGAATCCACATACCAGACCGCCAGCGGCACCTGCAAATTGGCCAGCAGGGAACCCAAATACCCGCCTTCGTCAAACCCCAGGTGGTTAATAGAGAGAACAAAGTCAGGGCGGTGCCGAACAAGGCATTGGAGCACCTTTTGCAGAAGCGGGGAAAACTCCCCCCCCACCGGAACCCGAACCACCTGATGCCCCAGGCGCCTTAAGGCCCGACCGCACTCCCTCTGCAGGTGGTACCCGCTGTCCAGCAAGAGAACCACGTGGGAACTCCCGGCAAACTTGCGGTACCCCAGCCTGGCCCGTAACGCCGGCGAAGCCTCGAGTCCCGATGTCATCCCGCCCTGCTCCTTAGTCGGCGGATTGCGGTTCAATGATCTTGCGGATCGCCACCTCGCACTGCGCCCACGTGGTCAGCGCCGGCAGGAGGGTCTCCTCGATGGCCACGGCGATGTCCTCGCCATTTTGGGCCTCATTCATGCGCTCTTCCAGCCCCACAAGGCTGCTACTGAGGGCATCATCAAAAACCGCGACGTCCTCCGGGGGGACCCCGGCGGTGACCGTAATGGTCTCGAGCAATTTGAGAAAGTGCTGTAAATTGTCCAGGCAGGTCCACAGGATCCCCGCGTCACCCTGGGCTCGAATATCCCCGGCAGCTCGAGTCAGCTGCTCACCGATGGCGTCAAGGGATGGCGTGAGTTGATTTACCGAGTACATTAAACTCGCTTCAAGCTCCTCCAGAGCAGCCTGGATGTCCACCTGCCTCTCTGAGTCGTTCATTTCTTCTGTCACTGTTTGAGTTGCAGTCGTGCTCACGTTTACCTCCGTGATGGTTAGGTTCACGTGTTCTGTTGCAACTCAAATGCCAAGTTGTCGCTCCCAACAAGCCATGCAAGGACGCCTGTCTTGTTAAGGTTTTTTTATGGCGGGCCTGCACCCAGGTGGGGACGCCGTCGGGTTCTTGACGAGCGGTCGTCAAAGCGATGTCGAGAAGATGGCGTGAACTGGTCAGACTCAGGAGAATGATGAGCGCGGCAGAGAGAGTTCAAAGGTCGCCCCAAAGCGGCGATGATGGGGTGGCACCAGCCTCAGTGTCCCACCGTGGCGTTCGACCCCCGTCCTCGCCACCACAAGCCCGAGCCCGCGCCCGAGGCGTGTACCTTGGGATTTCAAGCGTGACCACTGCTCGGGGATAAAGATAGTCTCTGCCTGCTCCTCGGGGACGCCCGGGCCCTGGTCGCTGACCCTAAGGTCAAACCCACCTTCGGTGTTGCCGCCTCCTTGAATCGATACCTCTCCCCCGAGGGGGGAGTGCTCCACGGCGTTGATGAGAAGGTTGTCTACCGCCGCGCGCACTAACTCTTTACGCCCCTGGAGTGAGCGAGGACCTTCGTCGATTCGAAGCCCCACCGCCAGCTCCCGTGCCCGGAAGAGCACAGTCAGATCGGTCACCGCATCCCGGATTAACTCTCCGAGGTCAAAGACGTCATCCATGGGCAATTGATTGATCTCCGATGCCTCCAAGCCGGTCAAGAGAGAGTCCACCATGGATGCCAGCCGCACCACCGCGTCTTTACCGCTGTCCACCAGCTCCGGATCAGCAGGCTGGCCGGCGGAGCGTTCAAAGATGTTAAACGTTGCCCGCAGCACCGTAAGCGGCCCACGCAGATCATGGGCCAGCAGGCGCACCAGGTCACCCTGGCTGTCCACGGCCTCCTGCACGGCGGCGTGAATAAGAGCGTTATTGGAAGAGGCGTCAGCGGGCAGAGTTGGGGCAGGAATAGTCATGAGTCTATTCGCTACCATCCCTTGGAGTGTGAGTCTACCTTAGGCCGTTTTTGAGTCCCTGTAGAATGCTCTGGGCTTGCGCGATGGCGGATTGGAGAGAGAACTGTGTGTGGGCCAGCTCGTTAAAGGCCTCGTTGATATCCGCCTCCACGGCTTCGGTGCGGTGGACCATCGCGGAGGATTCCACCTGGTAGCGAAGCGCCTCTCCAGAGCGCAGGTGCCCCAGATAAACCCCGGTCCGTCCTCGGGCGTTATTCAACTGCAGGAAGCCATCTTCCAGGTTTGTGAGGTGCTTCCCCACCGCATCCCCGTCATTAGCCATGAGGCTCTGGGAAAGGTCCTCGAGGGCCTTGAACACATCCACCCCCCCGGTGAAAGCCTGGTTACCCGGCACGTTCATCGAGACCGTCGTTCCTGGAGCGATCTCTCCGGAACGGACGCCGCTGTCTCCGGAATACCCCCCTTGCTGGTCAAAGGGCTCTGAGGTGGTCTGATAGCCTCCGAAAACATAGACATCCGCGACGCGGGTGTTTCCGAGGGAGAGCAGCTGCTCACGCAGCCCATCGATTTCCCCGGCCAGCGCCGCCCGAGAGTCGGCCCCCATGGAAGCGTTGGCGCCTTTGATGGCGATCTCACGGGCGCGGCTGTAGATGGTGGTCGCCTCTCCCAGCACAGACTCCGCCACCGTAAGCTCTTCGGTGGCGCGGTTGGCGACGGTTTCCATGCCGCTGAGTCGTTCCAGCGTGGAGCTGAGAATATTCGCCCGTGACGCCGCGAGGGGGTCGTCCGAGAGGCGGTTCACCCGCAGTCCGGTCTGAGCGACGGTTTGCGCGTCGTAGGCTCGCTTCTGCGCACCCCGAATGCTGTTGGTTACCTGTTGAAAAAGCATGCTCTCTGTTACTCGCAGCATGGTACTCACCCCACCTTCGTCATTAGATGCTCAAAACAATCCCCAGCATATCATCCACCGCCGACACAATCTTTGAGGCGGCCTGAAAGGACCTCTGATAGCGGGTCAGCTGAATCATCTCTTCTTCAATGGAGACCCCGCTTGAGGACTCCCGCAAATTGGTTAACTGCCGCAGGCGCAGGCTCGTCCGCTCCTCGGCCTGGTCCGCATCCCGAACGGAGTAACCAAGGTTGGTCAGGATTTGATTCACCGACGCGGAGAGCTTGCGTGAATTTCCCCCGGCGACGTTCTCAAACTCAAGCTCCGCCAATGCCTGGGCGCCGACACCGTTGCCGGGGATCCCCCCGGCGGTGCTCGACGCCGCCAGCAGGTTGGTGTCTGCCACGACCGCCGCGTTCACCTCAAGGCTCGTTGCCGCTCCCCGAGGGTTGGTTGGAGGCGTAAAGAGGTTGACGTTGTCGGTGCCGTTAAGGTTGAAATTAGCGCGATGAACGGTGTTGACGGCGCTCGCGAGATCAAAGGCGAAGGTGTCCAGCTCGCGTACCCGGCCGGCGATGTCCTTATCGCGTACATCCAGAAACCCCTTCACCCTTCCCCCAGCCATGCTCTCGGCGAGGGACATATTGGTGGTCCCTTCCACCGCGACGTTATGAAAGCCCGTGGTCGCATCCAATTGGGCCTCGAGCTGCTGGTAGCCGATGCCGGTTACCACCGTGGTACCGCCGGAGAGGGTCACCACAGCATGCCCCTTGTCGTTAATGAAGTTGGTCGCGCCCACCAGATCCCCAAGGGACTGCAGGAGAAGGTCTCGGCGGTCACGCAGGCTGTTGGCCTGGTCCCCGTAAGCTTCGTTCTCCATGATCTCACGATTCAGGGAGGCGACCTCTTTGATCATGGTGTTGGCTTCGGTAACCCCACGAACCACCTCCTGATCGGCTTCTTTCTGTGCCGCGCTGAATTGGTCGGCGCATCGATTAATGGCGGTGGCCAGCTCCTGGGTGGTGGAGACGGTGTCGAGGCGTTGGAATTCATCATGGGGCGCCGCGGCGAGCTCTCGCCAGGAGCTGAAGAAGCGATCAAGGTAGGCTGATAGTCCCAGCTCCCCCAACCCTCCTACGCTCTCCTCCAAACGACTCAGGCTCTCCGAGCGCGCGTTGGCTCGGCCATACTGGCCCGCCTGAGCTCCAAGCTGCTGCATCAGGAACTGGTCCTCCATGCGACGAATTCCCTGGAGCCGCACTCCTTGAGCTGTGCCCCCAAGGGACTCAAAGATCACCTGCTGCCGGTGAAAGCCCTCGGTGGAGGCATTGGCGATGTTGTTGCCGGTCACCTGCAGCCCAAGCTGCTGCGTTACAAGGGAGGTGCCCCCGATGTTCAGCGAATCCAATAATGAAGCCATCCCGTCACCCGTATGTTTTCATGAGGACCGGTCGAACCGAGTCGCCGTCCTCTATCCCGTTTTTCCCATAAACACTGGATGAGTCCCCACCCACACCTGACCGACCGGCGAACACGAGCGCAGAATACATGGTGTCTGCGACAAAGCCGCAGATCTCCCGGTAACGAAACACCTTCTCGCGCACATAACGCAAAAACGTTTCGTCTGCCCCCTCGTATAAAAGAAGCTCTTTTTCCCAGGCCACCAAACCGTTGGTAACCTCCTCAAGCGCGAGGCTGTCCAATTCGGCCGCTGCCTTCTCGCCGGAATCCAGCAGCGCGTCTAATTGTTGTTTGAGTTCGTGTTGTTGTAGAGCCATCAACCGCCCCCGCCCGGAGCCGATAAATCATCCCTTAAGATTGCTTCAGCTAAGGCGGTGGTGTTGATCTCATAGGTGCCGTTTTGCACGGCCTCCCTGAGATCCGCCAGTCGAGCTGGAGAGGCGGAAGGGAGCCCTTCGGAAGCCGTTCTCTGGATGGCTTCGGAGAGTCCCGCTCCGTCTCGGCTGAGCTCGACGGTGTCGGAAGATGAACGGCCAGCGATGGATGGACCCTCTCCAGAAGCCGCCCCGTAGGCTCGGGATCTGCCGGCGCGATTCGCCAGGGCGGGTCCTTCAAGCTTGCTGTTAATGATCTTCATCGCCGTCCTCCGCTGGGTTCTCCCAGCTTGTAGCGTTCAGCCAATGCTACCTTAATTCCCCTGTGGGGGAAATGGTGGCCAGCTGAACCCCTTTCATCCTTACCATCGCCTGAAACCCCCGAAACTTTAGAAAAAAGTTTCGAAGAAGGATCCTTTTCAAGATGACCGCCCTCCCCCGGCGGACCTGCCGAGCGTAAAATCGTGTTGGGATCCCAATACTTGCGCCCTCCCTCCGGTGTCGTTTCGTAGACCTCAAAGTGCAGGTGCGCGCCGTGGGAGGATGAGCCCGTGTTCCCCACCCGGCCAAGGCGCTCCCCTCCACGCAGGATGTCTCCGGGCATCAAGCCTTCGCGAATCGAGTCGAGGTGCAAATAGCGGGTGTTCAGGCGGCCCCCGGCATGGGCGACCTCCACCCAAAGACCTGCCTTTGAGTTTGGATCTCGGCCAATACGTGTCACCACCCCATCCCTGGCGGCGCCTACGGGAGTTCCGGTTTTTCGAGCCAGGTCGATACCGCAGTGGCCATCCCCGCACTCCTCCGGACGGAGCCCGTGCCGTTGGGCGCCAAAACGTTGCCCCTGACGAAGCTCACCGATCTCACCGGCCACGGGCTGAACCCATCCCCCATCCATCAGGAGCCCGCTGGTGGCCGTAGCCCTCCCGAGGGTCCCCATGAGCTGGTTACGGATCATACCAGAGAGTCCGAGCCCTGCGTTGCCTGCGGTGGATTTTGCGATCTCCGAGTCCAGCATTCCGGTGAAGAGCTTCGACGCGAACCCCTTGCCCGAATCATCGGGAACCGTTTTTCGCATGACCTTAAAGAGCTCGTTCAAAAAAAGACCTTCAAACTCTTTAGCCGCTCGGTCGAGGGCCTCGGGGCTCTGTGTCGCCTTGGACTGGATCTTCGGGAGCGCCTGGTTCAACAACGATGCCGGGTCCAGACCGTTAACCAGCTTGCTCATTGGATCTCCAACTCCGCGCTCAGGGCGCCGGAGGATTTCAACGTTTGCAGAATTGCCACCAAATCCCTCGGGGTTACCCCCAACGCGTTCAGGGCCCCCACCACATCACTCAGGGAGGCGCCCTCCCTCACGGTGTGCAGTTGTCCGGTGCCCTCCTTGACGGTGATGGCGGAGCCAGGCAGCACCTGGGTCGTCCCCTCAGAGAAAGCGTTTGGTTGGGAGGCGGTGGGATTCTCCTGGACTTCGACGGTGAGCCCCCCGTGGGCGATAGCCACCGGGGTGATTCTAACGTTCTGGCCCAAAACAACGGTCCCGGTGCGCTCGTTAATGACAACCTTGGTCGGTACATCCGGTGTCACCTGCACCATCTCCAGCTCCGCCACAAGCTGAGCTATTCGGCCCTTGAAAGCGTGAGGTACCCGAACCAGCACGGTTCCTGGATCCTGAGGGGTGGCATAAGGTTCCTCCCCTTCTGGGACCAGCGGAGCGACCACGGTCTCCTCTTTTTTACCTTTTTTCCGGCGATTCTTTCCACGGCCCCTCTTGCCCTTCTTGTCCGCCACTTCGACCTTCTTGGGCGCGCGAAGCTTTTTCTCGATCGCCTCGGCGATGCGCACCGATGTCGTAAAGTCTGGCCGTCGAAGGTTGATCTTCAACGAGGCGCCCGGCAACGCGACGGCCACCCCCCGCTCGATAAGGCCCCCTGCGGGGATCCTGCCAACGGTGGGGTGATTCTTCTGCACCGACCCTCCGCTTTGCGCCGAAGCAAGAAAACCACCCACCGAGAGAGCTCCCTGAGCCACGACGTAGACCCTGCGGTCAACCCCCTTCAAGGGCGTGAGCAGGAGCGTCCCCCCCTCGAGGCTCTTGGCGGTACCCATGGAGGAGACCGTCACATCAATGCGCTGCCCCGGAGCGGAAAATGCAGGCAACTCCGCGGTCACCATGACTCCCGCGACGTTGCGCAGCCGCAGTTGATTGGTATCGATATTGGTGCCCAGGCGCTCGAGCATATTCACCACGGAGTCGGAGCTGAACTTGGCCGACTGGTCATCCCCGGTTCCGGCGAGACCCACCACGAGCCCGTATCCCACTAACTGATTGGGGCGATTACCCTCGACATCTGAGAGGTCCTTGAGGCGCTCCCCCTGGACGGGTGCGCCAAGTCCCAAAATAAGAATCCCCAGTATCGCGGGGAAGGTATATTTTATTGTTACCATCGTCTTCCTCACTCTAAAATGGCCACACATGATCAAGAACCCGTGAAAACCACCCTGGGCTCTGTCGCTCTGAGACCACACCGCGGCCGGTATATTCCAACTCCACATCCGCTAAGCGGCTTGAGGAGACAGAGTTGTCCGGCTGGATATCCATGGGGCGCACTACCCCGCTCAGATAAAGAAAGGTCTCTTCGTCGTTAATCAGGATGATCTTGTTTCCTTCCGCAAAGAAATCCCCGTTGGGCATCACCTTCTTAATCCGCACCGGCAGTGTGCCCACCAGTTTGCCCGAGCGTTTAGTGGACCCCGCGCCGCCAAACTCCGCCGCGCTTATGGACTTGAAGAGTTCCTCGGGTTTCAGGGTTGGGTTTTTTGCGACGACCTTGGCCAGGGTTCCAAAAAAGGCCCCAACTCCAAAGGATGAATCGCTCTCCCGGTTGGTGGAAGTAGACGCGTCTCGCGTGGCGTTTGACTGCTCTTCGATTCGTACCGTGATGATGTCCCCGAGTCCGGCGGCGCGGTGATCCTCGAAGAGGGTCACACCTCGGTCGTTCCAGAGGGAACCCGCGTTGCGCTCACTCTCTCGGGTTGCATAATCATCCGCCTCGTAAAGGCGCGCCTTTCGTTCGTAGGGCTTAATGTGAGACACACAAGCCCCCGCGAGCTGGGCCAGCGCGAGGACCAGGAATCCACGAATCATGACGTTTCTCATAGCATCACCTCCACCACGCCGTCGCTGATGACGCGGCCGCGAACCATTCTTTTGCCGTCAGCGGGAAGCACACCGACGGTCTGATTCTGACGACCGTCCTGCTGTGAGATGCCCTTGGCTCGCACGGTTACCCCGCGGCCTCGCACCTGGATCACAACCGGCTCCCCCCGCTTCACCAGCAGATCGCCACCGGCTCTTCTACGTTCCACGTCAACACCCACCAACACCCGCTTTGCTTTGGACTCTCCGGCCCGCACAAAGGCGATGACCGTTTGGTGTCCTCGTCTCAATTTGACGTCCTCCGCCCATAGGTTCACCGCTCCGCGAGGAAGAGTGATTCCGCCTTTTACCTTCAGGCTCTTTACGGCGACCGCTCCGGGCAGGTAGCGCGGAAGCTGACGCTCCACGAGTTCCTGAAGCTGCAGCTCCGTTAAGACCTGTGCCCGTCGTATCACCCGCACCTTTTTGGGGATACGCAAGCCCCGGGAGGAGATAAGCGCCTCTCGAAGCCGGCGCCGGATCAACTTTCCGTGCACCACCTTGCTCTTTCCTGGCTCCGGGGAGGCCCCAAGATCGAGGCTCGCTACCTCCACAGGCGCCTTTCGCAGAACGTCCCCGAGCGTGACGCGGTCGCCGTCCACGGCGACCCGCCGAAGCTTCGCCGCTTCTACCGTCGATGTGCTCACCCACGCTGCCCCCATCAGCAAGAGCACCATCATTCTATTTATTCTCTTACACCTTCTCACGTTTAACCCCTGTCTACTTCAGATTGGCGGTGCTTCGAAGCATCTGATCTGCTGCCTTGATGACCCGTGAATTGGATTCATAGGCCCGCTGGGCGGCGATTAACTGCACCATTTCGTCCACCACCTTGACGTTGGCGGTCTCGAGGTGACCACTCAAAAGAGTGCCTACCCCCTGGGTGCCAGGTGGCACATCCATGGGCTCGCCCGAGGATGGGCTCGCCGAGTAGAGGTTGTGACCGATGGCCTGCAGCCCTGTGGGGTTGCTGAAGTCGCTGAGGGTAATCGTCCCGAGCTCGGTGACAGCGGTGTCGCCCGCGAAGGTGGCGCTCACGTTCCCGTCTCCAGCGATGTGCACCTGCTTCACGCCGGCGGGAATGACCACCCCCGGATCCAGTTCGTAGCCTTCCGGCGTCACCATCTGCCCCTGAGCGTTAAGCTGAAAGCTGCCCGCTCGGGTATAGCCGAAGTTGCCATCGGGCATCTTAATCTTGAAAAATCCGGCACCTTCAATGGCGACATCAAAAACTCGGTTGGTTGCCTGGACGCTACCCATGGAGAACTCCCGGACTGTCCCTACGGTCCGAACCCCCTGGCCGATCTGGAGACCCGTGGGAGATTGCGTCTGCTCACTGGTCTTGGCGCCCGGAGGGGTTAAGGTGTCGTAGAGCAGGTCCTGAAACTCCACCCGTTGCTTCTTAAACCCCGTGGTGTTGACGTTCGCGATATTGTTCGCGATGGTTTCCACCTTTTTTTCCTGGGCATCCATCCCCGTCGCTGCGCTGCTTAATGCTCTAAACATCATAAACTCCTTAATTATTTACCAAGCTGCGAGACCGTACGCTTGTCTGCCTGGCTGAACGTATCCACCGCCCGCAGCAAAGATTCGTAATGCCTCGACACCCGAATTAACTCGGTCATTGCCTTCACCGGGCTAACGTTGGAGCGCTCCACCGCCCCCGGCTGCACAAGCACCTCTTCCACGATCTGTCGGTCGGCTTGCTCATCTGCTATCCACAAATTGTGTCCCCCGCGCTCAAGGGTTGAGCGGTCACCAAATTCCACCACCTTCAGCTTGCCGAGTTCGAGGTCGCCAGCCACCACCACGCCGTTTTGAATCACTCGCACGGCCTTGTCGGGAGGCACTGAGATGGGACCACCGTCCCCCATGACGGGGTACCCTTCGAGGTTGGTTATTTGCCCCGTGGCGTCTACGGTGAATGCCCCGGCCCGAGTGAAGCGTGGCCCCTGTGGCGTCTCAACCTCAAAGAAGCCCTCCCCCATAATGGAGACGTCAAGGGGGTTGCCGGTGGTCTTGAGGCCGCCCGGAGAGAAGTCGGTGTCCACGGAGTCAAGGCGCACCTGGCGGTGGGTCAGGTTCTCGATCCCGTCAGCCTCCGCTAGCATCTCCTTAAAAGTGACTCTGGTGCCTTTGTAGCCGTTGGTGCCGATGTTCGCCATGTCATTGGCGATGACGTCCATCGCCCGAACACTGCCGATGGCGCCCGAGAGCGCTGAATAAATGCCGTTAGCCATAGGGGCCTCCTCGCTTTGCTTTCGCTGGAGCCCGCACATTCATGATCGACCGAAGCCGAATGGTGGACTCGGAGAGGATCTGACACACTCGGGACTCCGTCACCCCGAGCACCTGGCCTATCTCCTTCAGGGTCAGGTCCTCGATATAATAGAGCTGCAGCACCTGCTGCTGACGCTCGCTTAGTTTTTCGATGGCGGTGCTCAATTGGCCAACCATCTCCTTTTTGGCGAACTCCTCAAAGGGGCTCTCCTCGGAGTCGGCGGCGTTAATGGGAAACACGTCACTGAAGCTGACCACTCGCACAGGGGTGAGTTTTTCAAGCCGAGAACGGTAATGTTCGACGGAGACACCAAGGTACTCGGCGATTTCCTCCTGCTCGGGCTCCCTTCCATAACTCTGAGCCAACTCGGCGATGGTCTGCTCAAGGTTTTTGGACTCCAGGCGGGCGTCTCGGGCCATCAGATCGCGCCTTCGCAGCTCGTCCAAAATGGCGCCCTTGACCCGAAACTCGGCAAATTTTTCAAACCCGGACATGCGAGCCGGGTCGTAGCGTTTCATGGCCTCCATCAGCCCCACCACCCCGGCCCCGATCAGGTCATCGAGCCCAACGTGGGAGGGGAGCCGTCGCGCCAGGCGATGGGCGACCTTCTTCACAAAAGGAAGGTACTCCGCCACCGGCTTAAGGGGCTCCTGAGCTGGCACCTCTGGCGCCTTCAGCGCGGGCGAGTTCATGAGGCCTCCCTTAAGCCCGCGATCCGCCGCCAGAAGAGCTTGATCCCACCGGATCCGCCCTTGTCGTGGGGTAAGTTGAGAATTCTTGTGGCGATTCGTCGGACACATCCGCTCGCAGGGGCGTTGGGTTTGCGGGTCAATAAGGGGGTACCCTGACGAACGGATTGCCTGACCGCCGCGTCCCGTAAAATGAAACCAAGATATTCCACTCCCACGCTAAGAAAGCGGTCCGTAAAGTTCGTCAAACGTTGATAAACGGCCTCTCCTTCTGCGACGCTCATGACCATGTTGGCGATCACATGAAATCGTTTCACACCAAAGCGGGTAGAGGCGACCTTGATAAAGGCGTAGGCGTCTGCAAGGGAGGTTGGGTCCGGGGTCACCACAATGACCACGTCGCTCGCGGCGGCGGCGAATGACACGGCGTTGGACCCGATGCCGGCCCCGGTGTCGAGCAAGAGCACGTCAAATTGGTCATCCAGGGTGTCGATGGCCTCAAAGAGACCGTAACGCTCCTGAAGGAGGAGGTTCGCCATGTCGTAATCGCCCGAGCAACCGGGCAAGAGCGAAACTCCCTCCGGTCCTTCACAGAGGACCTCTTCGATAGAGGCGGAGCCATCCATCAGGTCGAGGAGCGAGAGTCCCGGTGACACACCAAAACAAAGGTCGAGGTTCGAGAGACCGAGATCCGCGTCCATGGCCAACACCCGCCTGCCCTGCTGAGCGAAGGCGATCGAGAGGTTGGCTGCGACACTCGTCTTCCCTACTCCCCCTTTTCCGCTGGCGATGGCGATCACCTGGGCTGGGCTTGGGGGAGCGCTAGCGCTCTGGGTGGTGGTTGAGTAATCCTTCATTACGTTTCCTTATGCCTCGGGTTGAGGGTTGCTCCACTGATGAATTGTCGCCAGGCCCTGCCGTGCCTGGGTCTCGGCTTCAGCAAGGACTTCCTGCCGCCACTGGTCCCCCACCCCGTTCAGCACCGACTCCACCATCTCCCGGGCCACCACATTAAGATCCGGTCGAGCGATGTCCTCCGGTACCCGCTGGCCCATGGTGATGTAGGAGACCGGCGCTCTTGTTAAACCGCTGGCGTTGAGGACCGCACCGTATTTTCTTGCCTCATCGTATTTCGTCATAATCACCGCGTCCGGCTGAAGGGGCTGATAACGCTCGACGATCTCTCGCAGCTCGTATTGCCGTGTGCCGGACTCCACCGCCAGGTGAACAGAGATGTCATAGGACTCGAACATCTCCACCATGCTGTTTATCTGGGAAAGATCTCGAGGGTTTCGCCCCGCGGTGTCGATCAGCACCAGATCGTATTTCTCAAATCGCGACATGGCCATGCGGAAGCCATCCGCGTCATTAACCGCTTCCATGGGGATGCCAATCAACGCTGCGTACTGCTGTATCTGCTCAATCGCCCCTACGCGAAAGACGTCCGTGGTGATTAATCCCACGGTCTGCTTGCGGCGGAGGCTCGCGTTGGCGGCGAGTTTGGCGATGGTGGTGGTTTTTCCCACGCCCGTAGGCCCCACTACCGCGATGACATTCCGTTTACGGGAGGGACTATAGGAGCGACGATCCAATTTGTCCTTCACCGCCTCAATGAGAGATTCGGTCTGCATGGCGTAGCCCGTGGCGGACACGGATTCGATGTCCCCGGCTTTGG
>JAZAIZ010000376.1:0-3460 GCA_036230545.1 Myxococcota bacterium
GTGCACAAGACGTTTTACGAGTCCTATGCCGGCAGCAGGGCCGCAGCGATCAGCGCCTCCGAGGGACGGAATTGCTTTGGGTTTAGCGACGATGATGCCACGGGGTTGAGTCGCTGCCTGCTCCACAACGGGGTGAGAAACCCGGTGTTTGGTGTAGATCATGGTGTTCGGCTCTCTTTTCAACTCCTGAACTGGCTCGCGCTCAAGGGAGCCCTCGGTGCAAGTTATGGGATCCTCCCCGACCTGTCGGGAGATGTCGCCGCCACCGGGGTGAGCTTTAGGCCTCAGGTGGGATCTCGCGTTCGGTATTCCATGGCGGAGACCCTGGCCATAAGCGTTGGCGGGTTCCAAGGACTGCCCTACCTCTCTGGAGAGCTCGGGGTGAGGGGACTACACGGTACTCTCGGCCTCGATGGGCAGTATCTGCACCCCTTCGATGGGGATTATGGGAATTATCTCCGAGTTTATCTAAATCTTAACGTTAAGGTGGGGCGCCTTCTCGACGCGCTCCTGAATCAATCCGATGCAGCGGTCGTTCAGACCCCCCTGCAGGCAGGCGCGTCCGTGACGGGGCGTCATCCATAATGAACACAAGATGGGGTTAAGTGATGTTAAAGAAACAATGGATCATGGGGATCGTAAGCGTAGGGTTGCTGGCTTTATGGGGCAGCGCCTGCGGTAAAGAGCGCCCGGCGCTTAACCGGGTGCAGCCCAACTATCACTCAAAATCATTCTTCAAGTCGGAGTGGTATTATCAGCAGACCGTTGTGGATGTGCCCGCTTCCGAGACCTTCACCTTTGTGGGGGACACCGACCACTCGGGGCTAAAGCGTGTCACCTGGGAGGTTCAGGAGAAATTTCTCTACGCTCGCCGCTCCCATGAACTCATCGAGGGCGCCGATGATAAGCAGAGAACTGAAGAGGCGGGAGGCGTCTACAGCGGTGAGCCCATGGCGGTCTTCAGGATTGAGAGTCACTTTGACATCATCCAGGACTACAACACATCAACCGGTGAGTTGATGAACAGCGTCCGCGAGGACAGTGTTGAGCGCCCATGGCATGAGCGTGAGTACATTCGGGTCGATTGGTCCAAAAACCTCGTTACCAACCCTGGCTACTCCTGGGAGGTTGAGGGGGCCGAGCCGGTGTCTTATTACGTTCAGGAGATCGACCCTCTTAGCGGTGAACGTCACCCCCACGCGCCAACTTTTGAGGATGACTATTTTGATGTCACCACCAAGATGATCGCTCGGGCCGGAACTTATGAGTATCCTGGCTACGGGTTGATTCCCCTGTGCTGGTTTTGGGACCACAGCTTTATGGAGTGTGGAGCGTCCGAATACACCATTCGTCACAGCTTTAAGAAGATCGACCCCAAGTGGCATTACGAGGCCGTTCCCCACAAGGGAGGAGAGACCGAGCTCTTTGGATATTTTACGACCGAGCGCATGACCTACGATCCGCAGACCGGTATTCGGCAGCAGTCGAAGGTGCAGTGGCTCAACCGCCACAACATCTGGGAGCAGCCCTATAAAGATGCTCAGGGGAACTTCTTTCCCTACGCAGAGCGCCGGGGCAAGCCGGTGGTCTATCACGTCAACCGGGACTGGCCGGAGGCGGACGTGGCATTAAACAACGCCGCGCAGACCGTGGCAGCTCAATGGAACACTGTCTTTGTGGACGCGGTTAACGCCGTTGGTGCGGCGCTCCCCGAGGATGAGCAAATGTTTGTATTGTGTCCCCACAACCCTGTTCAGGAGGGAGACCACCCTCTTTGTGGCGGGGTGGGGAACTCTCCACGTCTGGGGGACCTCCGCTACTCCTTCATCGCCTATGTGCCAAGCTACATGGAGTATGGTCTGTTGGGACTTGGGCCTTCCAACAATGATCCGATCACCGGCGAGATTATTAGCGGCATGGGTTATGTCTATCACCACAACGATACCGCGGCCTGGGACGTTGTGGAGATGGTGGAGCTTTTGGCCGGGACTCGGGCTCCGGATAGCTACATTGACGGGGTGGATCTCAGTGATTGGGTGGACGGTGTTCTCGATTCTCAAGCCAACCGCCAGAATGAGACGATGAGCATGCACGGTCACGAACATGTGGTTAAGCAGATGGCCAACAACCGCTCCGTCAAATACTGGGAGGGCCGTCGTTATGACATCACCCCTGAAGACGTGCGGGAGCAGTTTGAAGACGGCGTGGGAGAGTGGTTGAAGCCCTTCGAGGAGCGAGCGGCCATGGCTGGCCAGATGAAGCGCAACGATGGTGTGTTTGCGGCGAGGGCTAATCAACTCAAAGGGACCGAGATTGAGGGGTTGATGATCAACGACGAGTTGATGATGGGACTGGGGATTGATCCGGCCACTCCCGTCAGCGACACGCTGCTTGAGAATGTAAGCCCCCTGCGTGACTCTTTTAACCTGAACCGGGAGATTCTCCAGGACGCCTTTGAGGCCTATGCGGCCGAGCGTACCATGTACCTGGCGCAAATGGCGGACAACGCGTTGATCGGTCTGGCACGAAAATTAGCCGAGTCGGCTTATACGAGTCAGGAGATCTACCAGATCGTTCGAGAGAAAATTTACACCGCGGTATTGGCCCATGAGGTTGGGCACTCCCTTGGTTTGATGCACAACTTTGGCGGTTCCGATGACGCTATCAATTACCATGACGATTATTGGGAGCTGCGCAAGGCTGATGAGAGCGTGGGCCCGCGTGTAGACATCGATCCTATTACCGATTACGAGCTCGACAACGGCATCTATGAATACTCCTACAGCTCGGTGATGGATTATGCTGGGCGAATGACCATCGATGGAGCAGGCCTCGGCAAATACGACCGGGCTGCGGTGCTCTTTGGTTATGTTCGTAAAGTGGAGGCCTACGAGGAGGTGGGAGGGGCCTTTGAGGCGGCTCCCGAGACCGTGGGCGGCCAGAATATGCTCAACGAGTGGGCAGAGGGAGACGGTGATGTCGTTTTCTTCTGGAACCGGGGCCCGCAGTCTTATCACTACACCTGGTATTACGAGAAAATGGGAGATTTGCTCTGGCAGGAGGACAACCGTGTGCTGGTGGATGTCGACTCCCTGAGTGATGATTATGGAAAGGTGGACTCCGGGGAGCACGCGAATAAATTTCGAGTGCCCTATGTGTATTGCTCCCACGGGCGCGCCAACCTCGGGGACAATTGCCTCACTCGTGATTATGGCGCTGACTCTGCCGAGCGGATGCAGCACATCACGCAGTCCCTCGACACATGGTACATTACCCGTTCTTTCCCCCGGGGTAAGATGGGAAAAGGGAGCCTGTGGTGGAACTATGTCTCCAGGGGATTAGGGCGCACCTACAATCGCCTTAAGGATTGGGGGGAGAGCTCTGGACTCTACGGCGAGTTTTTGGGTCAGTTTTATGACGCTGAGGTCCTGGAGGCCTTCTTTGGGGATGTTGAGAAGGG
>JAZAIZ010000377.1:0-10756 GCA_036230545.1 Myxococcota bacterium
CGAAGCAGCGGAAAATCCTCACAGGGGAGCCCCTCCCGGGACATCAGGATGGTGGCGCGCTCACTCTCCCCAATCGTAATGCGTCCAGGCCGACGGTAGTGCTCCACCCTCTGAAGCGAACGCCCCCACAACACACGCATCTCCATCACCGATGCTTTGAAATCGGGAGCTCTGCGCTGCCCCACCACCCCCGAAGGGACGGTATCATCCTCTTCCTCGTCAAAGAGAGCCGGTGCTCCCAAAGACGCCCCACTGGACTTCTCAAGAGCCGGCGCCCCAAGCCCCACCGCCAAACGCGTGTCCCCCAACTGGAGAGTGTCCCCGTGAACGAGGGTGTGCTTGCGAACCTGCTCCCCGTTCACCATGACCCCCGAGCCAGCGCCCATGTCTGTCAGCACTGCCTCCAGCTCCCGTAATTCGATCACCGCATGAACAGGAGAGAGGGAAGGATCTGAGAAGCAGAGTTCAGCGGAGCGAAGACGGCCAATCTTGACCGTTTTAAAATCATCCGATCGGAAAACAGATGCCTCAGGGACAATCCCCGAGGTAATATTTTGTACGTGCAGCTCCACTGCCATAGTGCCTCAAAATAACAGACTACTCGAACAATCCAAAACTTATTGCCTGTATCGAGCGCACCTTTTCCCGCCATTTACCGGCTATAATATCCGAACCGAGCGCAAGATCTCATGCCGAAAGGAGTCGCGAATCTTAATCAAGCGCTCATGCCTCAGGCGCTTTCGACTCTCCAAATACTGACCATCGGGTTTAGTTAGGTCTCCCTCAATGGTGTCATCTCCAAAATCCACGATGGTATGTTTTTCATACACCACATCCTCGGCCGCGGTCCCCACCGAAGGAGCCCCCACCAGAAGGAGCCCAACAACAACCAACCACCCAATCTTTCGGCCAAACAAACGCATCCGGCATACTAGCGATCTCAGCATCTCTGTAAAGCCCCTTCTCCCCATCAAAGATTCTCCCCTCCCGACTCCTGCCGAAATCTCCCCTTCAATTCTTCAAGCGCAGTCGGGTCCAGCATGGACTCCAATCGAGCCTTCAACTCAAGCGCTCCCTGATGCCCTCCCTGACATCGAAGCCCCCTCCACACCACCCAAAGGGCCTCTTCCCATCGCCCCATCTCAAGCAGGGACTGCCCCCACACCGCTGCCATGTCCGCACAATGACGATCTGCCCTCGGCCCTTCCCGCACCATGACCTGCGCACACTCCACCAAAACCCCAAGGCTCTCCCCCTCACCGGCCTGAGCCTGACGCTGGGCCTCCTCCACCATCTCCCAAGCCAGCTCCTCCACTTCGGCCGCCGAGCCCACAAAGCTGAAGTTCAACGGGCTCCCCGCTTTCGCCCCAGCACAGGCCTCAAGCACCTGCCCTCTTAAGGCCTCACGGCGACGGCGCGTCTCCAGCGCCAAGCGAGTAGACTCCTCCAGTTCAGTTGCCTCGCCAAGCGCGCTTCGCAACCCCTTCCACTTCGGCGCAATGCGCTCAAGGCGCTCATACACCTCGAGGGCCTCCCCATAGTTTTTGAGATGATGCCTCTGGAGCTCTCCAAAATGCCAGAGCAACTGCGGATCCCGCGGATAAAACTCGACGAGCCTTCGATAAACCCGAGCCGCATCCTCAAATTGTCCCCCCCCCGTGTACGCCAACGCCAACGCCAGCTTTAAGGGCTTCTCCACGCGGGGCTCTTCAGAGAGGGTCACCAAAAGAGGGATCGCTTTGCTATAATCTTCATTGCGCAAAAGGGTGTCCGCCAACAACGTCCTGAGCTCCCGCTTTCCGGGAGACTGCTCAAGCCCCTTGGCCAGCGCAGCCAACGCGCTCCCCGTGTTCCCCGCTCCCAACTCAAGTTCCGCACGCAAACGCTGCACCTCCCAACGCGCAGGCCAGAGTTGCTGGACACGCTGCACCACCAGGCGGGCCTCCGCCCACCGCCCTCGAGCCATCATCACCCTGGCCACCACCCCATACGCTCCCAGCTGAACGTCCCGCTTTTCTCCCGCCGGGCTCCGTTTCAACAATTCACGGGAGTGCACCGTCGCTGCCTCATAATCCTTCGCCCCCAGAAGCAGCTCCGCAAATGCCAGACGTCCCTCTAAATGAGCGGGGTGACGTTCCACAAAAGAATGGAGCAACGCCAACCCCTCATTGCCCCTCTCGCGTTCCGCGAGGGTGTGAGCCATTCCCAACACACCGGGAAAAAAATCCTCATCCACCTCCACCAACAAACCATAAAGCCGCAAAGCCTCCGCCTGCTCTCCCCCATAGCGAGCCAGCAGAGCCCGGTTGTAGAGCGCCTCTTGATGTAGCGGCCACACCCTCAACACCCCCTCAAGTTTGTCCCGCAATGTCGCCGCCGGCATCGCCTCGCCCTCCGCCGGCAGACCCTCCACCAAGGCTGCCCAGCGCTGGTCAGCCTTCTCCATCGCTCCCTTCCGATGCGCCCCTGTGGGCAGCGAAGGTGACAAGAGCGCCCCTGCGCACCCCACACCGAAGAGCCCCCCCACAATCAGCCCTGCGATCCAAAGCCCCTTATTGCTCATAACCATCCCCCTCAAAAGCCTCGACGTCCGTCCCGGTCAAGTGTAGTGGAATTTCCTCCCACCCCTCTCCCTCCCGAACCAAAAGTCGAAATCCACTCTCCCCCTCCCCGCTGGCCTCCACAAGCTGCGGCAGTTCCCCCTCCAAAGCAGGAGCAGTGAGAGGGCTAAGCGTCTTCAAACGCGCCCTCGCCAGATGATACCACTCATTATACATTCCCCACTCACTCGCCTTACTCACACACAGGGTGTAGGCATCCAGCGCCGCCCTCAACACAGGCTCTGCCTGCGCCTTTAACTGCCCCTTCACCATAGCGATCTCATCAGGCTCAAGCGACAACCCCCTCGGAATCTCCGCCCTGAGAAGTTGAGTCATCACGTCCTTGGACGCGTCCCCAATCCGCACCAGCGCCGCCAACACAAAATGCCTCACGCCCTCCTTCACCACCTCACGATAGGCACCAGCCACCTCATCCCGCTTATCGAGCTTGGCGCCTAATGACATCTTAAAACGTTTCACCGTCTCCGCCGAAGTGGGGTCCAGAGGGCTCAAACGCAAGGCCTTTAATCCAACCAGCAACTCCTCCGCCTCCTGAAATATGGCCCCCGCCCGACTCTTCGCGCAACGGGGTTTCTCCAAGCGCCACCGCTTCCCGCTTCCCCACAGCCTCTTCAAGGCACTCTCCACCCGATGTGCCTCAGCGTCATCCCGAAGCTCCCGCCGCAGAATATGCAGACGACGGGACTGTGCGACACACACGAGGTCGGACTCTGTGGCACCATAGTAGGGGGCCTCTGCGAACTCCTGATAGCACTGCGCCACAGCTCCCCAGCGTCGCCACCTCGCCTCCGATGAAGCCCGCAAAGCGAACTCCTGTGCCCCTTTCTCCAGCTGCTCACAGATTTCAAATGCGATCGCCGGTGCCCCATCGTCCCCTCTGAAGCTCGTCAAAAATCTCCGGCGGCTCTCAATCGAGCGTTCTCGCTCCCCCACGGCGTCCCAATAAACACCAGCGTTGTAGAGCGCATCACGCGCCCGCGTGTCTTGAGGGTAGCGCTGCGAAAAGAGCTCGAAACGAGCAGCCGCCTCTCTAAAGTCCAACACCCGATCCGCGCTAACTCCCATCTGATACAAGATCTCAGACACAAGCTCACTGGTGGGGTACTCCGAAATAACCAACTCCCGAAGTTGCTGAGCCTTTAGCTCCTCACCACTTCGAGAGAGGTTCATGGAAGCATTGTAGATGGCGTCATCAGCCAGCGAGCTACGAGGATAGGAGCGACGAAAGGCAACATAGGCCTCGGCGGCCCTCTTAAAATCTCCAACGTCCTCAAACTCTGATTTGATCCAACGAAACGATGCCCTCTCACCAATATCCTGAAACTTCGCCCGCTCCCTCGGGCCACACGCTAAGCTCCCATTGTTTTTATAGGAGAACGCCACATCCCGCAGGGCAGCATAATCTTTCAAGCCATTATAGATGTCGAGGGTGAGGTTGGCCGCATAACACGCCACGCCATTACCAGGATGGTTCTTAACAATATCATTAAAGGCCGGCGCAGCCTTATCAAAGTGATTGTAGGCATAATAAACACGAGCCATCTTATACCGAACAGAGACATTCTTATCTTCGTTACCTCCAGCCTCTCGAAGGTACCGCTCACAGGCCGCAATAAAATCCCGCTTCACCTGAGGAATCGTGTGAGGACGAGTGCCCTTCACCTTCACCGGGTGTTTCCTCTCGTCGCGCGTAATCCACTTATCATAAGCGCGAATCGCTTCTTCTGCGGCGCCCTCCAAGATCCTCCTTTCATGCTCTGTCTCCGGAACAAACCCCGTCGCGCTAACCCCTTCGTATTCCCTGGCCGCCTCAAGATAGAGCCCCTGGTCATACAACACCTCAGCGAAATAAAAGCGCATGAGAAATTCGTTGTTTAATGCTTCCTCAGCGTCCAACAAACCCAGCACTTCAAGGTATCGAGCGTAGAGATCTTTGGCGTAGCTATAGGCTCGCTTTCTTGCCTTCCATCTTAACTTCTTCGCTTCACTATGAGCCTCCAGAACAATCTGCCGTAAGATCTTCTCCGCCATTTGAGCTGCGCGCCGCACATGCCTCTTCCTCTTCTCCCCAGGCGCTCCTCGATTCCCCTTAAGCAACTCTCCCAGCGCGTCAAAACGTTCTATCACCGACTTAACGTCTCCAAGACGGTGGCTGGCATAAATGGTTCGAGCGACATAAACCGGCAGATAAGAGGAGCCTGGCACCTCCTTCATTAGCCTGCCATACACCACCAACACGTCCTGGTGCGCATCCCAATTCACATACCAGTTCCCAAGCAGATCCATCATTCGAATCGCTTCACGTTCCCCGGCCAACGCCTGAAAGGTTTCATACGCAGATTTAGCCCCGCCAAGCTCTGCTTTCGAATAGCGGGGGTCTATGTGCGCGTACGCCCGCACATAATCATTGAAAGTTGCCCTCAACAACGACCGGCGCTCCGACTCCCTCAGCTCCTCAAAAGCGCGAACAAGTGTAACCACCCGCTCAAAGGTCTGCAGCGCCGCTTCCCAATCGCCAATATTAATATAGCACCACCCCATCTTATAAAGAGCGTAGGGGTAAATGCTGGTCTTCGAAAACTCTTCAACTCTCTTGTAGGCACGCATGGCCTGCTCCACACGAGACTCGGTGTTGAAATAATATTCGCCAATCATAAACCACGAATTGCCAACCCACTTCGATTGCGGAAACTCCTTAAGGATACGCTTAAAATAGGTAGCGCCTTCTTCAGGCCGCTCCAGCTCCACCAGGATCTTTCCCAACTCATAGAGCACCCTGTCGGACTCCCCGTAGAGGGGACAACGCTCCAGAATCGTCCGATAACTCTCAACCGTCTTCTCCTGAAGAGCGTTCGCACTCGCCAGAGCCTCGCGTTTCACCTCATCAGAGACTTCAATCTCATTGCTTAAAAAGAAATATCGTTTGGACTTCTCCCAATACAGATCTGCAAGACGAAAGCGAACCCGAGGCCCCTCCTCGCAGGTGGACTCTAACTCCAGCAGCTTCTGCGCCAGCAGAATCTCCTCATCCAGTTTTTCATCCACCAGGTTTTCAAGCCGCCGCTTAAACTTCTCCGGAACGTCCAACTCGGGCCCTCGAGCCTCCGAGACCTGCTTCGACTTTACCCCCTCCATATTGTTCAACTCGTCATCAAGCTGATAGTCGCTCTTTTTCCCCAGAGCCTCCCTGATCCTGGGTGTGTCGGGGGCATCTTTGGTCTCCCCACCAAACGCAAGCGGGAGCACCCCAAACTCCCAACCAAGGGGGGAAGCTCCCACCCCTGCGCAAACAAAAGCGACCACACAAACGAGCGCTCTGGTTTTCTGTTCCCGGTGTTCCATAGCGCACCTCCCCCTTAATTGTTTTGACTCTTTTCGAGCGCTCCGCTTTCCCGACACTGGCTAAAAGCGACCTCATAGGTCCCCAACTCATCCCGCCAAAACTCACCTTCATAGGGCCAGTAGAGATGCTCGTCATCCACCTTCACTTCCAGATTGGCCGGCGGAATGACCTCTCCCACCACCTCCCCATTTGCTGAGCGCTGCAACACCTCTCGCTCTGCTCGAGCGATCTCCAATTGAATCCGCAACCCCTGCGCCAGAAGGCCCCGCAGCGTCTCCGCTTCAATTCGAAGCCGTCTTCGCACCATCCCCAAGACCTCCTCAAGAAGCTGAACTCGACTCTCTCTGTACATCTCACCGAGCCCCCTACCCATTTCTGAGCCCACAAAACGCCCCACCATCAAATCCGCCAGAAGCTTCTCTTCCTCCTGAAACCCCTGCATTCTCCGGCGAGCAGCCCGCAGCTCCGGATCACGCCGAACCAAATCACCAAACGCCCCACCCATCGCCACAGCATCTCCATCACGCTCTCCCAGCAGCAATTTCACCCACTGACTGGTATCCTTTGAATCCACCGCGGCTTGAACCTGCTCCATCAATGGTCGGTATTGCGTCAAAAATTTGTCGCTGAATTTCCGCGCCTCCTCATAACGACAAGCCTCATAATAAATAATAGACTTAATCAGCATGGACTCCGGAAAATACTGTCTCTCAAAAAAGGGCGAGTGCAATGTTAAGAGGTTCCCGAGAGCCTTATCAAAATCACTTCGTCGTAAATAAGCCCAGCTCGACTCCAATAACGCGGTCAGCCACCAGGATGAATCGCGGTGAATCTGTCGATAGTAATAGATGCTCCGGTCAAACTGCTTGTGAGCGTAGTGCATACGTCCAAGCGACAGGATCCCCAACTCCCGGGTAGCGCTATCCGGTCGCTCCACCACCCGCGGGTTAGTCTTGCGCACCACCTCCTGAAACGCGTGCACCGCGTCCTGATCACGGTTTTCATACAGGTCGTAAAGCCCCCGCAGATAGATAGCGCGAACATGAAACGGGCTCTCTCGCCCCACCCGGCTCGCCAAATGGCGTCCCCACTGCAAAAGCGAGTCCGCCTTAACACTGGTACCTCCGCTCCCCACACCAAGGTCACTGGCACCAAAATCAAGCACCTCCCCAGCCAAGGGGGGCTCCGCAGGGGCATCAGCCCCAAAATCAAGCACCTCATCCGCCTCGACCAAATCAGACTCACCAAAATCGAGAACAGAGGTCGTCTCTCGAGGCGCACTCGCCTTAAAGCGTCTTCGCTGCTGCGCATCAACGCTCTCCTCATAAGACCTGGTCAAAAGGAACCTCGACACAAGGTAGCGATGCTCATCTGCATACTCGCTGGGGAACTTCACATCCCTGAAGCGAGACAACTCCCTCAAGACGTCATGATTGTCCGGCATCTTTCGACTTAAATGAAAGAGCCACTCCACCGCTTTTTGAAAGCGCCGGTGCTCCATCCCCTGCTTCAAGATCGCCTTAAACCCTTCGAAAGAGCTATGATACAATCCCAACTTAAAGAGCGCCTTGGCCAACTGGTACTCGGACTCTTCCCCATAAGCCGCAAACACCCCTCCCCGCAAAAAACGCTCGAACTCAAGGCTCGCAACCTCGTAGCGCCCCCGGGCCATCAAGTCGAGCGCCGCAACAAAGGCTTTGTATTCGGCGCTCTCCACATCCATATCCGCCTGAGACCCGGGGAGACTATCAGGGGAGTCGAACTTAAGCGTCCCAATCGAGCGAAGCTCACTGGCTTGTTCGCCAGAGAAGTCCAGCCCCTCCCCGTCTTCTCCTCTCGACCGCTCCTGGGAAAGAGCCAGGGCTCTCCCCTTCTTCACTCCCGCAGGGGACGAAGCCCAGGCACCTTCATCGAAAGGCGCCACACCAGCCAACATCATCGGCCCCACAATCAGCAGGGTTCGCAAAGTCTCCAAAAGTCGCCCACCACTCACTCTTTTTCGAGCTTCCATCGTTTCGAAATCCTAATTTTGATAGAGGGGCATTGTTGGGAGATAAAACATAACACCCAGCGTCACTGAGCCCCAATACTGACGCGGAGTCGCCTGGGTGCTCCCTGTTAAACGGTTCATCTCAAAAGCTCGTCCCCGAATCTCCCAAAAGCAGGTCGCTGCGTCCCCCAGCCGATAACGCTGCCCCAACCCCACCGTCGCCACACCAGTCAACTCCCCCTCCACATCAGCGCTCAAACCGCCCCCCGCCAGCAGATAACCATCAAACGACAAAAAGGCGCCTCCCAAGAGGCTCAACCTGCCATAAACAGGTGCCCACTCCAGCTCAACCACCGCATCCAACAACGGCCGAGTATAGACGGGCAACTTTGACAAGCCGCCAACAACAACCCGCGGATACGCAGGTTTCGCCACAAGGTAGGTCCCCGAAAAACGCAAGCCGAGAGACTCGTTAAAATGGTAACCAACCCCGGCCCCAAGCATTCCGTACGAATAGAAGGGGTCATTAAGCATGGTCCCCAGACCCGCCACCCACTCCACACGTTTGCGCTTACTCATTTTTCGATGAGTAACGGTAGGAATTCGATCCGCGAGACGTTCCCCCGGATCTTCAGCCCCTGCCCCAAATGGGATCATCACCAACACGGCTATAAGCAATAAACGTTTCATCAATGGGAGTACTCAAAAGAAGGTGGAAGATAAATACTGATGCCGCCGGACACCATAAGATAATGCTGCAAGCCCCTGTGTGTTTCGTGATATACCCCGTACTCCCCCCGGTACATCCAATCGCGCAACTCAAACGAAAAAGTGAGCCAATCCGCCACAACCATCCGCTGACCGATGGCAGCAACCCCCGCGGGACGGGCTGAAGCACCGCTATGAAAATGTGCCCCCCCCCCCACCGAGAAATAGGTCTCGTAATGGGCAATCCCACGGCTGAAAAGGCTTAACTTACCGTAGAGGGGGATCCACTGAAGATCTAAATAAACAAAGGTTGTGGGCAGCTCATATTCGGCCGGCAACGCAATAAGTCCCTGCCTGACCAACTCGAGATTGGGAGTCTCCCACCGGGCAAAAAAGTGACTGCCTCCCAGAGTGACACCCCAGAATTCGCTGGGAAAATACGTCAATGCCAGCCCACTCGATGAATGCACATAATACGGGTCGTTGAGAGAGACCCCTGCGTCGGACTTCAACTCAACACGCCCCACCTTAAGCATGGGGCGTCGGGGAACCGCTCGAACCCGATCAAAATAATGGGACCTCTCCCCCCCGCGGAGAGGATCAACCGTCGCCCCCTGAGCCGCGGTCATCACAAGACTGACCGCCAAAAACCCAACCACCCCCACCCAACCACCGTCTTTATTCATTCTCATTATACGCCCGCAAAGTGCCCCAACCCCAAACACCGCCCATATGAAGATTAGCCAGTTGCCTCGTTCTCCTGCATATAGCAGAAGGTCACTTCAACCCCGGAGTTTTTTTGGCATGAGACCACTTATTTTCTTCCTGTGCGCCCTGCTCTCCATCCTCTGGGTGGGGATTACGATCGGTTGTACCGAAAAAGACGATACAGGAAAAGCATGCGGGGAGTCTTTAACTCCCCAACCAGCCAGTCCCGTGCCCGGCGAAACCACCGTCAATGAAGTCGTCATTCTCCAACGTGATACCCAATGCCTAGCGCTTCACTGCCTCGAACATCAGGGACTACCCGCCTATTGCACCAAAGAATGCAACGTCGCCCCCTCCAATTCAGGCTCCCCTAACTGCCAGAGTTCTGAGGAGTGCGCCCCCACCGCATATTGTAAAGACCACCGCTGTGTTGAAGATAACTGTGCCCCTGGCTTTTGGTGTCAAAAGGTCCAATCAGTCGGTCCAATCAGCACGCAAAGCTTCTGTGTTCGCAGAAGCGATTGTCGCACCAACTCCGACTGTGGGGAGCTCGGCTCTGTAGACTGTATCCAATACGGTTGCCTCGACGAATGCCTCTTGAACCCCGAGTGCACATCCCACCAACTCCTCTGCATCCCTCAACCGGAGCTCCCCTGTGTGTGCAAAGAGGGGGGGGCCAGCCTCACAGGAGCCTGCGCCGATGAAGATCTGATCTGCAAAACCCCCAACGCTTCGGAGACCTGGCCCGTCTCGTCGGTTATTCAACAAGGCATCTGCACCCCCCGAGAGGAAAAATAACCATGCTCGCTCGATGCACCCTCCTCCTCTTATTGTTCACCGGCAGCGGTTGCCACAATACGCTCACCGCGGCCCCGCCTCCCACTGCCCCCCCGGCGGTGGACTTCAATACGCCCACCGGGACCATCACTGTTTCGGTAGACCTTGCACAAACCCCCGAACAAAGACGCGTTGGCCTGATGCACCGCAAGGCCCTGCCCCAAAACCACGGTATGGCGTTCATCTTCCCCACCGAAGCGGTGCAAACATTCTGGATGAAAGATACCCCACTCTTTCTGGATATGGTCTTTATTAACAGCCAACAAAAAATCGTAGGGATCATCCATAACGCAGAGCCAGGCACCCTGAATCCTCGCCAAATCAAGGCCCCCTCACGCTATGTCGTCGAAGTTCAGGGAGGATTCTGTGAACGCTATGGCATTCAGACTGGAGGGGTTGTGGTGTTCAGAAATTTCCCAAAGAAGGTTCAACACTGATCTGCCTCCCTCCCCAAAAAAAAAGCCCCCAAAGCTTGAATGCTCCGAGGGCTCTTAAGTGATAAAAACTTAGAAACGTTATTTACTTGCCGGTAAACCAGTCAACGATGCC